>NZ_KB905108.1:0-187296 GCF_000377825.1 Thioalkalivibrio sp. AKL9 | reverse complement strand
CCCCGTCATTGCGTACATGGACGCCCCCGGTTTGCCAAGCGTTTGAGTAGATGGTTTCGGGGCGACGATTGCTCCCGTACATTCGGACTGCGTGTGCGGCTTTCATTCGCCACGGTCCCGGATGGATTCCGCGGGTGGAGGGTCCCAGCGAGGTCGCGCACTCGAGGTGCTTCGCAATGATCGGACTGGCCCCCACCGGGATCGCTCCCGTTGCCATCATGCTCAATCGCTTGCGCAATCGAGGGTTGGGTACGTAATAACGCGTTCGCTTCTCCGTTTTTGCGGGCTTACGCGGCGGCGCCGCGCAGGCCGGGGTCAAACGTCCGGTCATGGGCCATCAGGGCCCAGACCGTGCGGGCATTCTTGTTGGCCAGGGCCACGGTCGCCACGTTGGGACAGCGCCGCTGGCGCAACCCTTCGAGCCAGGGGTCGCCGCCCTCGCCGCGGCGCTGATCCGCCAGCAGGGCGGACCGCGCCCCGTGGATCAGCAGCATGCGCAGGTAGCGGTCGCCGCGTTTGCTGATACCCAGCAGGTTCGACTGGCCGCCACTGGAGTGCTGCTTGGGCACCAGACCCATCCAGGCGGCCAGTTGGCGACCGTTCTTGAAGTGCCGGGCATGGCCGATCGCGGCGACCAGGGCGGTCGCGCTGATCGGTCCGATCCCCGGGATCTCGGCCAGGCGCCGGCTGACCGCATGACTTCGATGCCAGGCCTGGATCTGGCGCTCCTGTTCCTTCACGGCCTGGTCCAGTCGCCGCAACTCCTCCAGCCGGTCGGCCAGCAGCGTGCGGAACAGATCCGGCAAGCCGTTCTCCGCATCCTCCAGGATCCCCGGGAGCTCGCGGAACAGGGTCGTCATCCCCTGGGGCACCACGATCCCGAACTCGGCCAGCAGCCCGCGCACCTGGTTGGCCTGCGCGGTGCGCGCCTTGATCTGGCCCTCGCGCACCCGGTGCAGCGCCAGTACCGCCTGCTGGTCGGGCGTCTTGATCGGCACAAAACGCATGTTCGGGCGGGTCACCGCCTCGCAGATCGCCTCGGCGTCCGCCCGGTCGTTCTTGTTCGTCTTCACGTAGGGCTTCACGAACTGCGGCGCCATCAGCCGTACCTCGTGCCCCAACGCCTGCAACTCACGCGCCCAGTAATGGGCACTCCCGCAGGCCTCCAACCCGATCCGGCAGGCCGGCAGCTGGGCTACGAAGTTGCGCAACTGGCTGCGCCGCAGCGTTTTCGAAAACACCTGCCGTCCCTGCGCATCCACGCCGTGGACCTGGAACACGTTCTTCGCGAGATCAATGCCGAGTGTTGTAACCTGCATCCGGACGCCTCCGTCTTCTTCGAGTGAGAGTGATCACCCCCACTCTGGCACATCGCGATGCCGTAATAGGGCGGGGGCGTCCATCCCATTGAGGCCCCGCAGGGGCCGTGGCAACCTCCGCGCGCCGCCCCGACGTTCGTGCGTGACGGTGTTGGCGTTTGTCTGATACGGGCGGTTGCGTCCGTCTATCCTTGAAGGTCGGGGGATTGTCCCCATCATTGGTGTCAGTTCACCCAGATTTGACCGAGGGGTTTCCCAATGCGAATGGATCGCCTGACGACCAAGTTCCAGTCCGCCATCGCGGATGCACAATCGCTCGCGGTAGGCCGCGATCACCAGTTCATCGAACCGGCCCACCTCCTGCTGGCCTTGCTGGACCAGGAGGGCGGTACCATCCGCCACGTGCTCGACCGCGCCGGCGCCAACGTGCGCCAGCTGCGCTCGGCGCTGGGCGAGGCGCTGGACCGCCTGCCCAGGGTAGAGGGTGCCGCGGGCGAGGTGCATGTATCCAATGACCTGGGGCGCATGCTGAATGTCTGCGACAAGCTTGCCCAGGAGCGCAAGGACCAGTACATCCCCAGCGAGCTGTTCCTGCTCGCGGCGATCGCCGAGAAGGCCGGTGTGGGCGAAATGCTGCGCAACGCCGGCGCCAACAAGGACTCCCTGGAGAAGGCCGTGGAAGACATGCGCGGCGGTGCCCAGGTGGACGACCCGAACGCCGAGGAGAACCGCCAGGCGCTGGACAAGTACACCATCGACCTCACCGAGCGCGCCGAGCAGGGCAAGCTCGATCCGGTGATCGGGCGTGACGAGGAGATTCGCCGTTCGATCCAGGTCCTGCAGCGGCGCACCAAGAACAACCCGGTGCTGATCGGCGAGCCCGGGGTCGGCAAGACCGCGATTGTCGAGGGCCTGGCCCAGCGCATCATCAACGGCGAGGTGCCCGAGGGCCTGAAGGACAAGCGCGTGCTTGCGCTGGATCTGGGCGCCTTGCTGGCCGGGGCCAAGTACCGCGGCGATTTCGAAGAGCGGCTGAAGTCCGTGCTCAAGGAGCTTTCGCAGGAAGAGGGTCGCGTGATCCTGTTCATCGACGAGATCCATACCCTGGTGGGCGCCGGCAAGGCCGAGGGCGCAATGGACGCCGGCAACATGCTCAAGCCGGCGCTGGCGCGCGGCGAGCTGCACTGCATCGGCGCGACCACGCTGGACGAATACCGCCAGAACATCGAGAAGGACGCCGCGCTGGAACGCCGTTTCCAGAAGGTGGTGGTCGACGAGCCCACGCTGGAAGACACCATCGCTATCCTGCGCGGTCTGAAGGAGCGCTACGAGGTCCACCACGGGATCGAGATCACCGACCCGGCGATCGTCGCCGCGGCGCAGCTGTCGCAGCGTTACATCACCGATCGCCAGCTGCCGGACAAGGCGATCGACCTGATCGACGAGGCCAGCTCGCGGATCCGCATGGAGATCGACTCCAAGCCCGAGGTCATGGATCGCCTGGAACGGCGCCTGATTCAGCTGAAGATCGAACGCGAGGCCCTAAAGAAGGAATCCGACGACGCCTCGAAGAAGCGGCTGGATACCCTGGAGGGCGAGATCGATCGCCTGGGGCGCGAGCTCTCCGATCTGGAAGAGGTGTGGAAGTCCGAGAAGGCCTCGGTTTCCGGCGCCGCACAATTGAAGGAAGAGCTCGAGCGCGCACGTACCGAGCTGGAGACCGCCCGCCGTGCCGGCGACCTGTCGCGCATGTCCGAGTTGCAGTACGGGCGCATCCCGGATCTGGAGAAGTCCCTCGCCATGGCCCACGAGATGGAGAGCCAGGAGACCCAGTTGCTGCGCACCAAGGTGACCGACGAGGAGGTCGCCGAGGTGGTTGCGCGCTGGACCGGCATCCCGGTCTCCAAGATGCTGGAGGGCGAGAAGGACAAGCTGCTGCGCATGGAAGAGGCCGTGGGTGATCGCGTGGTCGGCCAGACGGAAGCCGTGCGCGCGGTGGCCAACGCCATCCGCCGTTCGCGGGCGGGCCTGTCCGATCCGAATCGGCCGAACGGCTCGTTCCTGTTCCTCGGCCCGACCGGGGTCGGCAAGACCGAACTGACCAAGGCGCTGGCGTCATTCCTGTTCGACACCGAAGAGTCCATGGTGCGCATCGACATGTCCGAGTTCATGGAGAAGCACTCGGTGGCGCGGTTGATCGGGGCGCCGCCGGGCTATGTCGGCTACGAGGAGGGCGGCTACCTGACCGAGGCCGTGCGCCGCAAGCCGTACTCCGTGATCCTGCTGGACGAGGTCGAGAAGGCGCATCCGGATGTCTTCAACGTGCTGCTGCAGGTGCTGGATGATGGTCGTCTGACGGACGGTCATGGGCGCACCGTGGACTTCCGCAACACGGTGATCGTGATGACTTCCAACCTCGGCTCGCAGCAGATCCAGGAGATGGCCGGCGAGGCGAACTACGACGCAATGAAGGCCGCGGTGATGGAGATCGTCGGGCAGCACTTCCGCCCCGAGTTCATCAACCGCGTGGATGATGTGGTGGTGTTCCACCCGCTGGAGCGCGAGCAGATCCGGGCGATTGCCGGCATCCAGCTGCAGTTCCTGCGCAAGCGTCTGGAGGAGCGCGATCTGGGGCTCACCATCACCGACGCCGCGCTGGATCACCTGGGCGCCGCCGGTTTCGACCCGGTGTACGGCGCGCGTCCACTCAAGCGGGCCATCCAGACGCAGATGGAAAACCCGCTGGCCCAGTCGTTGCTGTCCGGCGAATTCGGCCCCGGCGATACCATCGAGGTGGACCTGGCTGGCGACCAGCTTGCCTTTACCCGGGCTGCCGCTGCTGCCTGACCGGGTTGTCGCTGTTCCGATCCAACAAGGCCCGCCCCGTGCGGGCCTTTTTTGGGTCCGGGAGCAGCCGCGGGCGGCCGCATCCGGCGGTGGTGATTGGACCGTGACGGGGTCAGTCGTCGTGGCTGGCGTGGGCGTCCACCGGTTCCTCGAAGGCGATGAACAGGATGCAGTCCTCGTCCGATGTGCAATGGGTGGTATGTGCCAGCCGGGCCGGTCCGTAGGCATAGGTGCCGGGTCGGAGCACGACCGGGTCCTGGTCGTCGTAGTCGACCTGCATCTCGCCGCTGACGAGCACCATGCGTTCGGCGCTGGTGTGCCAGTGGTGGGGCGCGGTGCTGTTGCCGGGGAGGAGGAAGAAGACGTCGGCATTGGGCTGCGCCGGGTCACCTTGCAGCACGGCGAGCCGGCAGCCATCCGGCATGAAGTCCGGGCACGGGCCCCATTCGAGATCGGGGGAATCGGGTTCGTGGATGAAGGCCGGGCCCTGGTCCGCCGTCGCGACCGTCCAGGCGGCGACCAGCGCGAGGGCGGCGGCAGAGGCAAGGCGGGGTATGGCCGCGGTGGGTGGGATATCGCGTTTGAACATGGTGCACCTCCTGTGGGTCATGGCTTCACCCGGCGCGCTCCGGGTGGGCGTGTCGTGGTGTGGCTGACCGGGCGGGTGTCCGTCCGGAGCGGCTTTTGCCTGTAAGTCTGGCTGGTTCACGTGGGGGTGGCTTCCAAGATCTTGCGGCAGGGGGGCGGATGTTGCGGTAGGTGGGCACCAGGCAGCGCCACGATTGCCGGCTCGCTACACTCGGGGTCTGGGAGCTGTCGGATAGGGATGTTCGGAATGGGTGTGTTGCGGGTGTATGCGGTCCTGGCGGTGGTGATGGGACTGGTGGGGTGTTCGCTGCTGGATGCGCGCGAGCAGCTGGCGCGGATGGGCGGGGCCTGTGTGATCAGCGGTACGGTAGGATCGAACGAAGGGGCGGATGGGTCGGAACGGACCGGGCCCTATGTGGTGGCGGTGTTCCGCGAGCCGGTCGCCGGCGCCGTTGTGCCCGAACCGGCGGACCACGTGGTGAGCGCGCGCGGCGGGAGCTGGTTCTTTGCCCTGGAGCCTGGTCGTTACAGCGTGCTGGCCTTCCGCGACGAGGATGGTGATCGCACGCATCCGGCCGGCGCACCGGTCCAGCACGTCGCGGGCGGCGATTCGCTGGATTGTGGTCCTGGCGGTCGGCTGACCGGGATCGATATCCGCGTGAACGGGAATGATCGCCTGGCGCACGCCATTCGCCTGCCGGATACACGGGGTCCTGGGGACGGCGCGGCGCCGCTGAGCCTGGGCCGGGTGACGGCCTACGGCGAGATCGCCCATCTGGAGGATCCGCGTTTCGCGAACGAGGTGGCGCGGGGCAGCCAGTGGCGCCCCCTGGATTTCGTGCTGGCGGGGTATGCCGGGGTGTACTTTCTTGAGCCATACGATCCCGCTCGGACGCCCGTGCTGTTCGTGCACGGGATGAACGGCTCGCCGCGGGACTTCGCCGGGCTGCTGGAGGGGCTTGACCGAGAGCGTTACCAGCCGTGGTTCTACTATTACGCCTCCGGGCTGCCACTGCAGTCGGCCGCGGCGCACCTGGAACAGGTGGTCGAGGAGCTGGAGGTGCGCCACGGCGTCGAGTCACTGCCGGTGGTGGCACACAGCATGGGCGGGCTGATCGCGCGCGGCTTCCTGAACGAGCGCGCCCGGCGCGAGGCGGCGGCGACCGTGCCGGCGATGATCACCCTGTCCACCCCCTGGGCCGGACACGAACGCGCCCAGCAGGGTGTCGATCGTTCGCCGGTGGTCATTCCGGTATGGCGCGACATGGCCCCGGGCAGCGATTACCTGGAAGGCCTGTTCGCGGATGCCAACACGGAGGTGACCGAGCTGCACCTGCTGTTTGGCTACCAGCGCGGGGAGGGAGGCGCGCGCGCCACTGCGGACGGGGTGGTCACTCTCGCCAGCATGCTGCACCCGCCTGCGCAGCGCGAGGCGGCCTCGGTCTTCGGGGTGGCGACCACGCACGCCGGCATCCTGTCCCATCCACTGGTGCTGGAGCGAGTGGACGGGCTTTTGTCCGGCGTACAGGGGGACTGACTGCCGTCTGCGGTGGTGCGTGCCGCCGCGACGGCGCCACGGGATCGGCGTAGTCTGAAGGCATGCCTGCCGCCTGGACATCCTCGGCAGGCCAGCCAACGGGGAGCGCGATGCAGTTATTCGAGTGCGAGGTCTGTGGGCAGGGGGTGTATTTCGACAACACCTTCTGTACCCGCTGCGGCCACCGGCTGGGATTCCTGCCGGACCGCCTGGAGGTCTCCGCCCTGGTGCCGGCGGGGGAGGCCGTGGGCGCCCGTGGGCGCCCGATCCCCGGTGGCCTGTGGCGGGTGGCGGACGAGCCGGACGGGCTGTTTTATCGCCAGTGCCGGCACTATGCGGTAGACGCGGTGTGCAACTGGATGGTGCCACATGAAGAAGCCGAGCCGTTCTGTCGCGCCTGCCGCCTGAATCGCACCATCCCGGACCTCAGTGTGCCGGGCAATGCGCGGCTGTGGGAGCGTCTGGAGGCCGAGAAGCGACGCCTGGTATATGGCCTGTTGCGCCTGGGCCTGCCGGTGGTGCCGCGGAAAAGCGATCCTGGGGGGATTGCGTTTGATTTCCTGGCCGATCCGGCCCCGGAGTTCCGCGAGGGCGGGGGCGTGGTCACCGGCCATTCGCATGGGCTCATTACCATCAATATCGCCGAGGCCGATCCCGCGGTGCGCGAGCGCATGCGCGAGGCGATGGCCGAACCCTATCGCACCATTCTCGGCCACTTTCGCCATGAGTCCGCGCACTACTACTGGGATCGATTGATTCGCGGTAGCCACTGGCATACCGATTTTCGCGAGCGCTTCGGCGACGAGCGTGCGGACTACGACGAGGCCCTGCGGCGCCATTACACCGGTGGTCCGCCGGCGGATTGGCAGGCCTCGTTCGTGTCCGCCTATGCCAGCTCCCACCCCTGGGAAGACTGGGCCGAGACCTGGGCCCACTATATGCACATCGTGGATACGCTGGACACGGCCTCCGCCTACAACATGGACATCGAACCCGTCGCCGGGCCGTCGGCGCGGCTGGGCGCGCAGGGGAATCTGCCGGCTTTTGATGCCTATGCCACGGTGGACTTCGATTTGCTTCTGGAGCATTGGCTGCCGCTGGTCAGCGCCCTGAACAGCCTGAATCGCAGCATGGGTCACTCGCATGTCTACCCCTTCGTGCTGACCGCTACCGCGATCGCCAAGCTGGCGTTCGTGCATCAGGTCATTCAGGATTTCCGCATGGGCATCCGCGTACAACCGGCGGGCGCCACCGGCCCTTGATCTGCCGGCCTGGATCGGCAAAGGTCCGGTCCTGAAATACATCCATCGCGCAAGCGAAAGGACGCGAGATGTACAACGTTGCCACCCGCGGCCCGTTCAAGGGGCTGAACCCGCGTGTTGCGCCGCTGGCGCTGATGCTTGTGGTGATCATCGCCCTGCTGGGGGTTTATCGAACCGAGCAGCTGGGCGCAGTGGTGGGGGATGCGCGCGCCTTCGTGACGCCGCTGCTGGAGTGGTACTACGTGGTGATCATGGCCTTCTTCCTGGTCATGGTGATCTGGCTCGGGGTCGGGCGCTACAAGGACGTGCGCCTGGGGCGCGACGACGAGGTCCCGGAGTTCACCACGCTGTCCTGGCTGTCGATGCTGTTCGCCGCCGGCATGGGCGTCGGCCTGCTGTTCTGGGCGGTGGCCGAGCCGCTGTCGCATTACGGCGGCAACCCGTTTCTGGCCGAGAACGGCAACCAGGCGGCCGCCGCCGACATGTCGATGGTGCTGACGTATTTCCACTGGGGGCTGAATGCCTGGGGTGTGTTCGCGCTGCTGGCACTGATCCTGGCCTATTTCAGCTTCCGCAAGGGCCAGCCGCTGGCGCTGCGCTCGGCCCTGCACCCGCTGATCGGCAAGTACAGTCATACCTGGCCGGGCGATCTGGTGGATCTGCTCGCCATCGTGGCCACGGTCTTCGGGATCGCAACGACTCTGGGGCTGGGTATCCAGCAGCTGGAGGCCGGGTTGGCGCATACCGTGGGCCTCTCGCTGGAAGGGGATCGCGGTCTCCTGCTGCTGACGGCGCTGCTGACGGTGACCGCGATCGTGTCGGTGGTGGCCGGGATGCAGGCCGGGGTGCAGCGGGTCAGCCAGGCCAACCTGTGGCTTAGTGTCGCTCTGCTTGGACTCCTGCTGGTATGGGGTCCAACCCAGTACTTGCTGGCCTTGGTGGTGCAGTCCAGTGGCAGTTACATGCAGAACCTGCTGGGGCTGTCGCTGTACACCCATGCGCACCACCTGGACGAGTGGCACTCCGACTGGACGGTCTTCTACTGGGGCTGGTGGCTGGCCTGGGCGCCGTTCGTCGGGCTGTTCATCGCGCGCATCTCGCGCGGGCGCACCCTGCGCGAGTTCGTGATGGGTGTGCTGCTGGTGCCGACCCTGATCACCTTCTTCTGGCTCGCGCTGCTGGGCGGTACGGCCCTGCACGCCGAGGTTGAGGGCATCGCGAACATTGCCGATCAGGTGGCGGAGGACCTGACCATGGCAACCTTCGCCACCATGGAGACCCTGGAACCCTGGTTGATCGCGAAGAGCGGGGCCGTCCTGATTACGGTGCTGATCGCGACCTACCTGCTGACCTCGGCCAATGCCGGCATCGTGGTCATCAACACCCTTCTGGCCCATGGCTCCACTGAACATCGGGCGATCCACCTGATCCTGTGGGGTGCGATGATCGGTCTGGTGACCGGCGTGCTACTGCTGGCCGGCGGGCTGGAGGTCTTGCAGAATGCAGTCATCCTGGCCGCGCTGCCGTTCTCGCTGGTGATGCTGATGATGGTGGTGGGCCTGATGCGCGCCCTGGAAGACGAGCGCTATGCCCCACGCCCGGGCGAGCATACGGTCGCCCCCAGCGAGCCGTGGACCATTCCGCCGGATCGCGTCCACGAGGACTTTGATATGGACGACGATGCCCCCGAGGCCCGTGACGAAGACGACGACCCTCGTCGCTCCTGACGGTCCCAGTTTTCCACCACGAAGCACACGAAGAAGGTCAAAAGCCTTTGCACCACAGAAGGCACGGAGGAAAGAAAGGAACGCGGTAACGCCTGGGTGGCGAAGGCGCCGTTCGATCCGCCTTGCCCTTCAACCCTGATTCTCTCCGTGCCCTCTGTGGTTCAAATCGCTCTTGAACTTACCTTCTTCGAGCCTTCGCGCGCTTCGTGTTGAACACACCAGGGAGGGAAAGGCCCGCGCATCTTGCGTTCACTTTCGGGGTGGCGGGGCTTGCCGTAGCCTGTGCGCAACGATTTCACGAACCGCGAGAGGAACCCCATGAGCGATACCCTGCAGTTGTCCGGCGAGTTGATTCAGAAGGTCCAGGATCTGCTGACCGAGGTGGACCCGAAGGCGCAGCAACCCATCGTGGCCGTGCAGTACCTGAGCGCGATCACCGGGTTCATGGTCGCGCAGATGCCGGAGTCGGTGAACGAGCGCAAGGAGTACCTCAAGCAGCTCTCCGAATTTACCGAGTCGGTGTTCGTGGACGTCGAGAGCCGCAAGCAGACCGCCCCGCCGCCGCAGGATGCCAGTGGCGTGTGGCGCCCCGGCGAGAACTGAGCGCCACGGGCCATGCTGTCGGGCGTGGCCGCAACCGGGGGCGGCGCAACCTCGGTGAACTTGTGAAGGCGGCGGTCAGTTGTTCCCGTCGCCTTTGTTTTTGTCCTTGCGCATCTGGCGCAGCATGGCTTCCTGTTCGTTGAAGCTGGGCATGCGGCGCTTGCCGCCGGCGTCGCGGGCCGGGTCGTTGCGACCGGCCAGGCCTGATTGCCCGGGCTTTTCGGCTTCCTTGATCTGCTGGTATTCGTCCAGTTCGCGGCGGGCGTCTTCGTCGCTGGTGTAGCGGCCACGGTAGTCCTGCGGTGGCTTGTGGCCCTTGCGCAGGAAGAGCTGCTTGCGTAGCTCCTTGTTGTAGTCGGTCACCCGACGGTCGATCCACCACAGGTCCACCAGCGCCCATGACACGCCAATAATCAGCGGTAGCAACCACCAGGCGGCGGGGCCAAATCCGGCGAGGGCCAGGGTGGCCGCACTGAGTGCCAGGAAGCCGGCGCCGCCCAGCGGCTCGTGCAGGTAGAAGCGATGCAGCCCGAGCGGGAACAGGATCCACGCAGCGTAGGCCGCAGGGCGGGTGCGCATCTCGCGAGCGAGGCGGGCGTTGACCGCCTGCAGGCCGCCACCTTCCAGGTCCAGTTCCTTCCAGGCCTTGCTCATGCGGTTCTCCGTTGCGTTCGCGTGTGAGGGCCACGGTAGTCCGACCGGAGCGTACGGGCGATTGTGCGGGTGTCGCGCGGGGCTTTTGCGGACGCGGGTCAGTCCTCTTCGCGGGTGGCGTCGCGTTCCAGCAGCCGGCGCACAGTGTCGTGCACCGGGCGGCCCTGGTAGAGCACCGCGTGCACCTCGGCGCAGATCGGCATGTCCACTTCCAGTGCCTTCGCCCGCGCGACGGCGACCCGGGCGGTCTCTACGCCCTCCACCGACTGTCCCACCCGCGCGCGGGCGGTGTCGAGATCTAGGCCTTCGCCCAGCATCCGGCCCAGGCGCCGGTTGCGCGACTGGTTGTCGGTGCAGGTGAGGATCATGTCCCCCAGTCCGGAGAGGCCGGTGAGGGTGGTCGGGCGTGCGCCGACCGCCGCGCCGAAGCGCTGGATCTCGGCCAGCCCGCGGGTCATCAAGGCGGCGCGCGCATTGGCCCCGAACCCGGCGCCGTCGGCAATACCGGTGGCGACCGCGAGCACGTTCTTCAGCGCGCCGCCCAGTTCCACGCCGATCACGTCCGTATTGCGGTACAGGCGCAGCGAGCGCCCGTGCAGGGCCGCAACCAGGCAATCCATGTGGCCCTCGTCGCTGGAGGCCACGGACAGCGCGGTCGGCTGCTCCTGCGCCACCTCGGCGGCGAAGGATGGGCCGGAGATCAGAGCGGGCGGGCGCTCGGGCCCCAGTTCCTGTTCGGCAATCTCGTGCAGCCAGGCCCCGGTTGCCGTCTCCAGGCCCTTGGTGGCCCAGGCGACCACCTGGTCGCGTGCGAGGCGCGGGGCGATCCAGCGCAGGGTTTCGCGGAAGGCGCCGGAGGGGACTGCGATCAGGACCAGCTCGCGGCCCTCGATGGTCGCAGGGTCGGCGCTGATGCGCAGGTTGTCCGGGAGGCGCAGGCCGGGAAGGTAGCGGGCGTTCTCGCGCTCGCGTTCCAGTTGCTCACCCGTGGCGTCATTGCGCACCCACAGGGCGACGTCGGCATGCAGGCGGGCCGCATGCACCGCCAGCGCCGTGCCCCAGCAGCCGCCTCCGAGGACCGCGATACGCATCGGTTGCGCCTCGCGTCAGGCCTGTTGCGTGGGCTCGGCCTGTTCCCCGCCGGCCTGTTGCTTCTGTTCCTGCAGGTGCTGGGCATACAGCGACTCGAAGTTGACCGGCTGTAGCAGGAGCTGCGGGAAGCCGCCCTTCAGTACCAGGTCGGCCACCGTTTCGCGGGCGAACGGGAACAGCACGTTGGGGCAGTAGGCACCCAGCAGGTGGTTGCGCTGATCCTCGGCAAAATTGCGCAGAATGAACACGCCGGCCTGCTTGATTTCGACCAGATAGGCGGTCTTGCCGTCGGATTCGGTGGTCACGGTCAGGCCCAGTTCCACCTCGAAGGCGCCGGCGGCCTCGTCGATCGGACGTGCGTTGGTGTTCAGCTGGATGTTGGTCTCGCCCTTCCACTCGCGCATGAATACCTCGGGGGATTCCGGCGCCTCGAAGGACAGGTCCTTGATGAAGACCTTCTGGATGGAGAAGTCGGGCCGGTCACTCTGTTCGGCCTGGGCCGCGCCGTTGCCGCTCTTCGGGGAATTCTTCTCTTCAGCCATGATGTTGTCTCGCAGTCGTCTGGAATCGGGGCATTGTAAGGGGGATGAGCGGTGTTTTTCGGGGTCGCCAGGGCGATCCCGTTTGCCGCCCGTTGCCGGCGGCGGCGCGTGTTTATCCGGAGGCGTTGTCGGTCGGGGCTTCGAGGCCGGCCTCGCTGGCCAGGCGCGCCAGTTGGCCGTTACTGTCCATCGCCTGCAGTTCGTCGAAGCCGCCGATGTGTGTGTCGCCGAGAAAGATCTGCGGGACCGAGCTGCGGCCGGCGGCGCGCTGTTCCATCTCCGCGCGCAGACCGGGTTCGCGGTCGACGGCGTACTCCGCGAACGGGTAGCCACGCTGATTGAGCAGGCGCCGCGCGAGCAGGCAGAATGGACAGCGCCCGCTGGAGTAGACCTCGAACTGCATTACTTCTTCTTGATGGGCATGTTGGCCGATTGCCAGGCCTGGATGCCGCCCTGCAGGTTGACTACGTCCTCGAACCCGGCCGCGGTCAGTTGCTGCGCGGCGCTGGCGGAGCGGTTGCCGCTGCGGCAGTACACCACTACCGGTTTGTCCTTGTATTTCTCGATGTCGCCCATGCGCTTTTTCAGGCTGCCGAGCGGGATATGCTTGGCGCCGCCGATGCGCCCGGAGGCGACTTCGTTGTCCTCGCGCACATCCAGCACCAGGGCGTCGTCCTGGTTGATCACGCGCACCGCCTCGACCGGCGAGAGCGAGCGATACTTGCGGTTCAGGCGTCGCAGTTCGACGAACAGGATCATCCCGATCACCGCCAGCAGGGCGCCGGTCAGGATGGGGTGGTTGGCGAGAAATTCGGGCAGGCGTTCAAGCATTCGGGAGACCGGATCGGAGGGGTGGGTGTCAGGAACTGCAGAAAACGTCCTGCATCATACCGATCAGGCGCAGGGTCCGGGAGTCCCCCACCCGGTAGTAGACCCGGTTGGCGTCCTTGCGCGTGGCGAGGATGCCCTTGTCGCGCAGGATGCCGAGATGCTGCGAGATGTTGCTCTGCGACGTCCCGACCTGATCGACGATTTCCTGTACGCTGATTTCGCGATCGCCGAGAATGCAGAGGATCTTCAGACGCAGCGGGTGGGACATGGCCTTGAGCGAGCGCGAGGCCCGCTCGATGTCTTCGTCCTGGGACATCAAACCGTCTTCGACGTACATTTCGTCTTCAACCGTTTCGTTGCTCACGGCATGCCTCTCTTGCTCGCGAGGGAAGGCCCTCGCAACTGGGTCAGAATATAAGAACCTAAACGTACCCCGATATGCGAATTTGCGCAATCTTGAGTCATCCAAGCGGTTCACGCGCCCTTTTGTGGTGCGGTGCGTTGCTCTGTTTTCTGTGGCCGGTCAGCGCCGTGGCGCTGGAACCGGAGGCGGAGCTGCGCGAGACGCGCGAGGCCATCCAGGACCTGGAGCGTAGCCAGGAAGAGCGTTACGCGGCCCTGCAGCAGCTGGAAGGGCTGCTCGCGGAGGCTGCTCGCGGGACCGAGGCCTCGCGCCAGGAGCTGCGCGAGCTGGCGCGGGCGCGTTCGCGTCAGGAGGCGGTGGTCGCCGACCAGGAGGACCGTGTGGACGAGGCCCGGGAGCGGCTGGAGGCAGAACGCCGCGCCGCGGCTCGCCTGGTGCGCGATCAGTGGCAGGGCGAACGCCATCCCGGACGGAGCGACGGTCAGTCTGCGGAGCACCGCCATCAGGCCGCGTTTGCCGCGCGCATCCGCGAGGCGCGCGAGCAGGCCCTGGTCGTGTTGCGCGACCGCATCGAGGCGCTGGAGACGGCGCGCGAGAACCTCGCGCGGGAGCGGGCGGTGCTGGCAGAACGGGAAGAGCAGGCCCGCGCGGCGGTCGCGGATCTGGAACGCGAGGAGGCGCACCAGCGCCAGGCGATGGCGGAGCTGGAGGCGGTGATCGAGGACGAGTCGCTGGAACTGGAGCGCCTGGCGCGCAATGCCGAGACCCTGGAGACGGTGATCGAGGAGGTCGAGGCTCGCAGCGCGGCGCGTGCCGCGGCACCCCGCGAGTCCACCCCCGAACGGCCGGACGTGGCCTTCGTGGAATTGGAGGGCGAGCTTCCGCGTCCGGCCGAAGGCCGCGTGATCCGCAGTTTCAACGAGTCCCGTGGTAGCCGCCTGCGCTCGCGCTGGCGTGGCGCGGTGCTGGCGGTCGATAACGGCACGGCGGTGCGCGCAGTGCACTACGGCCAGGTGGTCTACGCCGACTGGATGCAGGGCTACGGCTTCCTGGTGATCGTCGATCATGGGGAGCGCTATCTGACGCTCTACTCCAATGTAGAGGAGATCCTGGTGGCGGAAGGCGAGACCGTGGGTGCTGGCGAGCAACTGGCCGTGGCGGGCGAGGGCAGCGAGGCGATTGCGCCCGGGCTTTACTTCGAGATCCGTCACAACGGCGGACCATTGAACCCCGAGAGCTGGTGGCCCTCTCAGTAGAGGGAAAAAGATGGAATGCGCCCATGCCCCGGCAAAAGGCCGATCGGTGGCGTGCATTCAGGCAGCCGTCACATTGCGGGTGCTACCATCTTCACACAAATCACCTCAAGTGAACGAGGAAAGGTAATGAGCAAGTCTTGTCGCACCGGATACTCCCTGATCGTCGGACTGGTTGTCGGGGTCATGTTGAGTGTCTCGGTGGCGGTCTACGCCGACCGCGACAATGGCGCGCAATCCGCTTTGCCAGTAGAAGATCTGCAGCGCTTCACTGACGTATACATGCGCATCAAGCGCAATTACGTCACCGAGGTCGAAGACAAGGATCTCCTGGACAATGCGATCCAGGGGATGCTGTCCGGTCTTGACCAGCATTCGGCCTATCTGGACGAACAGGACTTCGAGGACATGCAGGTCGGGACCTCCGGCGAGTTTGGCGGTCTGGGCATCGAGGTTGGCATGGAAGACGGCTTCGTCAAGGTCATCGCGCCGATCGATGACACCCCGGCCAGCCGTGCCGGGGTCGAGGCCGGTGACCTGATCATTCGCCTGGATGGCGAGTCGGTGAAGGGTATGTCCCTGTCCGACGCGGTCGCCAAGATGCGCGGCGAGAAAGGCTCGGACATCACCCTGACCATCCTGCGCGATGGCGAGGACCGCCCGAAAGAAATCACCATCACCCGCGACGTGATCCAGGTGCAGAGCGTGCGCTCCGAGATCCTGGAGGACGGCTTCGGCTACGTACGCATCAGCAATTTCCAGCAGCGCACGGCACGCGACTTGGTGCGGGCGATCGAAGACCTGCAGGAACAGGGCGAGCTGCAGGGGCTCGTGCTGGATCTGCGCAACAACCCCGGTGGCATTCTGACGGGCGCTGTGGGCGTCTCGGACGCCTTCCTCGAAGAAGGCCTGATCGTCTACACCGAAGGTCGGCTGGAGGATTCGCAGTTCCGCTACCAGGCCTCGCCGGGGGATGTTCTCAAAGGCGCGCCGATGGTCGTCCTCGTCAATCGCGGATCGGCCTCCGCCTCCGAGATCGTGGCGGGTGCGTTGCAGGACCACCGGCGGGCCGTGGTTATGGGTCAGAACACCTTCGGCAAGGGTTCGGTGCAAACCATCCTGCCGCTGACCCAGAACACCGGGATCAAGCTGACCACCGCGCGTTACTTCACGCCTGATGGCCGTGCCATCAACGAGGACGGGATTGACCCGGACATCCGCCTGCAGCAGCTCGTGGTGCAGCGCTCCGACAGCGAAAATGGCGGTGCCCGCATGGGCCGTGACGGCCTGCCGGAATCTGTGGATGCGGACGAAGACAATGGCGAAACGTTGGCCGAGCGCGATTACGGTATGAACGAGGCGCTGAATCTCCTGAAGGGCCTGAACTTCTACAACCGCCGCTGAGCGCGGTGGACAGGGAGGATTGATGCCGAACGTACTGGTGCCCCTGGCCGCCGGGGCCGAGGAACTGGAGGCGGTCACGATCATCGACCTGCTGCGCCGGGCGCAATTCGAGGTCACCGTGGCCGGGCTGGAGCCCGGGCCGGTGACCTGCTCGCGGGGCACGGTCATCCAGCCGGATACCACGGTTGATCAGGTGCTGGATCGGTCCTTTGACTTGATCGTCCTGCCGGGTGGCCTGCCCGGCGCCAATCACCTGCGCGACGACGCCCGGGTGCAGGGTTTGCTGCGGGCGCAGGCCGAACGCGATGGCCACTTGGCCGCGATCTGCGCTGGGCCCAAGGCGCTGGCCGAGGCCGGGCTGCTGGAGGGCCGCACCGTGACGGCCTTCACCGGCGCGCTGGACGAGGCGGGGATCCCGTCCACCGGTGCCCCGGTGGAGATCGACGGGCGCCTGATCACCGGCCGTGGCCCGGGTGCCGCGATGGACTTCGCCCTGACCCTGATCGAACAGCTCGCCGGCCGCGAGGCCCGCGACGCCGTCGAGGGCCCGCTGCTAAGGCCCTGATGGTCTTAGCCACGAAGACACGAAGGAAGACACGAAGAGGGTAGGATGTGTTGAGCGCAGCGAAACGCATCGGGGCCCGGATCATTCCGTGAGGCCGATGCGATTCGCTGCGCTCATCCGCACCCTGCCCGCTGCAAAACGATCGTGGCCTTTCTGATGCGCCTCAAAAGGCCCGATGGCGGTCATCATCAACACCCGCTGTTTCCTGCGCGATAGCGCGTCGTCCCCGGACGGGGCGTCAACTCTGTGGTGGAAAGCTTTTGACCTTCCTCGTGCGCTTCGTGGTGGATTCGCCCTTCGTTTTTGGGCTATCCCACGGTCGCGTAGCGGGTGGCGGTGCCCAGCCAGCGTTCGATCAGGGCGGCGGCGCGCGCCGGGTCCTTCTCGATGCGTGCGGCAAGGGTGGTGGCCTCGTCGAGCAGGTCCTGGTCGCGTGACCAGTCGGCGACGCGGAAGCTGCGATCGCCCGTCTGGCGCGTGCCCAGCAGTTCGCCCGGACCGCGCAGCTTGAGATCCACCTCCGCAATCTCGAAGCCGTCGTCGGTGCGGCGCATCGCCTCCAGGCGCTCGCGTGCGGTATCGCCCAGTGGCGGACGGTAAAGCAGCACGCAGGCCGAGGCGGCACTGCCGCGCCCGACCCGGCCGCGCAGCTGGTGCAGCTGCGACAGCCCCATGCGTTCGGCATTCTCGATGATCATCAGGCTGGCGTTGGGGACGTCGACGCCGACCTCGATCACGGTGGTTGCCACCAGCAGGTCGATCGCGCCCGCGCGGAAGCGCTCCATCACCGCATCGCGCTCGGGTCCCTTCATGCGTCCGTGGGCCAGTCCGATGGTCAGCTCCGGCAACGCCTCGCGCAGGCGTTCGGCGGTGGCCTCGGCCGATTCCGCCTCCAGTTGTTCCGATTCCTCCACCAGCGGGCAGACCCAGTAGGCCTGGGTGCCGGAGCCGCAGGCGGCGCGGATGCGTTCGATGACCTCGTCACGGCGCTCGTGGCTGATCAGCGCGGTGCGTACCGGGGTGCGCCCGGGCGGGTGTTCGTCGATGACCGAACTGGCCAGTTCCGCGTACAGGGCCATGGCCAGCGTGCGCGGGATCGGGGTGGCGGTCATGATCAGCTGATGCGGCATCCGGCCGTTGCCCTTGTCGCGCAGGGCCATGCGCTGGTGCACGCCGAAGCGGTGCTGTTCGTCGATGATTGCGAGCCCCAGATGATGAAACCGCACCTCCTCCTGGAACAGGGCGTGGGTCCCGATCGCGACCTGGCGCTGCCCGCTGGCCAGTTCCGCGAGCAGCTGGCCGCGCTCGCTGGCCGTCTGGCGCCCGCCCAGCCAGGCGATCGCGACGCCCAGTGGTTCCATCCACTGGGCAAGATTGCGCCCGTGCTGGCGGGCGAGCAGTTCGGTCGGGGCCATGAACGCCACCTGATAGCCGGCCTCCACCGCCGCCAGCGCGGCTGCGACCGCGACCAGGGTCTTGCCGGAGCCGACATCGCCCTGGACCAGACGGTTCATCGGCTGCGGGCGCGCGAGGTCGGCCAGGATCTCTGCGGTAACACGCTCCTGTGCGCCGGTGGGTTCGAAGGGGAGCTGCCCGCGCAGTTGTTGCCACAGCGCCCCCGAGGGCTGGATGACCGGGGCGCTGCGTGTGTCCGCGGGCATCCGGCTCTGCTGCATGCGCGCGAGTTGGTGGGCGCAGAGCTCTTCCAGGGCCAGCCGCGTGCGCGCCGGGCTGCGGTTTTCCGGGGTGTCCAGGGCGGCCAGTGCGTCGGCCTGCGCCGGTGGGTGATGGAGCTGCTCGAGGGCGCTATGCAGGCCAGGCAGGCCCTGCCGGGGCAGTTCCGGAAGCAGGTCGGGCAGGGCCTGCATCCCCGGGAGGGCGTGCGCGACCAGCTGGCGCAGCAGCTTTTGCGACACGCCCTCGGTGGTCGGGTAGATCGGGGTCAGGTGCGACTCCATCGCCGGCGGGCTATCGCCCACGGTCTGGATCTCCGGGTGCACGCACTCCAGTGCGCCGGGCATGCCGCGGGGCTCGCCGAAGGCGCGGATGCACGTGCCGGGGCTCAGGCGGCGCTGCTGGTTGGCCCCGAAGTGAAAGAACCGCAGCAGGACCTGGGCCTGGCCGTCGGCCAGGGTGACCACCAGCATGCGCCGGCGGCGGTGGACCACCTCGGAGTGGGTGACGCGCCCCTCGAACAGTGCAGCCAGCCCCGGACGCAGCGCGGCAATCGGCGTCAGGCGCGTGCGATCCTCGAAGCGCAGGGGCAGATGGAACAGCAGGTCCCCGGCCTGCTCCAGACCCAGACGCTCCAGTCGTTCCGCCACCGCCGGGCCGACACCCTTCAGCGCGGTCAGCGGGACCTGCAGCTCCACCGGTTGGGTTCGCGCAGCGCGATCAGTCGCGCGGGCACCAGGCGATGGCGTCCATTTCCACCTGGGCGCCCTTGGGCAGGGCGGCCACGCCGATCGCGGCACGTGCCGGGTAGGGCTCGTTGAAGACTTCGCTCATGATCTTGTTCACAAGCGGGAAGTGAGCCAGGTCGATCAGGAAGATGTTCAGTTTGGCGATATCGGCGGTGCTGGCTCCCGCCGCCTCCAGGACAGCCTGGAGGTTGGCGAACACCTGGCGGATCTGGTCCTCGATGCCGCCGTCGACCAGTTCCATGGTGGCCGGGTCCAGCGGGATCTGGCCGGACAGGTACAGGGTGTCGCCGGTACGCACGGCCTGCGAGTAGGGGCCGATGGCGGCCGGGGCGTTTTCGGTCTGGATGATCTCGCGCGACATGTGGACTCCTTGTACTGCCGGGTTGAATCTTGATAGGGCCGCGATTGCTGCATGCGGACCCGCCATTCTACTGATCAATCCGCACGCGTGTGCGGTCGGGGGGCTCGGCAGCCGTGCACGCGGGCGGCTACACTGCGGGCCACATCCGTAACGACAAAAGGAAGCAGGCAATGACGGGATACGCACTGGCAAACGTGCTGCATGTACTGGCCGTGGTGATCTGGGTGGGCGGTATGTTCTTCGCTTACATGTTCCTGCGCCCGGTGGCCGGGCAGCAGCTCGAGGGGCCGGCGCGGCTGAAGCTCTGGGAGGGTGTGTTCGCGCGCTTCTTCCCCTGGGTCTGGGCCTCGGTCCTGGTGATCCTGGTGACCGGCTTCTACCTGATCTTCGGGGTGTTCGGCGGCATGGGTGATGTGCATCCCAGCGTGCATACCATGCTGCTGCTGGGTCTGATCATGATGGCGATCTTCGCCCATGTGTTCTTCGCTCCCTATCGGCGCATGCGCAAGGCGATTGCGGCAAACGATACCGAGGAAGGCCTGCGCCGGCTGGGGCAGATCCGCATCCTGGTCGGGATCAACACCGTCATCGGTCTGGTGACGATCGTGGTCGCCTCGGGCGGTCGCCTGCCGCTGTAGGCGGCACGCTACTTGCCTAGCCCCGGGTGCCATACCAGCCGGGGCCGAGCCGGCGGTTCCAGCAGCACGGCTGCGTTCTGGCCGAAGGCCTCCAGCCAGCGCGCCAGCAGGTCGTCGGGCAGGTCCGCGATGGCCAGGCCCGGTTCGTCCGGCCACTGGCCGCGCGGGTCGCGATTGCGGGCAGGCCATGCGCGCAGGCCGTGCTCGGCCACGGTCTGCTCCAGCCGGCGCTGGCGTTGGATGTTTTCACCCTCGGTGCCCGGTCGGCTGCCCGGATTGCAGGCGGTGAACAGGACCAGGCGCTGCATGTCCCGCCCGGCCATCCAGGTCGTGACATCCTCCGCGGGCTGGTCGATGTACAGAACTCGGCTGCTGCCCTCGATCTCCAGGCAGTAGGCGGCGCTTAGGTAGGCCTTCTCCAGTGTCGCCAGCTGCGCTACGGGAGCGGACGACTCCGCGTGCGCGGCAGACATCCGGTCGCCGTATTTGCTTGTATTGGTGGACATCTCGCGGCACCCTCCCCGCCTGGATCGTGCGGATGTGGTCGATCAAACAGGGGGAGCGGGATGCGCGTCAAGGATGCGACAGCGGTTTGTGGTGCCTCGTCGGGTGCGGGTGCGTCCATGGACCGGCCCGTCCCCGGCTGGGATTGAGACGCGATGGCCCCGCGTCCCTTCGTGCCCGGGCTGACCGGCGCCTTTGTTGTGGTGCTGCTGCTGGTCGCGGTGGTCGCCGTCGCCAGCTGGCTTCGGGTGCAGCAGCTGCAGTACGACGTCCAGGCCCTTACCGAGGAGTACGTGCAGAAGGTGGACCGCGTGCATCGCATGCGCAGCCTCGTGCGCGAGCGCATGCTGCGCGCCTCGCTGGTGATCAGTGCCGAGGACCCGGCCCTGCAGGATCGCTACCAGCGGGAGTTTCGCGAGCTGGCCGAGCGCTTCCTGGAGGCCCGCGAGGGTGCGGAATTACTGGCCCGGACCCCACGCGACGCCGCGCTGCTGGCCGAACTGCGTGCGCTGACCGCGACCGGTGCCCCGATCCTGTCCGAGCTCCTCGACATTGCCCTGGCGGGTGGGCGCAACGAGGCGCTGGCGATCCTGTATGCGGACGCAATGCCGGTACAGGAGGATGTGCTGGAGCAGATGGAGGCTATCCTCGCGGCCTTCGAACGTGATAACGAGGAGGCGGTGGCGGCCATGGCGCAGCGCCATGAACAGGCGCAGCAGGTGATGCTGGTGGCCACCGTCCTGACCATGCTGATGATTGCGCTGATGTGGGTGCGGGTGCGCCGGAGGATCTGGCGTGATCACGCCGCCTTGCACAAGGAACTGGAGGGGCGCCAGCAGATCGAGGCGCGCCTGCGCGAGACGCAGGCCGGGCTGGAGGCGGCGGTGGCCCGGCGAACCGCGGCCCTGCAGGAGACCACCGAGCGCCTGGAAGAGGCCCAGCGGATTGCCGGGGCCGGTTACTGGGACTGGGATATTCGTGGTCTGCGGATGAACTGGTCCACGCATGTATTCGATCTGTTCGGGCTCGACCCGCAAACCGATACCGCGGGGTTCGAGGCCTACATGCGAGCCATCCATCCGGACGACCGTACGCGGGTGCGCCGCGCCACCAACGAGGCGCTGGATCACGAGGCCTATTACCGGGTGGATCACCGGGTGGTGCGCGCGGACGGCGGGCTGCGCCATGTGCGGGTCGAGGGCGAAATCGATCGGGACGCCCAAGGCCGCGCCGTGCAGGTCCTCGGGATGGTCCGTGACATCACCCGCGACAAGGCCTCCGAGGAGCGCCTGTGGCACCAGGCCCATCATGACTCCCTGACCGGCCTGCCCAATCGCAGTCTGCTGCAGGAGCATATTCAGCAGGCCCTGCGCCGGGCCCAGCGCGCCGGCACCGGCCTGGCCCTGGTGGTCTGCGATCTCGACGGCTTCAAACCGATCAACGATCGCCTGGGACACGATGCCGGCGACGTGATGCTCGTGACCGTGGCGCGGCGTCTGCGCGAGGGCGTGCGCGAGAGCGACGTGGTGGCCCGCGTGGGCGGCGACGAATTCGTGCTGCTGCTGGAGAATGTGCGTGATCCGGATGCGGTGACGGGGGTCGGACTCAAGCTGATCGAACGCTTCGAGGAGCCGGTGGAGGTGAATCGCGAGTCGGTTCGCGTCGGGCTCAGCATGGGGGCGGTGCTCTACCCCGAGGACGGGGACGATGTGGAGGCGTTGCTGCAGCGCGCCGACCGCGCGATGTACGTGGCAAAGGAGGAAGGCGGCAGCCGGATCGTGCTGTACCGGGAATGCCCCGGAGAGGAGCGCCGGCAAACGGATCTGTCCCTGCGCCGGCGCGGCGCGCTGGGTTGCGGGCTGGAAGACCCGGCCGCTCGCGACTGAATCGGCCGGCCTCGTCTACGGCCGATGCAGTCGCGCGACGAATTGTTCGTGCGTCAGCGGCGCGCTGAACAGGAAGCCCTGGAACCGGGTGCAGCCCAGGGCCAGGAGCTGCTCCCGCTGTTCCGGGTGCTCCACGCCCTCGGCGATGACGTCGAGCTCCATGTTGCGGGCAATGTCCACGATGTTTTCGATCAGGGTCCGGTCACCGCCGGCCAGCAGTTCCTTGACGAAGGATTTGTCGATCTTCAGCTCGTCCACCGGCAGGTCGCGCAGGTAGGCGAGCGAGGAATAGCCGGTCCCGAAGTCGTCCAGGGCGATGCGCATGCCGAGCCGGCGCAGCGCGCCCAGCTTGGTGATGGCGTCCGGCAGGTCGCGCAGCAGGCCGGACTCGGTGACCTCCAGGGTCAGGGCGTGGCCGTCCACCCCGTGTCGGCGCAGCCGCGCCTGGAACTGGTCGACGAAGTCCGGGCGCGCCAGTTGCCAGGGCGAGAGATTCAAGGCCAGGCGAGGTGGCTGCAGGTTCCCGGCCTGCCACTGTGACAGCTGCATCAGGGCGTGTTCCAGGACCCAGTTGCCGACCCCGTGGATCAGGCCGGTCTCCTCGGCGACCGGGATGAAGAGATCTGGCGGGACCTGGCCCATCTCCGGGTGCTGCCAGCGCAGCAGGGCCTCGGCTCCGATCAGGCGCTCGGCGGCATCGAACTGCGGCTGGTAGTGCAGGTCCAGCTCGTCACGTTCGGCCGCTTGTCGTAGCCCGTCCTCGATCTGCAGGCGGGCATGCGCCTCGTCCTGCAGTGCATGGCGGTAGAACTGCACGCCGCCGCGGCCGGCACGCTTGGCCTGGTACAGGGCGATATCGGCGTGGCGCAGGGCTTCTGCCGAGCTCTCGCCGGCGTCGGGATAGCATACGCAGCCGAGACTGGCGCCGACCCCGAAGGTGCGTTCGCCGATGATAATCGGGCGCTGCAGGGCCTCCAGGATGCGCTCGGCGATTGCCTGCAGTTCCGGCTCCAGGGTCTCGCGTACCCGGGCGCAGGGGGGCAGGACAACGGCGAACTCGTCGCCACCCAGGCGCACGATCAGCGCATCCTCGGGGGCATGGCTGCGCAGGCGGTCCGCCACCGCGCCCAGCACGGTGTCGCCTACCGCATGCCCCAGGGCGTCGTTGATGGTCTTGAAGTGGTCCAGGTCGATCAGGATCAGCCCGCCATGCAGGTGGCCGGCGGTGGCCTCCTCGATATGGCGGGTCAGGTCGTCGTGCAGGCGGGTGCGGTTGGCCAGCCCGGTCAGGGAGTCGTGGTAGGCCAGGGCATGGATGTGTTCCTCGGTGTGCAGGCGTTCCAGTTCGGCCCCTGCGCGGTCGGCCATGATCCCGAGGATCTCCATCGCCTTGTCGACATCCTCCACCGGGTATCGGTTGACCATGGCGATGTGCCCCAGCAGCGTGCCCTGGCTGTCCAGCAACGGGGCCCCCAGATAACTCTCTGCGTCCATCTCCACCAGCATCTCGTCGGCCGGAAAGCGCTGTTGTACGTCGCAGGGGTAGATACAGGTACCGATCTCCAGCACACGTTCGCAGGGGGTCTCGGCGAGGTCGTAGCGCAAGTTCTCCACGGTCTGCCCCGCGGTGCACAGGGCGACGGTCTCTACCACGCCGGGTTTTTCCGGATCCTCGATGCCGATCAGGGCATGGTCGGCAGCGAACAGGTTGCTCAGCTTGAGAACCAGCTGCTGGAAGAACTCCTCGCGCGAGCGCGCCTGCAGCCCCTCGGCGATCAGGCGCAGGGCGTCCTCGCTGCGGTGTGCGGCGGTGATGTCCTCCTGCATCACGATCACGTCCTGTACCTCGCCGCGGGCATCCTGCAGTGGGTAGATGCAGCCCCGCAGCCAGCGCTCGGGGGTGATGAGCGGGGTGGTCTGGGTTGCCGGGCCGGGGTCGGCGGGTTCGGCCGACTGGTCGGGGCGGGCTGGCGGGGTGTAGGGCAGCGGGCCGATCTCGCGGTAGTGTCCGCGCAGGGCATCCTTGAGCGGTTCGTGGATGTGCCGGTCGATGGCATCCGGGCGGTCCAGAACGTTGCCGCCCGGCAGGGAGGCTTGTGCGCCGTGCATGGTTTCCCAGGCGGCGTTGCACTGGCGGATCTCGCCCTGCGGTGTGAGTACCTGGATGCCGACCGGGGATTGCTCCACCAGCGCCCGAAAACGGCTTTCCGAGTCACGCAGGCGTTCGCTGGTCTCGCGGTTCAGTACCAGGCTCATCATGACGACCATCACCACATAGCCGAACGGCGCGAGCTGGGGCATTTCCAGTGCGCCGCCCCGGGCCAGGACGCCCTGCAAGGTGAACAGGACGAAGACCCCGATCCCGCCCAGCAGGAGCAGGGTGGTGGTCTGGCGATAGCGCCGGTAGTGCCGGATCAGTGTGGTGAGGGCGAAGCCCAGGACCAGAAAGACCGCGAGCACGCCAAAGCCGAACCAGGGGCTGATGGTGCCCACTGCGAGAGCCACGGTTTCACCCCAGGGGAGTTCCAGGGGGCGGAGTTCGTCGATCACCTGGTACTGCATGCTGTAGGGCTGCAGGGTGTTGACCACCAAGGTGATGACCAGCAGTACCAGAAGACCGGAGATCAGCCAGCGGGCGGGGGTGCGCGTATGGGCCGCGACGAAGGCGGCGAACAGCACGTAGAACGGTCCCAGCAGATAGACGTTCAGGGTGAGTGCGCGGGTATAGGCCTCGACGGTGCCGGCCTGGTAGGTCTGGGCTGATCCGACGGCAAGCACCGCCATCAGGGCGCACATCGCGGCGAACAACCGGTGCTCGGTGCTCCGGGCGCTTTGCCGGCTGTGCAGCAGGTGGCTGAGCGTGGCGTAGATCGCCAGCCCCGCTGCAAGGTAGAGCGATGGCGCAAGAATCCCGTTCATCGGTTCCCTGCGCTTGCATCCCAGTGCCGTGCCATCCCTTGCCCCCCCCTGCGGTAAAGCGATGCGGGTCGGTTCCCGCGCTCGGTCCCTGCCGCTACAGTACAAAAGACCACGCGCGCGCGTCCCGGTTCGCGTGAGGGTCACCGCGGGGGTGGCTAACGGTCGGTCACAGATACGGCGTGAGCAGGCGCGCGGCCCCGTCACGCAGTTGGGTCGCGAGCGGCCGGGCACGGACCTCCTCGAGCGTCAGGGGGTGCGATTGCGCGCGCAGCGCGTCGGTCCAGCTGGCCAGTTCCTGGCCCAGTCCGGCGTCCAGGCATTCCAGGTTGAACTCGAAGTTCAGGCGCAGGCTGCGCGGGTCCCAGTTGGCGGAGCCAACCAGGGCCCACTCGCGGTCTACCAGCATCAGCTTGGCGTGGTTGAACGGTGGTGGTGTGAGCCACAGCCGGCAGCCGCGCTCCAGCAGTTCGGCCTGCTGCGGGCGGCTGGCCCATTCCACCAGGCGCAGGTTGCTCCGGGCGGGGATCAGGATGTCGACCTGCACCCCGCGCAGCGCCGTGGCCTTCAGCGCCCCGGTGAGCGCCACGTCGGGCAGGAAGTACGGGGTCACGATGGTGACCTGTTCGCGTGCCTCGGCCAGCGCCGATTGCAGGGTGAAGTTCAAAACCTCGAAGTCTTCGTCCGGGCCGTCCGGCAGGCCGCGGCAGGCGCGGGCGCCGGCGGGCTCTACGGACTGCGGAAGCCAGAGCGGACCCTCCAGGCGTTCGCCGGTGGCGAATTGCCAGTCTTCCGCGAAGACCCGCTGCAACTGGGTGCAGGCCGGACCCCGCAGCTCGAAGTGGAGGTCGTGTATGGGGTGCGGACCGGGGTTGGTGTGGCTGTGGCCGCGGCGGATGTTCATGCCGCCGGTGAAGGCGCGGGCGCCGTCGATCACCAGCATCTTGCGGTGATTGCGCAGGTTGAAGGCGGCCAGGCTGCTCGGCAGGTGTACCGGCATGAAGGCGGCGGCAGGCAGGCCCACCCGGCGCAGCTGGCGCAGGGTGTTGCGACGGCTGTAGCGGGCGCCGATGGCATCGATCAGGATGCGCACCTGCACGCCCCGGTCCTGTGCCTGCTGCAGGTGGGCGACGAAGCGCTCGCCTACCTGGTCATAGTCGAAGATGTACGTGGCCAGGCTGATGCTGTGACGGGACGCGTCGATCGCGGCCAGCATCTGCGCGTAGGCGCGATCGCCGTCGAACAGCGGTTCGATCGCGTTGCCACCGACCAGGCGGAACGGGCTCAGGCGGTCCCCGGAACGCAGCAGGCGCTGCCAGCGTTCCGGTGGCTCGGCCAGGCTGGTCCCGTCGGTGCTGGGGTCGGCGATCAGATAGCCCTCGCGCAGGGCGTGGGCCCGCCGGCGAATACGATTGACGCCGAACAGCCAGTAGAGCAGCGAGCCGGCCAGGGGCAGCAGCACGATCAGCCCGACCCAGGCGATGACGGTCCCGGTATCGCGGCGTTGCAGCAGCGCGTGCACGACGCTCATCACCGCCAGGGCGAAGACGGCGATGGCGACGATACTGGCGGTCCAGCCTGTATCCGGCACGGACGGACTCCTTGGGAAACACTGATCAATGAACGCGTTCGCGCTCGAGTCGCTTTTGCGTGCGAACAAGGCGCGGTGACTGCCGTGCAGTCATTCTGCACAAGGGAAACGCAACGCTGTGCGCGCGCAAAAGCGGCCGAGCCCCTGCTTGCAATAACTTGCGGGGTTGGCACCCCAGGTTCCCCGATCCTGCGTTGCGCCGCTTACAGGTAGAACCACTACCTGTTGCACGACACGCCTTGTCTCGGAAAACCTGGGGTACCAACGCGAACGCGTTCATTGATCAGTGTTTCCCTTGTCGATGATGCGTTTTCCGACTGCACCCGTGGAACGCCGGGCGCGTGCCCGCTACAGTACGCGGGCCCGACCCGGCGTAAAACCCCGGCCCATCCACGTCCGCGAGACCGTCGATGACCGATATCGAGACCCCCAGCCTGTTCGCCAACAGCGGCGAGCAGCTGCCGCTGAAGGACTTCACCGAGAAGGCGTACCTGGACTACTCCATGTACGTGATCCTGGACCGTGCGCTGCCGCATATCGGCGACGGCCTGAAGCCCGTACAGCGGCGGATCATCTACGCGATGAGCGAGCTGGGGCTCTCCGCCACCGCCAAGTACAAGAAGTCCGCGCGCACCGTGGGCGACGTGCTCGGCAAGTTCCACCCGCACGGGGACTCGGCGTGCTACGAGGCGATGGTGCTGATGGCGCAGCCGTTCTCCTATCGCTATCCGTTCGTCGACGGGCAGGGCAACTGGGGTTCGCCGGATGATCCCAAGTCCTTTGCGGCGATGCGCTACACCGAGTCGCGCCTGTCGCGTTATGCGCAGCTGCTGCTTTCCGAACTGGGTCAGGGCACGGTGGACTGGGTGCCCAACTTCGACGGTGCGCTGGACGAGCCGAAGATGCTCCCGGCGCGGCTGCCGAACGTGCTGCTCAATGGCGGTTCCGGGATCGCGGTGGGTATGGCGACGGACATCCCGCCGCACAACCTGCGCGAGGTGGCCGCTGCCTGCGTGCACCTGCTGGAGCACCCGAAGGCAACGGTCGAGGAGTTGTGCGCGATCCTCCCGGCGCCGGATTTCCCCACCGAGGCCGAGATCATCTCCCCGCCGGTCGAGTTGCGAAAGGTCTACGAGACCGGCCAGGGCTCGATCCGGGCCCGGGCGCGCTACGAGCGCGAGGGCGACGACATCGTGGTGACCGCGCTGCCGCACCAGGTCTCCGGCGCCAAGCTGCTGGAGCAGATCGCCGCCCAGATCCGCGCGAAGAAGCTGCCGATGGTCGAGGACCTGCGCGACGAGTCCGACCACGAGCATCCGACGCGCCTGGTGATTACCCCGCGCTCGAACCGGGTGGACGTCGAGGGCCTGATGGCGCATCTGTTCGCGACCACGGATCTCGAGAAGACCTACCGCGTGAACATGAACGTGATCGGCCTCGATGGCCGGCCGCGGGTGCGCGACCTGGCAGGGCTGCTCGGCGAGTGGCTGCAGTTCCGGATCGAGACGGTGCGCCGGCGCCTGCAATGGCGGCTGGAGAAGGTGCAGGCGCGGCTGCACGTGCTGGAAGGCCTGCTGATCGCCTATCTCAATATCGACGAGGTGATCGCGATCATCCGCGAATACGACCAGCCGAAGCCGGAACTGATGAGCCGCTTCGGCCTGAGCGACATCCAGGCTGAGGCGATCCTGGAGCTGAAACTGCGCCACTTGGCGAAGCTCGAGGAGATGAAGATCCGCGGCGAGCAGGACGAGCTCAGCCAGGAGCGCGACCAGCTGGAGAAGACGCTGGGCTCCGAGCGCCGCCTGCGCACCCTGGTCCGCCGCGAGATCGAGCAGGACGCGAAGGAGTATGGCGACGAGCGGCGCTCGCCGCTGGTCGAACGCGCGGCCGCGCAGGCGCTGGATGAATCGGCACTGGTGCCGACCGAGCCACTGACCATCGTGCTCTCGGAGAAGGGCTGGGCGCGGGCGGCCAAGGGCCACGATGTCGATCCCCGCGGGCTCAATTACAAGGCCGGGGATGCCTTCCAGGCGGCAGTCATCGGGCGCAGCAACCAGCCGGTGGCGTTCATCGACTCTACCGGTCGCACTTACACCATTGCGGCCCACACGCTGCCGTCGGCGCGTGGCCAGGGCGAGCCGCTTTCCGGCCGGGTGAACCCGCCGGAGGGGGCGCGTTTTGTGGGCCTGGCCACCGGGGCGGAGGAAGACCGCTGGCTGCTGGGCTCGGATCACGGCTACGGCTTCATTGCCAAGCTGGGTGACCTGCTCGGCCGGCAGAAGGCAGGCAAGAACGTGCTGAGCGTACCGGCTGGCGCGGCCGTGTTGCAGCCGGCGCCGGTGCGCAACCCGCACGAGGATCACATCGCGGTGGTTACGACCCGCGGCTATCTGCTGGTGTTTCCGGCCGCGGGGTTGCCGGAACTGGCGCGCGGCAAGGGCAACAAGCTGATCGGCATCCCGTCCGCGGCGCTCAAGGATGGCTCCGAGCGGGTGCTCGGGGTGGCTGTGCTGGCGCCGCAGGACACCCTGGTCGTGCATGCGGGCAAGCGCTTCAAGGCACTGGCCCCGGCGGAATGGGCCGAGTACGTTGGCGAGCGCGCGCGTCGTGGGCGTCAGCTCCCGCGCGGCTATCAGAACGCGGACAGCCTGGAGGTGCGCCCGACCTGAACCCGCGCGTACCTGTGTGGTCTGTGAACGCGGCGGTGCTTGAATTTGGCCGCTGCGCCCCGACTATCGGTTCATCCCGTCGAGCTTATTAATTGGAGTACAGGAAAGCTTCATGAAACGTATCGTGCTGTTTCTGGCGACCAACTTCGCCATCCTGATCGTCCTTAGCATTACTCTGCGCATCCTTGGGGTCGAGAGCATCCTGGACGACCAGGGGGTCAATCTCGACCTGACCGCGTTGCTGATCTTCGCCGCCGTGTTTGGCTTTGGTGGTTCGTTCATCTCGCTGGCCATCTCCAAGTGGATGGCGAAGAAGACGATGAAGGTCCACGTGATCGACAAGCCGCGCAACGCCACCGAGCAGTGGCTGCTGGAGACGGTCACCCGTCAGGCCCGCGAGGCCGGAATCGGGATGCCGGAGGTCGGTATCTACGACTCGCCGGACCCGAACGCCTTCGCCACCGGCATGAGCAAGAACAATGCCCTGGTCGCGGTCAGCACCGGGTTGATGCAGAACATGGGGCAGGGCGAGGTCGAGGCCGTGCTGGGGCACGAGGTGGGCCACGTGGCCAATGGCGACATGGTGACCCTGGCGCTGATCCAGGGGGTGGTCAATACCTTCGTGATCTTCCTGTCGCGCGTGATCGGTCACTTTGTCGATCGTGTGATCTTCAAGAACGAGTCCGGTCACGGGCCGGCATTCTGGATCACGGCCATCGTGGCCGAGATCGTCCTCGCGATCCTGGCCTCCATCATCGTGTTCTGGTTCTCGCGTCAGCGCGAGTTCCGCGCCGACGAGGCGGGGGCTCGTTTTGCCAGCCGCGAGAAGATGATCGGGGCGCTGGAGTCGCTGGCGCGTGCCTCCGGTCGCCCGGTGGACATGCCGGACCAGATGGCCGCCTTTGGCATTCGCGGCGGCATGGCCCAGGGGCTGAAGAAGCTGTTCATGAGCCACCCGCCGATCGAACAGCGCATCGCGGCGCTGCGCGCCAACGGCTGACCGCAACCCTTTATGCGTACCAGGAGAGGGCCGCCCTTCGGGGCGGCCTTTTTCGTTTGCAGTGCCGGGGCTGCGGCCGGTCGGATCAGTAGTAGCGACCGCGTCCGGGTTCGCTGCCGGGGGCGGCGATGACGTCGTCGCCGACGAAGGGGTTGCTACGGCGCTCTTCGCCGAAGGTGGACTCGGGGCCATGGCCGGGGACAAAGCGGGTGTCGTCGCCCAGTGGCCAGAGCTTGCCGGTGATGGAGTCCAGCAGCTCACGCCCGTTGCCGCGCGGAAAATCACTGCGGCCGATCGCGCCATGGAAAAGGACGTCACCGACCAGGGCGAGCCGGCCCTCCGGATCGTGGAAGACCACGTGGCCCGGGGTGTGGCCGGGACAGTGCAGGACGTGGAGCGTGGCTTGCCCGAGCTCGATGGTGTCGCCATCGTCCAGCCACTGATCGGGCACCAGTGGCTGGACCTCGGAGAAGCCGAAGATCTGCGCCTGCGCCGGGAGCTGATCCAGCCAGAAGGCATCGTCGCGGTGCGGGCCGATGATCGGCGCGCCGGTACGTTTGGCCAGTTCGGAGGCTGCGCCCGCGTGGTCCAGGTGGCCATGGGTCAGCAGGATCTTTTCCAGGTGGACGCCCTGATCCCGCGCGATCCGTTCCAGGGCCGCGGCATCCGCGCCGGGATCGACCCAGGCCGCGGCCCCGGTGATGTCGCACCAGATCAGGGTGGCGTTCTGGGCAAGCGGGGTGACGGGGTGGCTCAGATGGCGAAGCATGGCGCTGGATCCGTGAACGAATTCGAATTTTGAAGGCTGGCTGGGGCTGGATTGCGCGCCCCCGGGAATAGATCCCGCGAGCGTGCGTCTTACGGGGTATGCAGGTCTTCAAGGGTACGTGATATGGCGATGCGGTGAATTTGCGACCCCCTGCGCATCCACCGGTTGACAAGAATATCGTCATATTAGAAGATTCGCATACGCTAATCACTGTCCCCCCTGTCAGTGGTTAGTGGACTCCTCCATCCTCCTTTGGTGGTTTTCTTGGCGCGGGCTTCGACCCGCGCTTTTTTTTGCCTGCAATTCGCGTCATGCCGGCCGCCGTGTCTACCATGGTGGCCTTCGACGACGCTGTGAATCGCCCTTCATGACTCGACGCCTGAACAGTCTGCGCACCGCGGTGTTGTCGTTCGTGCTGCTGCCCCTGTTGCTGTTGATGGCCGCGGTGGTGGCGCTGGGCCTGCACGAATTTCAGACCCAGATGGAAAACCGGATGCAGGAGGATATCGAGCTGGTGGCGCGCTCGATCCGTCTGCCCGTGGCCGGTGCGATGCTGCAGGACGACGCGGCCGGCGTGCAGCAGTCACTGGACTCCCTGTTCCAGATCGAGGAGGTGTTCGGGGTCTATGTCTACGATGCCGACGGCCGGATGGTGGCGGCCAGTGGCCCGCCCAGCCCGACCCTGCAGCGCCGTGGCGAGGCGCAGGTCATCAGCGAAACCGGGAGTCTCGGGGCTTTCGGCGAACATCAGGGGCGCGAGACCTTTTCGTTCTTTCTTCCGTTGTCCGATCCGGCCGGTCGCATCGTGGGGCTGTTGCAGGTGACGCGCGACGTCACACCGTTCCGGGCCTTCGTCGCGCAGCTCCAGTGGCAGGGTGGGTTGCTGATGCTGGGGATTAGCGGGCTGTTTCTGCTGGTGGTGCTGTTCGGGTACCACCGGGCGGTGGGGCGGCATGTGTCTCGGTTGATGGCCGCGATGCGCGCGATTGGCGAAGGTCAGCGTGGAATGCGGGCGCCGGAACAGGGGCCGGCGGAGCTGCGCGGCCTGGCAGTCTCGATGAACCGCATGATGGAGCGTCGCGAGGCCTCCGAGGCCGAACTGGAGGCGCAACGCCTTGAGCAGGGACGGCTGGAGGAGAAGCTGCGGCACTCGGAGAAGCTGGCGGCGATCGGGCAGCTGGCGGCCGGCGTGGCACACGAACTGGGGACGCCGCTCGGGATTATCGCCGGTCGCGTGCAGCGCGCCATCCGGCACCTGCCGGAGGCGGATCCGGCGCGCACCGAGATGGAGGCGCTGAAGGCCGAGCTGGAGCGGGTGGAGACCATCGTGCGCCAGCTGCTGGACTTTGCCCGGCGCAATCCGTTGCAGGAACGCTCGCTGGATCTCGCGCAGCTGGTTGGAGATCTGGTCGAGCGTGTGCGCGAGCGGCATGCCTCCGGCGGGGTGGCATTCCGGCTCGAAGGCCCCGGGTTGACCATCGCCGCGGACCGCCTGCGCTTGGGACAGGCCCTGGAGAATCTGCTGGAGAATGCCGCGCAGGTCGCCGCCCGCGAGGTCCGGGTCCGCTGGCACGCCCAGTCCGACCGGGTCGAACTGGTGGTGGCGGACGACGGCCCCACGGCCGGGCGAGGGATAGACGATGAGCAAGCCGAACGCCTGTTCGAGCCCTTCTTTACCACCAAGCCCACCGGCGAGGGGACCGGGCTCGGGCTGGCGGTGGCGCAGGTGGCGCTGGAGGACCACGGGGGTACGGTGATGCTGGATCGCAGTGTCGCGGGGGAGACCCGTTTTGTCGTGCATCTGCCGGTGGCCGCTGGCGCCCAGGAGGATTCGCTTCGATGAGCAGCAAGGCACAAGTCCCCGCAACGCCCCCGGAGTCGGTCCTGGTCGTGGAGGACGATCGCGGGCATCGCGAGCTGCTGACCGAGGAGCTGACCGAGGCCGGCTACGCGGTTACGGCGGTTGCCAGTGCCGAGGATGCCGCGCGGGTGCTTGCGCAGCAGGCCTTCAGTCTGGTGGTGAGCGACCTGCGCCTGCCCGGCGCGGATGGCTTCCAGGTGCTCCAGGAGGCCCGCGCCCGGGTGCCGGCACCCGGGTTCATCATGCTCACGGGCTTCGGGACCATCGACCAGGCAGTGGCCGCGCTGAAGGCGGGGGCGGATGACTTCCTGACCAAGCCGGTGGATCTGGATCACCTGCGCCTGGCCGCCGACCGGGTGACCGAGGCGCGGCGTTTGAAGGACGAGGTGCGTCGCTATCGTGAGGTCCTTGCGCAGGCCGATGGCTTTCACGGCATGCAGGGCCGCAGTCCGGCCATGCTGCAGTTGTTCGACCTGATTCGGCGGATCGCGGCCGCCGACGGCAGTGTCCTGATCACCGGCGAGTCCGGGACCGGCAAGGAACTGGTGGCGCGCGCGCTCCATGCGGAAAGCGAGCGGGCCGGTGGTCCGTTCGTGGCGATTAACTGCGCGGGCATCCCCGAGGCCCTGCTGGAGTCGGAGTTGCTGGGGCACGTGGCCGGTGCGTTCAGCGGGGCCAAGGGGGCTCGGCGCGGCCTGTTTACCGAGGCCGACGGCGGCACCCTGTTCCTGGACGAGATTGCCGAGATGCCGGTGGCCATGCAGAGCAAGCTGTTGCGTCTTCTGCAGGATGGTCGCGTGCGTCCGGTGGGCGCCAACGAGGAGATCGCGACCGATGTGCGTATCGTGGCGGCCACGCATCAGGATCTGCAGGCACATATTGCCGACGGTCGTTTCCGTGAGGATCTCTACTATCGCCTGGAGACCTTTCGTATCGAGATCCCGCCGCTGCGCGAGCGTGGCGATGACATCGAACGCCTGGCCCTGCAGTTCCTGCGTCAGCAGGCCCTGGCCCGCGACCTGCCCGAGCGTCGCCTGAGCCCGGAGGCCCTGCGCGCGCTGGTGCGGTATCCGTTCCCGGGGAACGTCCGCGAACTCGCGAGTCTGATGGAGCGTGCCGCCACCCTGGCGGACGGCGAGGTCATCGAGACCCGTGATCTGCCGGAGCGCGTATTCGAGGCGCCCGCCGAGGATCCCGGCGGAACGACGGGCGACCGGGCGGAGGGGGCGACGCCGGTACCGGGGATGGGCGACGACGGCCAGTGGCCGACCCTGGAGGAGCGCGAGCGCGACTACATTCGTCGGGTGCTGGAGCATGTGGACGGCAACAAGCAACGCGCTGCGCGGATCCTCGGCATCGGCCGCAAGACGCTGTACCGCAAACTCGGGGAATCCGACCCATCGTGACATCCTGACCCGGGTCGACCTGACCCATGTGTCATTCTGACCCGGTTTACCGTTGGGGCGTTCCCCGGCCCTTTCGGGATGATGAGAGCATAAGTCGCTGTTTCAAAGTGTTTTGTTTGTCTTTTTCCAATCTTGGCACGATGCCTGCTCCTCCTGGGACAGCAATCGAGGAATCGGAACCGCAGTGATGGACCATTCCTCCTCACACGGTTGCAACGAAATCGGGCGGGCGGACGATCGACCTTGAGTCGTCGCCGGCTTCGCCCCGAGATCCGAACGATCCAAAGGAAAAGGAGCAACATGATGAATATGCGCAAGACGATGCTCGCGATGGCCCTGACCTCCCTGTTTGCCGTGGGTGGAGCCGCCTCTGCCCAGTACGGCGGTGCCGAAGGTGGTGCCGGTGGGGGCGACATGGGCGGTGCCCAGGGCGGCCAGCCGCCGGCCCAGGAAGGCGGTGCCGGTGGCGGTGCTCAGGGCGGCCAGCCGCCTCAGGGTGGTGCCCAGGGTGGCGCGGCCCAGGGCGGTGCCCCGATGCAGGAAGCCCCCGAGGTGGATCTGAGCGAAGAAGACATCGACACTTTCGTAACCGCCTTCGTTGCGGTGCAGGAAGTGCGCGAAGACTTCGCCGACCGCCTGCAGAGTGCCGAGGACGAAACCGAGGCCCAGTCCATGCAGCAGGAAGCACAGGACGAAATGGTCAACGCGGTTGAAGACTCGGGCATGAGCGTCGAGGAATACAACGAAGTGGCCATGGCCCTGCAGAACGACCCCGAGTTGATGCAGGAAGTCCAGGAGCGCGCTGAAGCCCAGCTGTAACGGGCAGCGCAAAACCGCCCCGGGCATTGCGCCCGGGGGGTTGCAGGGGCCGGCCTTCGGGTCGGCCCCTTGTTTGTGTCCGGGGCATGCACGCGAATGTTCTGCACATTGATCCGTGATTCCCCCGAGGGCGGACGCCTTCGCGTCTCGGGAATTGTCCCTGTAGCTTGAATTGGGCAGAGGGAAGCGTTATTCTTGCGCGCTTTCTGAATCGCCCCGACCTCGGAGCATCGAACATCATGAGTACCATTAGCGCCAAGCCGGCCGAAGTCGAACGCGACTGGTTTCTCGTCGACGCCGACGGCAAGACCCTCGGTCGACTCGCCACGGAAATCGCACATCGCCTGCGCGGGAAGCACAAGCCCGTGTACACGCCGCATGTCGATACCGGCGACTACATCGTCGTGATCAACGCGGAGAAGATCCGCGTCTCCGGCAACAAGGCCATGGACAAGAAGTACTTCCACCATTCCGGTTACCCGGGTGGCATCAAGGAAGCCAACTTCACCCAGATGATCGAGCGTCATCCGGAGAAGGTGCTGGAGCTTGCCGTCAAAGGCATGCTGCCGCGCAACCCGCTTGGCCGGGCCATGTTCAAGAAGCTCAAGGTCTACGCCGGTACCGAACACCGGCACACGGCCCAGCAGCCGCAGCCGCTCGAAGTCTGAGCCGCCAGAATCAGCAAGGGAATCGATCCGAATGGCTATCAATCAGTATTACGGCACCGGCCGCCGCAAGACCGCCTCGGCGCGCGTCTTCCTGCGTCCCGGCACGGGCAACATCACGGTTAACGAGAAGCCGCTGGACGACTTCTTCGGCCGCAAGACCTCGCGCATGGTGGTACGCCAGCCGCTGGAGGCGACCGAGTCGACCGGCAACTTCGACGTGATCGCGACCGTTGAAGGCGGTGGCGGCAACGGCCAGGCCGGCGCGATCCGTCTGGGCATTGCCCGCGCCCTGGTGCAGTACAACGAAGACATGCGCCCGTCGCTGCGTCGTGGTGGTCACCTGACCCGCGATGCCCGCGAGGTGGAGCGCAAGAAGATCGGCCTGCGCAAGGCCCGTCGTGCAACCCAGTACTCGAAGCGCTAAAATTCGCGTCGAGTTTCGGGCTGCACCCGACCCGGTTTACTGGGGGATCGTCTAGCGGTAGGACTGCGGACTCTGACTCCGCCAACCCAGGTTCGAATCCTGGTCCCCCAGCCATTCATGGAAGAAGGCCCCCTTGTGGGGCCTTTTTTCATGAATGGCTGGAAGATTTCAGGATGAGAACCTGCAAGGTTCGACGGTGAGGCGTAGCCGAGCCGAACAGCGCCGTATGCGGCGCTGGCCCGAAGGGCGAGGCGCATAGCGCCGAGTAATCCTGGTCCCCCAGCCAAACATAGAGAAGGGCCCCCTCGTGGGGCCCTTCTCTATGTTTGTTTGAGCGTGTCCAGGGTTCGAACCTGGAAGGTTCGGCGAAGCGCGGCGAACCACTGCGCGCGCGCAGCGTGTGCAGCCCCGAAGGGGTGAGGCGGCGCAGCCGCCGAATCATCCTGGTCCTCCAGCCATGGCAACGATTCGGGCCAGAACGTTTCGGCACCGCCCCGCTGATTTGTGGACGCCGACCTTGGCGACCGGTCCCCGGTAGCCACAAACGCCCGGACCCCGGCATCCCGTCAACCCCGCTCCCGACTCCGCTACAATCCCTCGACAGTGATCGGGAAATGCAGGGAATTCTCCCGCCCTTTTTCCGTCCAATTCCGCAGAACCCGGCCGCACTGGGTCGGATCGATCAAAATGCCAGAGAAGAGAGGATTGACCATGTCGGTACCCGAGAATCCCTACGAGCCGGTCAGCGTGGATGTGACAGCCCACGAGGTCGAAGGTCTGGACACCTGGTACATGATCGGGATCTCCGGTATTCCGGATCCCGACAACGAGGGGCATACCTCGAATGCGGGGTTCGTCGTGACCGACGAGGGCGTGGTGGTATATGACGCCCTGGGGACGCCGCCACTTGGCTTCGAGATGATTCGCCGGATCCGCGAGGTGACCGACCAGCCGATCAAGTACGTGATTGCCGGTCATTATCACGCGGATCACATCTATGGCCTGCAGGCGTTCGCGGACCACACCGATGCCAAGATCATCGGGCAGGCGCGCGCGCGAGACTATCTGGGAGGCGCCGGTGCGGTGGCGCGGCTCGAGCAGCGCCGGGGCGTGCTGGCCCCGTGGGTGGACGAGGACACCCAGATCATCCCGCCGGATGAATTCTTCGAGGACGAGTACACCATCCGTCTCGGCGGGAAGACCTTCCGGTGCGTGCACGCGGGGCCCGCACACTCGCCGGACGACATCATCATGGTGGTGGAGGAGACCGGCGTGGTGTTCGCCGGCGACATCGTGTTCGATGGCCGGATTCCGTTTCTGGGCGACGATGCGCTGGATTCGGAGAACTGGGTCAAGCGCCTGGAAGAGCTGATGGAGATGGACCTGAAGTTCCTGATTCCGGGGCATGGCGAGGCGACCGATCAGGCGGCCCGGGCGGTCAGGTTCACCCGCGACTACCTGGTGAAGTTGCGCGAGCACATGGCCGTGGCGGTCGAGAACATGGATTCCTTCGACGAGGCCTACTCCGCGATGGACTGGAGTGACTACGAAGACCTGCCGGCCTTCGAACAGACCAACCGCAGCAACGCCAACGCGGTCTATCTGGAGATGGAAGAGAAGCTCTTTTGAGCTCGGCCCCAGGGGAAGCCCGGTCGGTGCGTCCGTTGCGGATCCTTGATGTATCCCTGAATCCCACAAGCGAAAGGAATGATCGCCAATGACGCTGAATATTGAACCGGGCCTGCTCATGGCCATCCTGTCCCTGGTCGCGGGCATCCTGATCCTGATCCGGCCCCGCCTGCTGAACTACATCGTCGCGATCTATCTGATTGTTATCGGGGTGCTGGGTCTGCTGGCGTATTTCTAGGGAGATGCTCATGGGGCGCCAGCGCGAATGCGTGAATCGATCAGCGCCGCCCTGGCGACGTAAAGGTCCCCGTCACCGATAGTTTGGTGCCCAAAAGCATGGACCAACAGTGCGACTTCGTGCGCAGGGCGTGCGGACCCGTTACTCTTTGGCCACATTCTGATCGGGGGGCTACGCCTCAATGACCGCCGAACGCGTCCGAGAAATACCCTATAACTACACCTCATTCTCCGACCGCGAAATCGTTATCCGTTTCCTGGGTTCCGATACCTGGGACCTCCTCAACGAGTTGCGTGGGGAGCGTCGGACGGGTGTGTCTGCGCGCATGCTGTTCGAGGTCCTGGGCGACATGTGGGTGGTCACCCGAAACCCGTACATCCAGGATGATCTGCTGGAGGACAAGAAGCGCCGCAAGGCGCTGATTGATGCCATGCAGCATCGTCTGGGCCAGATCACGGCCCGGGCCGACGGCAACGAGAAGGCGCTCAAGCTGGGCCAGCGCGCGCAGGCGGCAGTGTCTGCCTTTGCGCAGGAGTTCACCGATACCGCCGCGCTGCGCGATCAGGTGCGCAAGCGCATGAAGGCCCTGACGCACAAGGACAACATCCAGTTCGGCGGCCTGGCGCGGGTCTCCCACGTGACCGATGCGACCGACTGGCGTGTGGAGCTCCCGTTCGTGGTGCTCACCCCGGATTCCGAGGAAGAGATGGGCCCGCTGGTCGCGGCCTGCATCGAGCTCGGCCTGACGGTGATCCCGCGTGGCGGTGGCACCGGCTACACCGGTAGTGCCGTCCCGCTGTCCAAGCGCTCGGCGGTCATCAACACCGAGAAGCTGGAAGGTCTGGGCGAGGTCGAGCGCCGACCCCTGCCGGGCGTGGAGCGTGACGTCCCGGTGGTGCGCGTGGAGGCCGGTGTGGTCACCAAGCGCGTCTCCGAGCTGGCCGATCGCAACGGTCTGGTGTTCGCGGTGGATCCGACCTCGCAGGACGCCTCCACCATCGGCGGCAACGTCGCGATGAACGCCGGCGGCAAGAAGGCCGTGCTGTGGGGTACCGCGCTGGACAACCTGGCCGCCTGGACCATGGTGACCCCCGAGGCGGAGTGGATGTATGTCGAGCGCCTCGACCACAACCTCGGCAAGATTCACGACGCCGAGGTCGTGCGCTTCCGTGTGAGCCGCTATCAGCCGGACGGCAAGACCCCGAAGGGCGAGCCCGAGATCCTGGAGATGCCGGGACAGAGCTTCCGCAAGCTGGGGCTGGGCAAGGACGTGACCGACAAGACCCTGATGGGCGTGCCGGGTATCCAGAAGGAAGGCTGCGACGGTCTGATTACGTCGGCCGAGTTCATCCTGCACCGAATGCCGGACAACATCCGCACCGTGTGTCTGGAGTTCTACGGGACCGATCTGCACCAGGCCGTGCCGGCGATCGTCGAGATCAAGGATGCGGTGGACGCCGAGGACGAAGTCCTGCTGGCGGGCCTGGAGCATCTCGACGAGCGCTACGTGCGCGCGGTGAAGTACACCCCGAAGGGCGCCCGTGGTGACCTGCCGAAGATGGTCCTGGTCGCCGACATTGTCTCCGACAACGAGGATGCCCTGGGCAAGCTGGCCGCCAGGATGGTGCGTGCGGCGAACGCCCGCAATGGCGAGGGTTTCGTTGCGGTCAGCCCCGAGGCGCGCAAGCGCTTCTGGGCGGATCGCGCCCGCACCGCGGCGATTGCTCACCACACCAACGCGTTCAAGATCAACGAGGACGTGGTGATCCCGCTGGAGCGCCTGGCGGAGTACACCGAGGGGATCGAGACCCTGAACGTGCGCGAGTCGCTGACGAACAAGCTCCGGATGGTCGACGAGATGCAGGAGTGCATGCGCGGTGACCATCCGGAGCTGCGCGAGTTGCTGGACGACACCGGTGGCGAGGGCCAGCAGTGGTTCGAGGCCAAGCGCGAGCGTGCGGTGGAGGTCCTGGAGACGGTGAAGAAGCGCTGGGAGGCAATCTCGGACAACTTCTTCACCCAGGCCTCGGAATGTGACGAGCTGCTGGACGAGCCCGCTCGTGCGGACTTGCGCGACCATGACAAGCTGATCAATGTGCTGCTGCGGCGCAGCCTGCGCATCTCCTACCGCGCCGAGGTCGAGCGCCCGCTGTTCGAGATCTTTGGCGGGCACCAGCTGGAGCCGGTGCGCAAGCGGCTGACCGCGATCCACGACCGGGTACTGACCAGCCGCCTGTTTATCGCCCTGCACATGCACGCGGGCGATGGCAACGTGCACACCAACATCCCGGTCAATTCCAATGACTACCAGATGATGCACCAGGCCGAGCGCCTGGTGGATGAAGTGATGCGCCTGGCACGCGAGCTCAATGGGGTGATCTCCGGCGAGCACGGGATCGGGCTGACCAAGATGCAGTATCTCGAGCCCGAACGCATCGAGTCGTTCGCGAAGTACAAGAAGGACGTCGACCCGAATGGCGTGTTCAACGCCGGCAAGCTGCTGGTGGGCTCCGGGTTGTCCAATGCCTATACGCCGTCGCTGCGCCTGGTCAAGCAGGAGGCGTTGATCCTTGAACAAAGCGAGCTGGGCGATCTCAACGACGAGATCAAGGACTGCCTGCGTTGCGGCAAGTGCAAGCCGGTGTGCAACACGCACGTCCCGCGCGCCAATCTGCTGTACTCGCCGCGCAACAAGATCCTGGCGACCGGGTTGATTGTCGAGGCGTTCCTCTACGAGGAGCAGACCCGGCGCGGGCTGTCGCTGAATCACTTCGAGGAGATGAACGACGTCGCGGATCACTGCACGATCTGCCACAAGTGCCTGAATCCGTGCCCGGTCGACATCGACTTTGGCGACGTGACCATGCACATGCGTTCGATCCTGAACAAGAAGGGCAAGCGCAAGGCGACGCCGGCGACGATGATGTCCATGGCCTTCCTCAACGCGAAGGACCCGGCCACCATCAAGGGTATCCGCAAGGGTGCGATCCAGATGGGCTATGCCGCCCAGCGCCTGGGGCATTTCGCATTCAAGAAGCTGAACCTGACCGGGGAGGGCAAGACCCCGCGCTCGACCACCGGCAAGGCACCGATGCATGAGCAGGTCGTGCACTTCGTGAAAAAGCCGATGCCCGCCGGGCTGCCGAGCCAGACCACCCGCCAGATGCTGGGGCTGGAGGATTCGCGCTACGTGCCGATCCTGCGCGACCCGGTGAAGACCGATCTGGATTCGGATGCGGTGTTCTACTTCCCTGGTTGCGGTTCCGAGCGCCTGTTCAGTCAGGTGGGCCTGGCTACGCTCGCCATGCTCTACGACGTCGGCGCGCAGACCGTGCTGCCGCCGGGCTACCTGTGCTGCGGGTACCCGCAGAATGCCGGTGGCGATTTCGAGAAGGGCCAGCAGATCAGTACCGAGAACCGGGTACTGTTCCATCGCCTCGCGACCACGCTCAACTACCTCGACATCAAGACCGTGGTGGTGTCCTGTGGCACCTGCATGGATCAGCTCCTGAAATACGAGTTCGAGCGGATCTTCCCGGGTTGCCGGTTGTTGGACATCCACGAGTACCTGATGGAGAAGGGCGTCCATCTCGAGGGGCTCGAGGGCGTGCAGTACATGTACCACGATCCCTGCCATTCGCCGATGAAGTCGCACAAGCCGACCGACGTCGCGGCCAAGCTGCTGGGTCAGGAGGTCCTGCAGTCCGACCGTTGCTGTGGCGAGGCCGGGACCTTCGCGATCAGCCGTCCGGATATCGCCACCCAGGTGCGCTTCCGCAAGCAGGAAGAGCTGCACAAGGGCATCAAGGAGCTGACCGGAGAGGAGAAGGCGAAGGACGGCAACGTGAAGATGCTGACCTCCTGCCCGGCCTGCCAGCAGGGCCTGGAGCGCTATCGCGAGGACACCGGGATGGATACCGACTACATCGTGGTGGAGATGGCCAACCGTCTGATGGGCGATGGCTGGCAGAAGGCCTTCATCGAACGGGCCCGCGAGGGCGGGATCGAGAAGGTCCTGCTGTAGGGCTTGGAGCCGGCACAAGCGGGTGCTGCACATGGCCCGCCCGGGTTGGCTACAATCGGGGGCACCGGGCGGTTGCGACGGAATAAAGGATCGTCACGTCGCGTCGCCCCATCGGGCGTACGCAATGCCCGTCCAGGCCGCGGCAGTGTATGCGGCATGTCCACCCGTCCATGCAAGGGAGTTCGCATGACCTTTCGCTCTTTGAGTCCCCGTCTCGCCGTCATGGCCCTTTGTTTCGGGCTGGCGGCGGCCCCCGTCGTGGCCAGTGCCCAGGCCTTTGTCGAATTTCCCGGCCGCAGTCTTTACGAGCGATTCGGCGTGGATGCCGTGGACCTGTTCGATCTGCGGGGCCAGTTGTCGCGTTCCACGGTGATCGATGTCCGCCCGCGTCTGGAATACGACATCCTGCACATCGAGGGGGCCCATCATGTACCGCTGGGCGCTCCGGATTTCGAGGATCAGGTCCGGGCCCTGGAAGAGCAGCATGGCGGGCCCCTGGTGTTCTACTGCAACGGGCGCGAGAGCTACATGTCCTATCGCGCTGCCGCGCGGGCCAACGCGGCCGGACTCGGCCCGACCCAGGCCTATGACGCCGGCGTCGCGGACTGGGCAGATCGCTACCCGGGGCTGGCCATGCTCCGCGGCGAGCCGATCGAGGACCCCGAGACCCAACTCATCACGGACGAGGCCTTCGAGGCGCGGTTGCTGGATGCCGACACCTTCGCCCGTCGTGTTCGCAACGACGACAATGCGGTGGTGCTGGACGTGCGCGGCAACGAGGAGCGTGACGAGATCTCGCTGTTTGCCGGGCGCGAGATGTCGGCCCCGTTGGAGAACATCGATACGCTTAACCGTTTCCTTGGCCGGGCCAACAGGGATGGTGATGCGCTGTTGATCTTCGACCAGAACGGTCAGCAGGTGCGCTGGTTGCAGTATCACCTGGAGGAACGCGGCATCGAGAACTACCACTTCCTGGAAGGCGGCCTGCAGCAATTCTACGATGAGGTGATGGCGCGCTGATTGGCGGTCTCACCGCTTGCCCACGTTAAAAAGGGCCGGGATCATATGATCCCGGCCCTTTTTTCTGGAGCGGTATCAGCGACGAAACAGCGCCAGGAGGACCGTGATCCCCACGCTGACGATGATCATCGTGGTGAGCGGGAAGTAGAAGCGGGCGTTTTCGCGTTCGATCACGATGTCACCCGGGAGCCGGCCCCAGGGGATTTTTCCGAGCCACGGCCACAGCAGACCGATCAGGACGATCAGCCCGCCGATGATGATCAGCCATTTGCCCGTCGCGGTCACCGTGGCGGACTCGACCCGCTTAACCGGCGGTCATCTCCTCGACGCCCGAGGCGGAGCCCACCAGCATGACATCCGCCGAACGGCGGGCGAACAGTCCGTTGGTCACGACGCCGGCGATATGGTCCAGCTCGGATTCGAGCTCAACCGGGTTCATGATGCGCAGGTTGTGCACGTCGAGAATCACGTTGCCGTTGTCGGTCTTGAAGCCCTCGCGCAGTTCCGGGTTGCCGCCCAGCTTCGACAGGGCGCGGGCCACGTGGCTGCGCGCCATCGGGATGACCTCGATCGGTAGCGGGAAGGCGCCGAGATAATCGACGACCTTGGTCTCGTCGACCACGCAGACGAAGGTCTTCGACGCCGCCGCGACGATCTTTTCGCGGGTCAGCGCGCCGCCGCCGCCCTTGGTCAGGTGCAGATGCCGGGTCGCCTCGTCGGCCCCGTCGACGTAGATCGGCAGCGGACCGGCGGAGTTCAGGTCCAGTACCTCGATACCGTGGCCGCGCAGGCGCTCGGCGCTGGCCTCGCTGGAGGCCACGGCGCCATCGATCTTGCCCTTGATGCCGGCCAGGGCGTCAATAAAGTAGTTCGCGGTGGAACCGGTGCCCACACCCACGATCCAGCCGCTCTCGATCCGTTCCAGCGCCGCCTCGGCGACCGCCTTTTTCATTTCGTCCTGATTCATCACCGTCTCCCGAATATTCTGTCCGTAACCCATTGAGGATACCGACTGCTCCGTCCCCGGGACAAGCGGAAGCGTTAAGGCCTCGCATGCTATCGTTTGGGCCATGAAATTCCCCTATCTCGAGAAGATCCTGACGGCACGCGTCTACGATGTCGCGCGCGAGACGCCACTGGACCCGATGCCGAATCTGTCGGAGCGCCTTGGCTCCACGTTGTGGCTGAAGCGCGAAGATCTGCAGCCGGTCTTCTCGTTCAAGCTGCGCGGCGCCTACAACAAGATCGCCCAGTTGACCCCGGAACAGCGCGCAAAGGGCGTGGTGGCCGCCTCCGCCGGCAACCATGCGCAGGGCGTTGCGCTGGGGGCCAGTCACCTCGGCATCAAGGCCGTGATCGTAATGCCGGTGACCACGCCGTCGATCAAGATCGACGCGGTGCGCCGGTTCGGTGGCAAGGCTGTGCTGCACGGCGACTCCTTCGACGAGGCGGCCGCCCACGCCCGCGAACTGGAACAGAAACACGGCTACACCTTCATCCATCCGTTCGACGATCCCGACGTGATCGCCGGGCAGGGCACGGTGGCGATGGAGCTATTGCGCCAGCACCCGGGTCATCTGGACGCGGTGTTCGTGTGCATCGGGGGGGGCGGACTGGCGGCCGGCATGGCCGCCTACATCAAGCGCCTGCGTCCGGAGATCAAGGTCATCGGCGTGGAGCCGGACGATGCGCCCTCGATGTACAAGGCGCTGCAACAGAACCGCCGGGTCACCCTCAAGCAGGTCGGGATCTTTGCCGACGGTGCGGCTGTGCGTCAGGTCGGCAAGGAGACCTTCCGTCTGTGCCGCGACCTGATTGACGAGGTCCTCCTCGTGGACACCGACTCCATTTGCGCGGCCATCAAGGACATCTTCGATGACACCCGCGTGGTGGCCGAGCCGGCCGGGGCCCTCGCGGTGGCCGGGATGAAGCAGTACATCCAGCGCGAGGGCCTGCAGGGCGCGAACCTGGCGGCGGTACTCAGCGGGGCCAATATCAACTTCGATCGCTTGCGCCACGTGGCCGAGCGCGCCGAGATCGGCGAGCATCGCGAGGCCCTGTTTGCGGTCACCATCCCCGAGCGTCCGGGTAGCTTTCGTCAGTTCTGTCAGGCCATCGGTAAGCGCGGGGTCACCGAATTCAACTACCGCTACGCGGATGACGAGAAGGCCCAGGTCTTTGCCGGTATCAAACTGGAAGGGGGCGACGCCGAGCGCCAGGAAATCCTGGCGGCCCTGGAGGAGGCGGGTTACGACGTTCTGGACATGACCGAGAACGAGGTGGCCAAGCTCCACCTCCGGCACATGGTCGGCGGCCACGGTGGCGAGGTCCGCAACGAACGGATCTACCGCTTCGAGTTCCCGGAGCGCCCCGGCGCGCTGCTGAATTTCCTGACGCACATGGGCCAGACCTGGAACATCAGCCTGTTCCACTATCGCAACCATGGTGCCGCCTATGGCCGCGTGCTGGTCGGCATGCAGATCCCCGCCGAGGATCGGGCGCGGTTCCGCGAGTTTCTGAAGGAGGTCGGGTATCCATGGCACGAGGAGACCGGGAATCCGGCCTACTCCCTCTTCCTGCGCTGACCGCGTCTCGCCTGGCGATCCCTGGCCAGGAAGGCCAGGCTCTTCGTCCGATCTCTAGGGCCGCAGATGCGTGTGGGGTCGCCTGCCTTCGTGTGGCTGGCCCTGGTTCGTCCTCCGGTGTTTTACGGTGGCTTCGGTTCGCCGCCTGCCATGCGCTGGCGAGACAGCGCACGGCAGTATACGGACCGAAGCCACCGTAAACACCGAGCGATGAACCATGGCCAGCCACAACATGGCATATGCGGCCGGATGGAAGGCGGGTGCCTGGAAGGTGCTGCGCGGTAGCGGCCGGGTCAGGCGGGACAGGGCGTTTGCCAGGTCGTCACGCGGGTGGGATCGCCGTCCGTGTTGTCGAGGCGGGCGAGGGTCATGCGGTTGCCCCAGACGCAGCCGCTGTCCAGGGCCAGCCAGTCCGGTCCGACGCGATGTCCGAGGGCGGCCCAGTGGCCGAACGCGATCGGGTGGCCGGCGGCCGCGCGGCCGGGTACCTGGAACCAGGGGGTGAGGCCGGATGGGGCCTCTTCCGGCGGGCCATTGCCGGCGAATTCCAGCGCCCCATCGGAGGTGATGTAGCGCATGCGGGTGAAGGCGTTGATGGTGTAGCGGGAGCGGTCGTAGCCGTCGAGATCGGGGCTCCACAGTGTCGGTTCATCGCCGTACATGACCTCGAACAGCGCCTGACGGCGGGCGGGGTCGCGTAGATCGGCCTCCACGCGCTGTGCCTCGGTCTGCGCTGTGTCCGGGTCCCAGGCCGGCGGGAGGCCCGCATGCACCAGGGTCCAGCCGCTGGACGCGTCGGAATGCAGGAGCGGGCGCCGCGCCAGCCAGTCCAGCAGGTCGGCGGCATCCGGGGCGTCCAGCACCGGGCGCAGGGTGTCCTTGCCGCCGGGGGGGCGCACGCCTTCCGCGGTGGCCAGCAGGTGCAGGTCGTGGTTGCCCAGTACTGTGGTCGCGGCATCCCCCAGCGCCCGGACCCGGCGCAGGCAGCCGAGCGAGTCCGGGCCACGGTTGACCAGGTCGCCGACCAGCCATAGATGGTCGGCCGCCGGGTCGAAGCGCACCTGCTCCAGCAGGCGTTCCAGCGGCGCCAGGCAGCCCTGGAGGTCGCCGACTGCGTAGAGGGCCATCGGGCCGGCCTAGTGCAGCGTGCGCGGGACGGATAGCGTGAACGGCGGGATTGGCGCGTCGAAGGTGTTGCCGCGTTCGTCGCGCATGCCGTAGCTGCCTTCCATGGTGCCTACCGGGGTCTCGATCACCGTGCCACTGGTGTACTCGAAACTGTCACCGGGCTCGATGCTGGGCTGTTCCCCGATCACGCCCTCGCCGCGTACCTCCTGCGTCTGGTCGCGGCCATCGCGGATGATCCAGTGGCGGTTGAGCAGTTGCACGGTCAGCGCCCCCGCGTTGCGGATCACCACGTGATAGGCGAAGACATAGCGGTCGTCATCGGGTTCCGACTGGTCTTCCACATAGGCAGTGGAGACCTCGATCTCGATGGTGTGGGCTTCGGTGTCGTGCTCTTGGGGCTGGTTCATGCGGTTGCGGCTCCAGATTCGTGAGCGGGAAACGCCCGTGCGCGGGGCAGGCCCGGCGTCAGGGTTTCACGGACCGGCTGGCGTAAACGGCAGCGCCGAGCAGGCCCGGTTCGGGGTGCATGATAAGGGCCACGGGCAATTGCTCAAGCAAGTGGGTCATCGGTGGGCGATTACGGAAGGTGCTACGAAAGCGTGGTCCGCGGAATGCCTCGAGCCAGCGCGGGGCGATGCCACCGGCCAGGAAGACCCCCCCGGTGGGGAGTGCGGTCAGGGCCATGTCCGCTAGTTGCCCGGCGTAGATGCCGACGAAGCGATCGATGACGGCTTGAGCCGCGGGGTGCCTGGCGAGCGCCAGTTCGCCAATCGCCGCGGCGGGTTCGGCGGTCTCCAGGGCCTGTGCCAATTCGGGGTCAGGCTGGCGGTCGAGCTCGAAATGCCCGATGCGGGCGATTCCACGACCGCTGAGCAGATGCTCGCGTGTGCAGTATCCCAGTTCGCGGGCTACGAAATCGCCCAGTGCGGCCTCCTCCGCCCCGCTGGGCGAGAAGCGCGCGTGGCCGCCCTCGCCGGGAAAGATGGTGGCGGCGCCGGGCGGGCCCACCAGACAGGTGCCGAGCCCGGTACCGGCGCCCGCGACCAGACGCAGGCCGGCGGGATCGTGCGCTCCTTCCTGCAGGGTTTCATAGTCCTGTGGCTGCAGGGCGTCGAGGCTCGCGCCGATGGCGGCAAAGTCATTCAACAGAGTGACGGGCAGCCCCAGGTGATCCGCGAGCGTGGTGGTGTCCAGCGCTGGCCAGGGCAGGTTCGTGACGCGCGCCCGGCCGTGATGCACGGGGCCGGCCACCGCCAGACCCGCCGCAGCAAAGGTATCCACTGTCGCAACCTCGGTGCGCCAGCGTTCGAGGATGCTGGCCAGGTCGGGGTGTTCGCGGCTGCGGTAGCGCTCGCCCTCGTGCAAAGACCACCCGTCCGCATCGCGGTGGGCGCGGGCAACGCGGGTATTGGTCCCGCCAACATCGGCAACGATCAGGTCCATGGGCCCATGGTAGCGGATCGCGGCCGCCGGCTGTTCAGGGGGTGGCGGGGTGGAGGCGTCGAGCCAGGGCTTCGAAGCCGGTGATGTCGATGTTCTCCGGGCGCTCGCCCGGATCCAGGCCGGCGGCCTCGAGGTCGGCGATCTCGGCCAGGCCGGAGAGACCGCGGCGCAGGGTCTTGCGGCGGCTGGAGAATGCCTGGTTGACCACCCGCGCGAAGGTTGGGTACAGCGTCGGCGCGACGCGCGGTTCGGCCAGGGGCGTGATGCGCACGACGCTGGAGTAGACCTTGGGCGGGGGGTGGAAGGCCCCGGGGGGCACGGTGAACAGGGCGGTCGCCTCGGCGCGGGCGGCCAGCATCACCGTCAGGCGCCCGTAGCGCTTGCTACCGGGGGCGGCGGTCATGCGCTCCACGACCTCGCGTTGCAGCAGGAAGTGCATGTCGCGGATGGCGCCGACCTGATCCAGCAGGTGGAACATCAACGGGGTGGAGATGTTATAGGGCAGATTGCCGACCACACGCCAGCCCCGCTCGGGCAACGCGCCGAGGTCGGATAGCTGCATATGCAGGGCGTCGCCCACGTGCAGGTCCAGGCGTTCGGGGGGGAAGCCGGCGCGCAGGCCAGCCGCCAGGTCGCGGTCGATCTCCACCGCGACCAGATGCTCCAGGCGCTCCAGCAGGGCGGCCGTCAGGGCGCCACGGCCAGGACCGATCTCCAGCACGGCATCGCCGGGTTGCGGGGCGATCGCCGCGACGATGCGCGCGAGGATGCCGGCATCGTGGAGGAAGTTCTGGCCGAAACGCTTGCGGATCGGCGACGAGGTCTTGATTCGGGTCATGCCCTGGGGGTGCTCCGGCGTGCGGCGGCTCGCGCCGCGAGGGTTTCGGCCAGGCGTTCGGCGGCCTGGAAGCTGCCGACCTCGGCGCGCCCGGTGCCGGCCAGATCCAGTGCCGTGCCGTGGTCCACCGAGGTGCGGATGAAGGGCAGGCCCAGGGTGACATTGATGGCGCTGCCGAAGCCGGCATGCTTGAGCACCGGCAGTCCTTGATCGTGGTACATGGCGAGCACGGCGTCGACGCCGTGCAGGGCGCGCGGGGTGAATGCGGTGTCGGCCGGGAGTGGCCCGCGCAGACGCATGCCGGCTTCCCGCAGGCGGTCCAGGGTGGGGGTGATGATCTCGATCTCCTCGCGTCCGAGGACACCATCCTCGCCGGCATGCGGGTTCAGCCCGCAGACGGCGATCACCGGATCGGCGATACCGAAGTCGCGCTGCAGGTCGTGATGCAGGACGCGGGTCACGGCCTCCAGGCGGTCTGCGGTGATGGCGTCGGGGACTGCGCGCAGTGGCAGATGGGTGGTGACCAGCGCGACCCGCAGGCCCTCGGTGGCCAGCAGCATCACCGGCATCGGCGCGCCTGCACGCTCGGCCAGCCACTCGGTGTGACCACTGAAGGCGATCCCGGCGCGGTTGATTACGCCCTTGTGCACCGGACCGGTGACCATCGCCTCGAAGGTGCCGTCGAGGCAGCCGGCGGCGGCCGTGGCCAGCAACGCCAGCACGTGCTCGGCGTTGGCCGGGTCCAGGGTGCCGGCGACCACCGGGGTTGCCACCGGTACGGGCAGGATCTCCAGGGTGTGGGCCGGGGTGATCGCGCGCGGGCGTTCCGGGTCGAAGTGGATCAGGCGCAGGGACTCGCCGAGCTGGCGGGCACGGGCCTCGAGGACGTCCGGGTCGGCGATGGCGACGCGCTGCGCGTGGCCATGCTGCCGGGCCATGGCGATCAGGAGATCGGGCCCGATACCGGCGGGGTCGCCGGCGGTCAGGGCCAGGCGCGGGACCGCGTGGGCCCCGCGCGGATCAGGAGCCGAAGCCGTCGACCCGGTATTCGACATAGGCCTCGTCCCGCAGGCGGCGCAGCCACAATTCGAGTTCTTCCTCGCGCTTGCGGTTCTGCAGGATCTCGCGGGCACGGGCCCGGATCTGTTCGCGTGAGGTGTCGACCTCGCGGCGTTCCAGGACCTCGATGATGTGCCAGCCGAACTGGCTCTCCACCGGTTCGCTGACCACGCCCGGTTCCAGGGCGTCCATGGCCTCCTCGAAGCCGGGCACCAGTTCGCCCGGGCTGACCCATCCGAGGGCGCCGCCCTGGGCGGCCGAGCCGGGGTCGTCCGAGTTGGCGCGTGCCAGGTCCTCGAAGCTCGCGCCCTCGCGGATGCGGTTGTACAGCGACTGCGCCTGGCGGCGGGCGTCCTCGTCGCTGCGCACCTGGTCCGGGCTGATCAGGATATGGCGCACGCGGGTCTGCTGCACGCGCGTCTGGTCGCCGCCCTCGCGGTCCAGCAGTTTCATGATGTGGAAGCCGCCGGGCGAGCGCAGGACCTCGCTGATCTCGCCTGTGCGCATCAGCACCGCTTCGCGGGCGAACATGCCGGGGATTTCGCCGGCCGAGCGCCAGCCGAGGTCGCCGCCTTCCAGGGCCTGAGGGCCTTGGGACTCGCTGATCGCGACGGTGGCGAAGTCCTCGCCCTCGCGCACGCGCTGGCGCAGCGCTTCGGCCTTCTCGCGTGCCTCGGCGATCTGGCTGGCATCGGCGCCCTGGGGCAGGGGGACCATGATCTGTGCGATGCGGTAGCGCACGCCGCGGTCGATCGCGCCGCTCTCGGAGGCGATCAGGTCGGCGATCTCCGGGTCGGAGACGCGGATGCGCTGGTCGACCTGGCGGCGCTGCAGCTGGTTCACGGTCAGTTCGTGGCGGATCTGTTCGCGAAAGGCGTTGAAGTCCACCCCGTCCTGCATCAGGGCCCGGCGCAGTTGCGGCAGGGTCATGCGGTTCTCGCGGGCGATGTTTTCCATCGCGCGGTTCAGGGTCATCTCGTCGATATTGATGCCGACGCGCTCGGCTTCCTGCAGCTGCACGCGCTCGACGATCAGGCGCTCCATGACCTGCCGCGCCAGGGTGTCCTGATCCGGCGGGCGGGTGCCGCGCTCGACCATCTGCTGGGCGATCAGGTTCATGCGTTCCACCAGCTCGCGCTGGGTGATCACGTCGTCGCCCACCACGGCCAGGATGCGGTCGGTGAAGCGGTCGCCCTCCGGGGTGATGGGGGCGGCCGGGGCCCCGCTGTCGCGGGCGGCCCCTGGGGTGACTGGGGCCTCGACCGCGCCCTGCGAGAGGTCGCCGGCCGCGGGCGCGGTCGTCTGGGCCATCGCCGGCAGGCCGAGGCCGTAGACCAGGGCGGCCAGCAGCGGCAGCAGGGCGCGGGCCTTGCCGCGGCGGCGTTGTTCAGGGACGTGCGTCATATCCGGCAATACCCTCGCGCAATAGCGAATCCACGCCGGAATCGAACCGTGCCAGGCCGTCCAGCGTGAGTTGGAAGTAGATCGAGTTGTCGTAGGTCTCGTCGAAGGAGTACGCGCGGCGTGCGACCACGCGGATACCATAGCAGCAACTACGATACTGAAGCCCGGCCAGAAGTTCGAGATCGCGTTCCTCCTGCAGGCTGTAGTTCCAGCGCCCGATGGCGTCGATGCGCTCGGTGACCGGCCACATCACGGAGACATCGGTCTGGTCGATGGAGCGGGCGCCGGCCTCGCGCTGGCGGTAGCCCACGTTGATCCGGGCGCGTTCGCGCGGGCTGTAGCCGACCGAGACCGCCGCCAGGGTGGTCTCGCCGGCATCCTGGTTGTAGAGGATGGATCCGCGGCCGTCCCAGGCATCGCCGATGCGGACCCGGCCTTCCAGTGCCAGGTCGGAGGTGGAGGCGTCCAGTACCGGGGCGTTGGGGTTGCGCCGGACCTCGCGGTCTTCCAGATAGTGGATCTGGCCGGCGGACAGGCTCAGGCGTTCAAGCCCGGTCTGCTGGTCGAAGATGCGCGTGGTCAGGGCGGTGGTGACCTGATGGGTGTCGCCCACCCGGTCGGCGCCGACGAAGCGGTCGAGGCTGAACAGGTTGTCGAAGCTGAAATCGGCCTCGCCGGTATCGAAGATCGGGATGTCATTCTGGTCGCGGTAGGGCACGTAGCCGTAGAAGATGCGCGGTTCCAGGGTCTGCAGGCGCTGGCCGCCCGCGATCGGACGTTCGAAGATCAGTCCGGTGTCGATGGAGGCGCGCGGCACGGTGCGGCTGATCGATTCCGGACGGTCATCCTGGCCGCGGCGGTCCAGCTCGTAGCGGGTGTGACGGACCCCGAAGGCGGGTTCGAAGAAGAAGCCGCCGGTGTCATGGCGCCAGCGCACCTCGGGGTTCAGGTCGAGCCGGGTGCCCAGCGGGCGCCCGGACTGATCTTCACTGCGCTCGAAACGCACCAGTTCGGTGTCGAGGTCCCAGGACAGGCCGTGGCCCAGGTATTCCCCGGCCTCCAGCGTGATCTGCGGCAGGCGCTGGTAGGGCTCGCCGGCGGCACTCAGCTCGGGGTCGACGATCTGGTAGTCCTCGATACGCGTGCGCAGGCGATAGGCCGGCTGGTTCCAGGTCAGGTCGGCGGAGCGCCGCAGATAGGGGGTGGAACCGGCGTAGCGGTCCGAGTTGCCGAAATCGAAGAAGTATTCGCGGTCGGAGACATCCGCGGCATCGAGGCGCAGGTTCAGATTGGAAGTGATCCGGGTCTGATGGCGCCACTGGGCGAAGTGGCGGTCTTCGCCGGTCTCGCGGTCATCCGGCAGGTAGCGGACGTCAAGCACACCATGGTGCCGGGGCTGCAGATAGCGGAACTCGGTGCCCAGCATTACCCCGCGGTCGGCCATGATGCGCGGGGTAAAGGTCGCGTCGTAGTTGGGCGCGATGTTCCAGTACCAGGGCGTCGCGAGATCGAACCCGGTGCGCCCGCCGGTACCCGCACTGGGCAGCAGGAAGCCACTCTTGCGGCGATCATCCAGCGGGAAGTTGATGTACGGGGTGTAGGCGATGGGCACACCCTTGAAACGGATCGTCGCGTTGCGGGCCACGCCGACGCCGCTTTCGCGGTCCAGCTCCAGGTCGCCGGTGCGCAGCCACCAGGAGTCGTTGCCCACCGGGCAGGTGGTGTATTCGGCGTCCTCGAAGTCGTGGAGGTGCGGGGCATGCTGAACGCCGCGTTCGGCGCTACCGCGGGCCGGGATGGACTGCACCAGGAAATCGATTCGGCGGAACTCGCCGGTCTCCGCGTCCAGGCGATATTCGCCGCCTTCGGTGTGCAGCAGCAGGTCGCCGTCGAACAGCCGGGTGTCGCCCTCGGTGCGCGCAGTGCCGGAGGCGCGGTCGTATTCGAGGAAGTCGGTATCCAGGCGTCGCCCGGCCTCGAACAGGTGCACGTTGCCCGTGGCCGAGATGCGTTCGCCATCGCGGCGGACGTGATCGGCGTCAATCTCGGTCAGGCCGCCCTCGAGGGTACGCAGCTCGGGCCATTCGATCCCCGGGGCAAACGCGCATCCCGACGGGCGGTCGTCGGCGGGAACGGTTACGGGGATCAGGCCGGCGGCCGCCAAGCCCAGGCTCACCGCGACCTGCCGCGCGATCGGGTGACGGCGAGGCGCGGAGCTGGCGGGCCGGCGGCTCATCCCGAATTCAGGACAGCAGCTGGCGGATCTCGTCGAAGATCAGCTCGATGTCGCGGGTGCCGTTGATGTGCTTGAGCAGGCCATGACCGTCGTAGTACTCGATCAGCGGCTGGGTCTGCTCCTCGTAGACCTTGAGGCGGTTGACCACGGTCTCTTCGTTGTCGTCCGCGCGGTGGACCAGGTCACCGCCGCACAGGTCGCACACGCCTTCCTTTTGTGGCGGGAAGGTATGGGTGTTGAACACTGCGCCACAGTCGCCGCAGGAGACACGCCCGGTCAGGCGCTGCTTGAGTTCCTCGAACGGGACGTCGATCTGGATCGCGCGGTCGAGCGGCGACTCGATGTCGGCCAGCATGGTATCCAGGGCCTCGGCCTGGGCGACGTTGCGCGGGAAGCCGTCGAGGATGAACCCCTTCTGCGCATCGGGTTCCTGCAGGCGATCGCGGATCAGCCCCAGCACCAGGTCGTCGGGGACCAGCTGGCCGGCATCCATCGCGCTCTTGGCCTGCTTGCCGAGTTCTGTCTCGGCGGCGACGGCGGCACGCAGCAGGTCGCCGGTGGAGATCTGGGGGATGCCGAAGGTGGCGACCATCTTCTTGGCCTGGGTGCCCTTGCCGGAACCGGGGGCGCCCATCAGGACGATACGCATAGCTGACTCCTGCCGGGTGCCGCGCCGAACCGCAGGACTAGCCGGGAACGGGGGCGGCACGGTGAATGGCGGTGGCGAAACGGGGCTGGTCACTGAAGACGCAAACCGTTTCCCGAGCGCGGTCTTATACCGCCTGAAGGTGCTTGCCCGCAACCGTTGGGGCCGCTGGCCGGGTGCCCTTGAGGTGCCTGTCCCCTGTATAATGCCCGGCTAGCCAAACCAACTTTTGGGAAGCAAGCATGGACATGAACCAGATCGAAGCCGGCAAGGATCTCCCCAATGACGTCAACGTCGTGATCGAGATCCCCGCCCACGGGCAGCCCGTCAAATACGAGATCGACAAGGACAGCGGGGCCCTGATGGTTGATCGCTTCATGACGGTCGCGATGTTCTATCCGTGCAACTACGGGTTTGTTCCGCACACCCTGTCGGAAGACGGCGATCCGGTGGATGTGCTGGTGGTCACCCCGGTGCCGCTGATGCCGGGTTCGGTGGTGCGTTCGCGTCCGATCGGCGTGTTGCAGATGACCGACGAGGCGGGTGTGGACGCCAAGATCCTGGCCGTGCCGGTGACCAAACTGCATCCGCAGTACGAAAAGTATCAGGGGCCGGAGGACGTGGGTCAGGAACTGCTGGACTCGATCAAGCATTTCTTCGAGCACTACAAGGAGCTGGAGAAGGGCAAGTGGGTCAAGGTCGAGGGCTGGGCGGACGCCGAGGCGGCCAAGGCGGAGATTGTTGCCAGCTACAAGCGTTTCCAGAAGAGCAAGATCTGACGTCGCCACCCGCTGCATGCAGCGCGAGGCCAGCGCCGGGCCACCCCCCTGGGGCGGTCCGGTCTTTGCGTGGGCGGTGGTCAGTGGGGGTCACGGCCCCGTGACCCCCTGAAATGGCCGAACGCGACGCCTACGGCGAGGAACAGCAGGACCGCGAACGCTTTGCCGTGCGCATCCTGCTGGCGCTGGTGATCCTGGCGGTCATTCTGCTGGCACTGGGCTGGCGGCTTTCGGGCCTGCAGGTCGGTGCGCACACGCACTTCACCACGCTCTCGGAGAACAACCGCCTGCGGGTGGAACCGATTGCCCCCACTCGAGGGGTGATCCGCGACCGTAATGGCGTGCTTCTGGCGGGCAATCGCGCCTCCTATCAGCTGGAGGTCACGGTCGAGCAGGCCGGCGATCTCGATTCCCTGCTCGCCCGCCTGCGCGGTTACGTGGAGCTAAGCGAGGCGGACGTCGAGCGGTTCCAGCGCGGGGTGCGTCAGCGGCGGCCGTTCCAGCCGGTGTTGCTGAAGGCCGGCCTGGACGACGAGACGGTGGCGCGGATTGCGGTTTCGCGCCACGAGCTGCCCGGGGTGGAGATCGAGGCGCGGCCGCTGCGGTTCTATCCGCTGGGGTCCAAGTTCTCGCATGCGGTCGGCTATGTCGGGCGCATCAATCAGCAGGACCTGCAGCGGGTCGACGGGCGTGCCTATGCCGGCACTTCGCATATCGGCAAGAGCGGCGTCGAGCGCTACTACGAGGATCTGCTGCACGGGCGGCCGGGCTATCGCCAGGTGGAGGTGAACGCCCAGGGGCGCGTGATCCGCGAACTCTCGGTGACCCCGCCGCAACCGGGCACGGACCTGACCTTGACCCTCGACGTCAACCTGCAGCAGGCGGCCTATCGGGCGTTGGCCGGGCGGGACGGGGCCATCGTGGCCGTGGATCCGAATAATGGCGAGGTGCTTGCGCTGGTCAGCGCCCCCGGTTTTGATCCCGAGTCGTTCGTCCACGGGATCTCGCAGGCCGACTTTGCCGCGGTGCGTGACGACTATCGCCGGCCCCTGTTCAACCGCGCCCTGAGTGGCCAGTACCCGCCGGGTTCGACGATCAAGCCGCTGGTGGGTCTGGCGGCCCTGGACGAAGAGGTGACCACCGCCGAGCGCGAGATGTTCGCCCGCGGGTATTTCCAGCTCCCGGGGCATGAGCGGCGCTATCGCGACTGGCGTCGCGAGGGGCATGGTCGCGTGGACATGTCGCGCGCCATCGCGGTGTCGTCGGACGTCTATTTCTACGACCTGGCCCACACCATGGGGATCGACCGCATGGTCCCGATTCTGGGGGCCTTCGGGATCGGGCAGCGGACCGGGATCGATTCCACCGGGGAGCGCCCGGGCATCCTGCCCAGCCGCAACTGGAAACGGGCCACGCATGACCAGGTGTGGTTTCCCGGCGAGACCCTGATCACCGCAATCGGCCAGGGCTACATGCTGTCGACCCCCCTGCAGATGGCCGACTTCACTGCGGCCCTTGCGGCCCGTGGCGAGCGTTATCAGCCGCACCTGCTGCGCGCCATGGACAACGGAGTGGGCGAACCCGAATATCGCTTGCCCATGCTGCGGGATCCGGTAACGGTCGACGAGAAACACTGGGACGCCATCCATGGCTCGCTGGTGGAGGCCGTGAACGCGCGTCATGGCACCGCCTGGGGTAGCATCGGAAGTACCCGGCCGGAGTACACCATCGCCGGCAAGACCGGTACCTCGCAGGTGTTCAGTCTGGGCGAGGACGAGGAATACGACGAGGAGGAACTGGCGCGCCGCCTGTGGGACCATGCCCTGTTCGTCGGATATGCCCCGGCCGAGGACCCGCGCATCGCGGTGGCGGTGCTGGTGGAACACGGCGGTTCCGGTGGCCGGGTGGCGGCGCCGGTGGCCCGCGAGGTCCTGGACGCCTACCTGCTGGAGGGGGCGGGCATGACGATCGATGTCCCGGAGGACGAATGATCAGCGTGACCGGCCGCGAGATGTCCGTTAGTCAGTGGGCGCTGCGCAGCCTGCGCCTGGACAGCGTGCTGCTGGTGCTGCTGTCCATCCTGCTGTTGCTGGGGCTGGCGGTACTGTTCAGCGCCACCGGCGAGAGCGTGGTCGCCCTGGAGCGACAGGTCATGCGGATCGGCCTGGGGGTGGCCGCCATGCTGCTGGTCGCCCAGGTGTCCATGCATGCCCTGCGCGCGATCTCGCCATGGCTCTTTGTAGCCGGGGTCCTGCTGTTGCTGGCGGTGATGTGGGTCGGGGATGTTGGCAAGGGCGCGCAGCGCTGGCTGGATCTCGGCTTCATGCGCTTCCAGCCTTCGGAGATCATGAAGCTCGCGGTGCCGATGATGGTGGCCTGGTACCTGTCCCAGCGGGATGGTCGTCCGCGCTTCCGAGACCTGGTGGTGACTGCGGCGCTGATCCTGGCGCCGGTCTATCTGATCATGCAGCAACCGGATCTGGGCACCTCGATGCTGGTCGGGGCCGCCGGGTTCCTGGTGATCTTTCTTGCGGGGCTGGGCTGGCGCTGGTTCGTTGGGCTAGGGTTCACGGCGGCCGCCGCCATCCCGATCCTGTGGTCGCAGATGCTGGATTATCAGCGCCAGCGGGTGCTGACGCTGTTCAACCCGGAGTCCGATCCGCTGGGCGCCGGCTATCACATCATCCAGTCGAAGATCGCCATCGGGTCCGGCGGGCTGTATGGCAAGGGCTGGCTGAACGGGACCCAGTCGCAACTGGAGTTTCTGCCCGAGCGTTCCACCGACTTCATTTTTGCGGTCTACGCCGAGGAATTCGGCTTTATAGGTGTCGCGCTGTTGCTGCTGCTGTATTTTGCGATTGTTGCGCGCGGGCTCTGGATCGCCGCGCTGGCACAGGATCGCTACGCCCGGTTGCTGGGCGGGAGTATCAGTCTGACCTTTGCGGTCTACATGGTGGTCAATATCGGCATGGTGACCGGCCTGTTGCCGGTGGTCGGCGTGCCGCTGCCCCTCGTCAGTTACGGGGGTACTTCGCTGGTGACCCTTATGGTCGCCTTCGGTATTCTCATGAGCATAGCCTCCCAGAAACGCCTGGTGAATCGATGAGCCTGAACTTGCGCCCCGTGTGGGCCCGCATTGTCCGCCCGACCCTGTTACGGACGGGGCTGGTCCTGTCCCTGGCTGCCGTGTCCCTCCCGGTCGCGGCCGAAAGCGAATTCCGTGCCGGCGATCCGGCGTATCTCGAGCGCGACGAGGTGCAGGCGTTCATCGACGAACAGGTGGAGGCCGGCCGCGACCGCGAGGCGCTGGAGGCGATGTTTGCCGCCGCCGACCCCCAGCAGCGCATCCTCGACCTCATCTCCAGCCCGGCCGAGGCGCGGCCGTGGAAGGACTATCGTCCGATCTTCATCACCGACCAGCGCATCGAGCGCGGTCACGACTTCATGGAAGAACACGGCCGCTGGCTCAAGCGCGCCGAGGATCGCTTTGGTGTGGAGCCGAAGATCATCGCCTCCATTATCGGGGTCGAGACCTACTACGGCCGCAACACTGGCGGCTTCCGCGTGTTCGATGCCCTGGTGACCCTGGGCTTCGACTACCCGCCGCGATCGGATTTCTTCCGCCGCGAGCTGGGTGAATTCCTGACCCTGGTGGACGAGGAAGGCCTGGATCCGCGCGAGACGCGCGGATCCTACGCCGGGGCCATGGGGCGCGGTCAGTTCATCTCGTCCAGCTATCGCCACTACGCAGTGGACTTCGACGGCTCCGGTCAGCGTGACCTGTTGAACTCCTGGCCGGACGCGATCGGCTCGGTGGCCAACTACTTTCGCGAGCACCACTGGAACCATGGCGAGCCGGTGGTGGCGAAGGCGCGGGTCGAGGGGGATGCCCACGAGGCCCTGATCAGCCGTAACTATCAGGCCCGCTTCGGTCTCGACGAACTGGCCGAGCACGGCATTTATCCCGACGAGGCCGTGGACGAGGATGGCGAGTATTCCTTCATTCGTCTCGAGGGCGATGACGGTTACGAGTACTACCTGGGATACCCGAACTTCTACGTGATTACCCGCTACAACCGGAGCCCGCTGTATGCGATGGCCGTGCACCAACTTGCCGAGGCACTGGCCGACTAGTCCGGCCTCCGGGCCTGCGCCCGGGGCGCTCCTGCTGGGGTTTGTGTTGCTGGCGCTGGCTGGCTGTTCCGGTACCCCGGAGCGCGACCCGCGCCCGCTGGGTGACGCCGCCTATGACAGTTACCCCGATGCGGCCGACGTGCCGCAGGACCTGGCCCTGATCCCGGAACCGGAGCCGCGCAACGAGCCGCCCAGCCGCTATGGCAACCCGTCGGAATACGAGGTGTTCGGGCAGCGTTATCGCACCCTGCGGACCAGTGACGGCTTCGAGGAAGAGGGCATTGCCTCCTGGTACGGCACGAAATTCCACGGCCGGCGTACGTCCAGCGGCGAGCCCTATGACATGTATGCGATGACGGCGGCACACAAGTCTCTGCCGCTGCCAAGCTATGTCGAAGTCACCAACCTGGAGAACAACAAGCAGGTGGTGGTGCGGGTGAATGATCGCGGGCCATTTGTGGATGGGCGCATCATCGACCTTTCCTACGCTGCGGCCCATCGCATCGACATGACCGATGCCGGTGTGGCTCGGGTGCGTGTGCGCTCGGTGGGGCCGGGTGATACCGAGTCCGACGACCGAGTTGCGGCCGCGCCGGCCGCGGGGCCCGTCGTCGACGTGGCCGCCGTGACCTCGCCGGAACGGGTGGGCGAGCGAGCCCCCGAACCGCTACCGGAGACAGCAGACTCCGGGATGCCCGCCGCCGGGTCCAGCGGCGAGGGCGCCGGGGGCGGGCGTTTTGTCCAGGTCGGGGCGTTTTCCGAGCGCCAGTCGGCGGAACAGGTGCGCGAAGATCTGCGCGCCCTGGGTTTCGACCCGGTTCGTATCTCCACCCTGGGGCGGGACGACGGTGCGGACCTCCATCGCGTGCGGATTGGCCCGTTGGCGGATGGCGATGAGGTCCGCGCGATCACGGATCGCCTGCAGGGTGCGGCGCACGTTGATTACCGCGTAGTCGAGAACGCCCAGTAAAGGCTCTGCCGCTGTTGTTTTTCCGGCCCGTCCCGGGCCCCACTCTGCTATCGTAGACCGGTCCTTAAGGAGGTCCTTCCCTGCCATGACTCTGTCCGTCCGCATTCCCTTTTTGCCGTTTCTGGTGGCCTGCCTGCTCGCGATGCTGGTGCTTGCTCCGGTGCACGCGCAGGAACAGCAACTGCCCGTGGCCGGGGATGGGGCGAAAACCCCCAGCGGGATCCCGCGCCCGCCATCGGATGTGACGGCGGCGAGTTATGCGCTGATGGACTTCGACTCCGGTCTGATGCTGGCCAGTCGCGAGCCGCAAGTGGAGCGCGAGCCGGCCAGCCTGACCAAGGTGATGACTGCCTACGTGGTGTTCGGCGAGATCACCGAGGGCCGCATGGCGCTGGACGATACGGTCACGGTGAGCGAGCGTGCCTGGCGCACCGGGATGACCGGGGCATCGCGGATGTTCATCGAGGTCGGCGAGGAGGTCGCGGTCGAGGACTTGTTGCGGGGCATGATCGTCCAGTCCGGGAACGACGCCTCTACCGCTCTGGCCGAGCATGTGGCCGGCTCCGAAGGGGCCTTTGTCGACATGATGAACTCCCAGGCTCGTGAACTGGGGATGCGCCAGTCCTATTTTGCCAACCCGCATGGCCTGCCTTCCGAGGAGTCGCAGTACACCACTGCGCAGGACATGGTGCTGCTGGCGCGGGCGCTCATTCGCGATTTCCCGGATCTCTATGGCTACTACAGCGAGCGGTCCTTCGAGTACAACGACATCTCCCAGAGCAACCGCAATATGCTCCTGTGGCGCGATTCCGGCTTTGATGGGCTGAAGACCGGCTGGACCTCGAGCGCCGGGTACAACCTGGTGTCGTCGGCCAAGCGCAATGATCGTCGCCTGGTGGCCGCGGTGATGGGCATCGAAGCGGCCGACCATCAGCAGGGCGGGACCCGCCGCGCGAACGAATCCCAGGCGCTGGTGAACTGGGGTATGCGTTTCACCGCGACCCGCAAGCTGTTCGAAGGGGCGCACGAACTGGGAACGCCACGGGTCTACCGCGGGGCGGATACCGAGGTCGCCGTGGGGCTGGCCGAGGACTTCTGGGTGATGGTTCCGCCGGGGCGTGAGGACGACCTGGACGCCTCGATGGAGGTGCACCAGCCGTTGGAGGCACCGCTGGCGGCGGGTGACCCGGTCGGTGAGGTGGTCGTGCGCCTGGATGGCGAAGTGATCCGTACCCAGCCACTGGTTGCGTTGCACACGGTGGAGCAAGGTGGCCTCGTGCGCCGCCTGTGGGATGGGGCAGCGCTGGGTATCCAGGCGGCCTGGCCGTTCTGACACGCAGGCCGCGCGTGAGTATTGCCTACTTCAACGGGGACTATCTGCCGCTGGACCAGGTGCGGATCTCGCCGCTGGACCGCGGTTTCCTGTTCGGGGATTCGGTCTACGAAGTGATTCCCAGCTACGCGGGCGAATTCTTCATGCTCCCCGCGCATCTCGAGCGCCTGGATCGGTCCCTCGCAGCCATTCGCATCTCCAACCCCTTTGATGAGGGGCAGTGGACTGCGCTTCTGGAAGATCTGCTGGCGCGCAATGCCGATCCCGCTACCCCGGATCTGGGGGTGTACCTGCAGGTGACCCGCGGCGTGGCCCCGCGCGATCATGCCTTCCCGCTGGATGCCCGGCCGACGGTCCTCGCGATGGTGAGCCCGATCCGTCCTCTGCCGGAGACGGTGCGCACGGAGGGTGTGGCGGCCGTGACCGCCGAGGATCGCCGCTGGGGCCACTGCGACATCAAGGCGACCACGCTGCTGGCCAATGTCCTGAACCGTCAGGCCGCGGTCGAGCAGGGTGCGGTCGAGGCGATCCTGCTGCGTGATGGACAGCTCACCGAGGGTGCGGCCAGCAACGTCCTCGTGGTCCTCGACGGCCGTCTGGTGACGCCGCCACTTGCGCCTTCGGTGCTGCCCGGGGTGACGCGGTCGCGGGTTCTCGATCTGGCGCGCGAGTTGGGCTACCCGGTGGAGGAGTGCGCGGTAAGCGAGTCGGAGCTGGCACGGGCGGAGGAGATCTGGCTGACCAGTTCGACCCGCGAGATCCTCCCGGTCACCCGCCTTAATGACCGGGTCGTGGGCACGGGACATCCTGGTCCGGTCTGGAAGGCCCTCCATGCGGCCTATCAGGCTGCCAAGCCGGGTGCGCTCGTGAGTGAGCCAATGCAGTCCGGAGGTGCCGCATGAGTGACCGCGAGACCCTGATCGAATTTCCCTGCCGGTTCCCGGTGAAGGTGATGGGGGATGCCCATCCAGAGTTGATGGAGGCCGTAGAAGGCTGCGTGGCCGAACACCTGGATGCCGATGACGCGGTGATCGAGCAACGGGCCTCGCGCGCCGGCCGTTACGTCGGCATCACCATCACCTTTACCGCGACGAGCCAGGCACAACTGGACGCCTTCTACCGCTCCCTTGGCCGCTGCGACCGGGTGCGCATGATCCTGTGACACCGGCCCCGGTCGAGGTGCGCGAGCTGGGGCTGCACCCTTACGTCCCGGTCTGGCAGGCGATGCAGTTGCATGGGCGCGAACGCGCGGCCGAAGCCCCCGATGCCCTGTGGTGCGTGCAGCACCCCCCGGTCTTCACCCAGGGGCGCAATGGCCGTCCGGAACACCTGCTGGATCCCGGGGCCGTGCCGGTGGTGGCGATCGACCGCGGCGGGCAGATCACCTATCACGGGCCCGGCCAACTCGTCGTTTACACCCTGCTGGATCTCAGGCGCCTCGGGATCGGCGTGCGCCGTCTGGTCGAGTGCCTGGAACAGGCCATCATCGATACGCTTGCCCAATGGGGTATCGAGGCCGAACGTCGGGCCAATGCGCCCGGGGTTTATGTCGGGCAGGCGAAGATTGCGGCCCTCGGCTTGCGCGTGCGCCACGCCCGCAGCATCCATGGCCTCGCCCTGAACGTGGCGCCGGTGCTGGCGCCGTTTGCGCGCATCAACCCCTGTGGCTATGCGGGCCTGCCGACGACCTCCATGCAGGTCCAGCTTGGTGGTCCGGTCGCAATAGACCGCGTTCGCGATGCGCTCCTGGCGAATCTCGCCATCCAGCTGTACGAGGGGGCAGATGTCGCGCTTCGGCATGAGGCGGCGTTGCCCGTCGAACTGGTGCGCGTGCAGGCATTGGGCCGCAGCCCGGCGCCGTAACACGTCGCTTGGTCTTCCCAAGGCTGGGCTGGTCCCGGTTCATCCTCCGGTGTTTACGTGCCTTCTTCGTCTGGCCGCCTGCCACGCGCTCTCTCGCGAGCGCGCCGCGAGGTACTTCTTTGCTCGTGCAAAGAAGTACCCAAGAAACACGCCCGACTGCCGCGACCCCGGCCCGCTGTGCGGGCCGGGGTTTCCCTCGCTCCGAGGCTTTTCGCGGGCGGCGCTGAACTCGCTACGCTGCGCTTCGCTCAGACATCCAGCGCCTTTTCTCCCGCGAAAAGCCTCTCCACTCGGCGCGACGACAACGGGGAGGCAGGTCCAAACAACGGCTATCCCCGCGTTCTTGCCTGTGGATGGTGGCTAGGCTTTCGGACATCTTCGGCACGCTCGGCCTTTGGCCGTTGCGTGCCGCGCCCGCGCGGCGGGCGCCGGGGCCTTCGGACGGCATTGCCTATTGTTATGTCCGGGGGACGGAACACCTTCTGTCTTGACCTTCGCCTCCCGTATGGAGCCCCTTGCGGAAGGGTGCTCGGGCCGGGAGAAGGCGCTGGATGTCTGAGCGAAGCCGCAGGCGCAGCGAGTTCAGCGCCGCCGGCCCGAGGGCCCTGGAGCAAGGTTCCCGGGCGGAATCCGGGTGCCCTTCTTTGGGCACTTTCTTGGGCAAGCAAGAAAGTGCCTCGGGGCGCGCTGGCGAGTCAGCGCCGGGCAGTATGCGGACCGGAGCCACCGTAAACACCAGAGGATGAACCGGGGCCAGCCACGACCAGGCAGGCGGTGGCGCGAGGCCCTGTAAACAATCGGTTTTCAAGCCGCTCTAGCTACGGGCTGCGCTGGTACGACACGTGAACATTCGGAGCAGCCAGGCCGCACCGGACGCGTTGCCGCGGCAAGGCACCCGGGACGGGTCAGGCGGTTTCGAGGCCCTGGGCCTGGAGGTCGGCGTGGTAGGACGAGCGGACCATCGGGCCGCTGGCCACCTGCTTGAAGCCCATCTCGCGGGCGCGGTCGCCGAGCTCGTCGAACTCCTCGGGGGAGAGGAAGCGCGTCACCGGCAGGTGATGGCGCGACGGCTGCAGGTACTGGCCCAGGGTCAGCATGTCGCAGCCGTGGTCGCGCAGATCCTGCAGGACCTCCAGCAGTTCTTCACGGGTCTCGCCGAGCCCCAGCATCAGGCCCGACTTTGTCGGCACGCCGGGGTGCTGTTCCCGGAACTGCCGGAGCAGCTCCAGCGACCAGGCGTAGTCGGCGCCCGGGCGGGCCTCGCGGTACAGGCGCGGGACCGTCTCCAGGTTGTGGTTGAAGACGTCTGGCGGGGCCTGGTGCATGATTTCGAGCGCGCGATCCATGCGACCGCGAAAATCCGGTACCAAGATCTCGATCTTCATGCCCGGATTCAGGGAGCGCACCTCGCGGATGCAGTCGACAAAGTGCCCGGCACCCCCGTCGCGCAGGTCGTCGCGGTCCACCGAGGTGATCACGACGTACTTGAGGCCAAGCGCCTGGATGGTCTCGGCCAGGTGACGGGGCTCGTCCGCGTCCAGGGCCTCGGGGCGGCCGTGGGCGACGTCGCAGAACGGGCAGCGGCGGGTGCAGATGTCGCCCATGATCATGAAGGTGGCGGTGCCGTGGGCGAAGCATTCGCCGAGGTTCGGGCAGCTCGCCTCCTCGCAGACGGTGTGCAGTTTCTGCTCGCGCAGGATGCCCTTGATGCGCTGTACCTCGGGCCGTGCCTGGCTTTGCGCGCGGATCCACTTGGGCTTGCGCTGGGGCTTCTCGGTGGGATGGATCTTGACCGGGATGCGCGCGACCTTGTCGGCGGCGCGCTGTTTTTCACCGGGCTGGGGGCGGATTCGAGTGTCCATGGACCTTCCCTGAATTTCGTGGCGGCCGGGTTGTGCGGCCGGTGTGGGGCGATCGGGCGTGCTCAGGCAACCTCGCGGATCAGCGCCTCGACTTCCTGCCTAGCCGTCTCGATGGCGGGCAGGTTGCCGTCCTCGTCCAGGATAAAGCCGAGGCGTTCCACTGCCCGCAGGTCGGTGAGCGGGATGCGGTCGGAGAGCAGGTCGTCTTCGGCATCCCGCGGGCATGCGGCGCGGGCGATTCGCACGATGTCGGTCAGGGCGTGAGCCTCCGGATTCTCCGGGCCGCCGGAATCGCGAATGGCCTCTATGATATCGGATGCCAGGTCCCATTGCTGGGCAACCAGTTCGCCGATCAGGCCTTCCAGCCGGAACAGTACGCGTTCCACTTCCCCGGGTGTGCGGTCCGGATGGGTGCGGGCGACCTCGGCGATGACCGGCAAGGCCCCGACGCGGTGCAGGAGGCCGGCGAGCAACGCACTCTGCGGATCGGCGGCCTCGCACTGGTCGGCCAGCACGCAACTGACCGCGGCAATGCGTGCGGAGCGCCGCCACAGGCGTTCCAGCAGTTCATGGTAGGGGTTGTCGCGATGGATGAAGACCTGGTGCATCGCCAGGGCCATCACCAACTGGCGGGTGCGTTCCAGTCCAAGCCGGGCGACGGCATCCTGAAGGCGCGAGACGACACGGCGGCTGCCCATGGCCGGGCTGTTAGCCACACTCAGCAGGCGGCCGGCCACGCTCGGATCTTCCTCGATGATGCGGGTGGCCTCGGCGATGGAGACATCCGGGTCCTTGAGGGCCCGCTGCAGGTGCAGGGCAACTTCGGGAAGCTGGGGCAGGGCCAGTTCCCCGGAGTAGGCGTGGGTGTAGATGCTGCTGAACAGTTCGCCCTCGAGATCGGATAGCTCGATCTCGCTGACCTCGACGCTGTCCTGGCCGCCGCCGTCGATCAGGGTTTCATAGACCTTGCGATCAAGCATGGCGAGGGTCGAGCGAGTCGCGGCGATGGCATGGCTGTGGTAGTCGTGCGCATCGAACAAGGGGTTCAGCGCTTCGCTGCTGTCGCCTTTCAACATGACCGAATTGCGCCCGCTGGCCAGGATCATGCGGCCTTCCAGCAAGAAGATCATGCTGCGGAATTCGTCGCGTGCATGCAGCTTGAAGCCCGGATCCACCGTCATGGTCCGGGCGTGCTGCAGTAGCTTGTCGCGGGCCCGGTCGCTCAGCTCGGCAAACGGGTGCAGTTGGGGGAGGCGTTGCTCGATCACCGCGGTTCAGACGTTGAACATGGCGCGGAGTTCTGCCAGATCCTCGGCGCGCTCTTCCAGGAACGTGATCGGCTCGCCGGGTGGGGGCGGGGTGATCCCGAGGACCTCGAAGGCCGCGACATCGGTGGCCTCGGGGACGGCCTCGCCTTCGGCGCGGCGGGTGGCCCATTCCGCGACCAGGGCGATGCTGGCGTAGTCCGGTTCGCTGGCGCGATAGCCCCAGTCTCCGGCGTGTTCAGCGACCGTTACCAGGTCGCCGCCCAGATCCCAGTAGTTGATTACCAGGACGCCGGCGAGATTGCTCAGGCGCCGCACCAGCGACTGCACGCGCTCGCGGTCGGGGTGGTCCTCGCGCAGCTCCACGAACTGGATGATCGGGACCGCGCCGATCCCGGCGACCAGCCCGGCCAGCAGTGCCCGCTCGCGGTCCAGCTGCTTCAGCGAGTCCGCGATCAGGTAGCTGTAGGCCGATTGCAGGGCGCCGTGTTTCCAGCTGGACTCCATCGCGTCGCGGGTCGAGGCGTGCTTGGCCTTGAAGGCCTGACGCAGGGCCATGTTCATCGCCAGCATGCGGGTGTTGCGAAAGCCCAGGCGGTTGACCGCGTCGCGCACGGACTGGATCTGCTTGGCGGCGCGAAACAGCGGGCTGTTGGTGGCGTGCAGCAGCGCACCGGCGATCGTCCCGTCGCGCTGGATGACCTCGGTGAGCTTGTCCAGGTCGGCATCCGGATCGTTGGTCAGTTCCTGAATGCGCAGCGCGATCTCCGGCATGGTCGGCAATTCCAGCCGATTGCTGGTGATCAGGTCGTAGAGCTCGCCGAAGAAGGCGCCCTCGGTGTCGTCCAGGTCGGTGTCGTGCACTACGAGCGAGGCACTGTGGGCCTTCTTCAGCGCTGCTGTGGGGATCTCCAGCAACTGACAGGTCTTCTCGGTAATGAGGAAGTCCTGCTGCCCGATGTTCTGGTCGAACATCTGCAGGGGGCTGTCCGGATCGGTCGACTCCAGGGTGATGCGGGCCGGATTGCCGCCGCTGACGCGGACCAGCTGGCCGCGTACCAGGAACAGGTAGCGATCCTCGACCTCCTGCGGGCGCAGGCGCCGCCCGGCGTCCAGTTCCCGGGCCAGGCAGGCCGAGGCCAGTTCGCTGCGGGCTTGCTCCGACAGGCTTGAGGTCAGGTCCAGGTCCTGAAGCAGGGCATCAATGCTGGTGCTATCCATGGGGCGGTTCCCGATCCGTGCTGTGCCAATCCGTTCCCGCGCTGCAGCGCCGCGTGGCGGGCCGCGGGGCGTACCCGCTGCGCGGGTTACTCGACTGGTGCCAGTGTAGCATCCGATCCGGTGGCGGGAAGCGCTGACGCCGCCCCACGGCAGGCGAAGCGCGGTCGGTCTGCGGCGTCGATCAGGTCATGGGCTTGCAGAAAGCCCCGCGCATCGGCGGCGTCCTCGCGGAACCAGGCGGCGGTATTTCCCAGGCGGAAGCTGTAGCCCCACGCGTCCATGTCCCGCATCAGCCGCTCGCGGCCGACGCCGGGGATCTCGTCGGCCAGCAGGATCTGCAGATAACATACGCCGCACTCCTCCAGGTCATCGCCGCCCGCATTGGTATGCAGGGTGGCGCGCCGTCCCGCGTCCATGCAGATGACATGTCCGGCCTCATGCAGGGCCGAGTGGATGGGGGTGTCGGGGCGCACATGCACGTCATGGCCGACGATCCCGGCCTCGGGTTCGCCCCACCAGCTGCCGGGCAGCGGCGCCTGGGCCGGGTGCGCGACCAGGCGCAGGCCGTAGCGGGCGAACAGGGTCACGAGCGCGTCCTGCAGGGCCGGGTCGCCACAGGTCTGGATCGCGGGGTTGTTCATGTGTCGGAGTCGTCGGGCAGGGCCGTGGTGCGCTTGCGGCTGCGCCGTGGGCATTCCTCGGGGCGCTCGCGGCACCAGGCGTCGACCCGCTCGGTGAGGTCGTCCTGAAAGCACAGCAAATAGAACCGCGCCTGCTCGCGGTTGGCGATGGCGGGCCGCCCCAGGGTGTCCACCACGCCGGTGCGCAACGCCGCGATGATCGCGTTGGCGGCCTTCTTCTGCGGCCAGGCGGTAATCTGCTCCCAGGCCTCGGGAGTGAAATACAGGCGCAGGAGGTCGGGGCGGGTGGTCAGCAGCATGCGCGTGACGTTGCGCAGGGTGGTCTCGGCCTCGCCCCAGTCGTGTACCAGGCCGCCCTCCAGCAGGCGTTCGATCTCCTCGCGACCCTTGGGCGACAGCATCGGCACGCGCGCTGAACGCCTCAGGCGCTCGGGGCATCCTCGGGGGTGAAGGCGCGGATGGACAGGGCGTGGAGTTCGCCGGAGTCGATCTGCTCGCGTACGGTGGCGTAGACGGTCTGATGTTTCTTGACCGCGTTCATGCCAGCAAACTGTGGGCTGACGACCAGGGCCTCGAACTTGCCCTCGCCTCCGGTAACCTCGACCTTCTCGGCCGACGGCAGGCCGGCGCGAATGAGTTCGGCCACTTGATTGGCATCCATGATGAGTCCCCTGATTGGTGCGTATTGGTCAGCCGCGGATGATAGCCGGGCGATGGGCCTGACAGAAGTTCCCCCACGCGGGGAACTCGTTCCCGCAGCACGGGTTCGTAGGAAAACACCTGCATGGATTGTCGGGCTGGTTTGGGTTGTTCCGGGTTGGCTGCGCTAGCATCAGGTCACTAACGTTCGGCCCGCCGGGCCATGGAGGCAATCGCAATGATCTTCAAGCAACTGTTCGAGGACGAGTCGTCCACCTATACCTATCTTCTGAGCTGCCCGGATACCGGTAAGACCGCATTGATCGACCCGGTCATCGAAACCGTCGACCGCGACATGCGCGTGCTGCAGGAGATGGGCCTGAGCCTCGATTACGTCATCGAGACCCATATCCACGCCGACCACATCACCGGCGCCCGGATGCTGCGCGAAAAGACCGGCTGCAAGCTGGGCGGGCCGGCGATGGACGAACTGCCGTGTCGCGATTTCGGCCTGCGCGAGGGCGAGCCCTTCCAGGTGGGCAACCTGGTGGTCAACCCGCTCTATACCCCGGGACACACGGATGCGCACCACGCCTACCTGATGGATCACGTGGGCCTGAAAATGCTGTTCTCCGGCGACGCCCTGCTGATCGAGGCCTGTGGCCGCACCGATTTCCAGTCGGGGGATGCCAAGACGCTCTATCACTCGATCCACGACAAGTTCTTCACCCTGCCGGACGAGACCCTGGTGTATCCCGCGCACGATTACGAAGAGCGCCAGATCACCACCATCGGCCAGGAGAAGATGCGCAACCCGCGCCTGGGCAAGGGCAAGCCGGAGGCGGAGTTCGTGAAGATCATGGACGAGATGGACCTGCCGTACCCGAAGAAGATCGACTGGGCCCTGCCGGGCAACGAGGGTTGCGGGATCTGCCCCGACAACCTGCCGGACGAGAAGAGGCGCCTCTGCGAGACTGATCAGCAGGGCTAGTTCGACCCCTTCCGGTGGCTCCGCCAGGAGCCACCGGTTCCGAATGTTCATCCGGTGGGCGGTTTTTACCGCCTGCCGGACCCCGTACACTCCCGCGATGACCGAACACACACCCTTTGACGTGCTGGGTCCGCTGGACCGCCTGCGCGCGATCATGGCGCGGCTGCGTGATCCCGAATCCGGCTGTGCCTGGGATCGGGCGCAGACGGCCGGGACTATCGTCCCGTTCACCCTGGAGGAGGCCTATGAACTGGCCGACGTGATCGCGCGCGACCAGGGCGCGGCGGCGGACACCCGCGAGCTGCGCGACGAGCTGGGGGACCTGCTGTTCCAGGTGGTATTCCAGGCGCGCATCGCCGAGGAGGCCGGGCGTTTCGATCTGGATGATGTAGCGCGCGCGATCGGCGACAAGCTGGTGCGCCGGCATCCGCACGTGTTTGCCGATGTCGAGCATGCCTCGGATGCGGAGCGCGAGGCGGCCTGGGAGGCGGACAAGGCCCGGGAGCGTGCCGATCGCGCCCAGACCAGCGCCATGGACGACATCCCGCTGGCTCTGCCGGCCCTGTCGCGGGCGGTGAAGAGCCAGCGCCGCGCCGCCCGGCTCGGTTTTGACTGGGACGATCCGGCGCCGGTGGTCGCCAAGATCCACGAGGAGCTGGCCGAGGTGCAGGAGGCCGTGGATCAGGGCGAGGCCGAGGCGCGCATCGCCGAGGAGGTCGGCGACGTGCTGTTTGCCGTCAGTAACTGGGCGCGCCACCTGGGTGTGGATCCGGAGGGGGCGCTGCGCGGAAGTACGCGCAAGTTCGAGGCCCGCTTCCGGCATATGGAGGCCCTGGCCGCCGCGGGCGGCGAGACCCTGGGGGCGCTGGACTTCGCGGCCCAGGAGACCCTTTATCAGGAGGCGCGGCGCCGCGAGCGCCAGCCTTACGACGAATCCGAGACCAAGGACCCGAGATGAGCGACGCCGTCGAACTGCCCGACCACTTTCTGCCGGCCCGGATCGAGACGATCGAGCAGGTCACCCCGTTGATCAAGGTGTTCACCCTGGCCGCGGACCCGCAGCGCTTTACCAGCAAGGCCGGCCAGTGGCTGGATCTGGTGATCCCGCAACCCGAGGGCAAGCCCTTCGTCGGTGGTTATTCGGTCGTGTCCGCGCCGCGCGCGGATGGCCGTTTGCAACTGGCTATCAAGTACGCTGACCACCACCACGCGACGCATCACCTGCACGCGGTCGCGCAGGAAGGCGACACCGTGTACATCACGCCGGGACAGGGCAGTTTCTTCTTCGAGCCCGGCATGGCAAGGAATGTCGTGCTGCTGGGGGCCGGCATCGGCGTGACGCCGCTGTTCGGCATCCTGCGCGCGATCCACGCCGACATGCCCGAGGTCTATGCGCATCTGGTGTACAGCGTGGCGCACCAGGACGAGGTGCTGTTCCCGCAGGAGCTGGAGTCGATGGCCAAGGCGCCGAATATCGACGTCAGCCTGACCGTGACCCGCGAGGCCGAGGACTGGCTGGGCCATACCGGACGTATCAGTCATCGGCTGCTGGAGTCGCTCGATCTGCCGCGCGATGCGCTGTTCTACTTCTGTGGTTCGCGCGAGTTCATCGAGGACATGGCCACCCTGCTGGCGGAATGGGGCATCCCCGAGGCGCAGCTGAAATACGAGAAGTGGTGGTAACGCGCCGCGTGTCTAGCTGAACCCGTCATTGCGAGTCGCCGTAGGCGACGTGGCAATCGATGTGCTCGGCCACCTGATCCCAGCGCTTTGCCAGCGTGGGGGGATTACTCGCTCCGCTCGCCCTTCGGGCCGGCCTGCGGCCATTCAACGCAGCTTCGCTGCTTTTGTGCTTCGTCGCTGCGCTCCTCGCAATGACGGGAGGAAAGGCAGGCGCGGTGCTCGAACCCAGAAGGATTACGGCCGGCGGGTGTCGCCCGGGCGCAGGGCGTTTTCGGGGGCGAGGATGGTCGGCTGGCCGTCCAGGGCCGGGTCGGTGTCCGGGTAGTCGCGGATGAAGTGCAGCCCGCGGCTTTCCTTGCGCGACAGGGCACTCTTCACGATGATCTCGGCGGCCATGGCCAGGTTGCGCAGTTCCAGTAGGTCGGGGGAGATGCGGAAGTGGCTGTAATACTCGTGGATCTCTTCCTGCAGGATGCGGATGCGCCGCTCGGCGCGGTGCAGGCGTTCGCGTGCGCGCACGATCCCGACGTAATCCCACATCAGCCGGCGCAGCTCGTCCCAGTCGTGGGCGACCACCACCTCTTCCTGTGACTCGGTCACTCGGGACTCGTCCCAGGCCGGCGGCACGGGGAGCTTCTCGGGGGTGGGCAGATCGGTCTGCGACAGGATGTGGTCGGCCGCGGCACGGGCATACACCAGGCACTCCAGGAGCGAGTTGCTGGCCATGCGGTTCGCGCCGTGAAGGCCTGTGTAGGAGGCCTCGCCGGCGGCGTACAGCCCCGGCAGGTCGGTCTGGCCGAAGTGATTCACCATCACGCCGCCGCAGGTGTAGTGCGCGGCCGGCACCACCGGCAGCGGCTCGCGGGTCATGTCGAAACCGTATTCCAGACAGCGCTCGTGAATGGTGGGGAAGTGTTCGCGGATGAACTCGGCCGGCTTGTGGCTGATGTCGAGGTTCACGTGGTCGATGCCGAGGCGCTTCATCTCGTGGTCGACGGCACGGGCGACGATGTCGCGCGGGGCCAGTTCGGCGCGCTCGTCGAAGCGCGGCATGAAGCGTTCGCCGTTCGGCAGGAGCAGGACACCACCCTCGCCGCGGACCGCCTCGGAGATCAGGAACGACTTGGCCCGCGGATGGAACAGGCAGGTCGGGTGGAATTGCATGAATTCCATGTTGGCGATGCGGCAGCCGGCGCGCCAGGCCATCGCGATGCCGTCGCCGGTGGAGCCGTCCGGATTGGAGCTATAGAGGTAGACCTTGCTGGCGCCGCCGGTGGCGAGGATCACGGTCGGGGCGAGGATGGTCTCCACCTCGCGGGTCTTGGCGTCCTGCACGTAGGCGCCAACCACGCGGCGGGTGCCGTCCACCGGCTGGGTGATCAGGTCCACGGCCACGTGGCGTTCGAACACCTCGATGCTGCCCTGGCCCGAGGCGCTGCGCACCAGGGCTTCTTCGATGGCTCGCCCGGTGGCATCGGCGGCGTGCGCGACGCGCCGGGCGCTGTGCCCGCCCTCGCGGGTCAGGTGCAGCCGGCTGCGGCCCTCGAGCGGCTCGCGGGTGAACGGCACGCCGAGGTTGAGTAGCCAGTGGATCGCCTCGGGGCCCGCCGCCACGGTGCGGCGCACGGCGTCCGGGTCACACAGGCCCGCGCCCGCGTCCAGGGTGTCCTGAATGTGGGCATCGAAGGAGTCGGTGCGGTCGAGGACTGCCGAGATCCCGCCCTGGGCATAGCGGGTAGAACCCTCGTCCACCGGGCCCTTGCTGATCACGGTGACGCGACGGTGCGGGGCCAGATGCAGGGCTGCGGAGAGCCCCGCCGCGCCGCTTCCGATCACGAGGACGTCCGCCAGGCGCGGTTGTTGTACTGTCCCCATGGGTCAGGTAACGTGCTGCGCTTGTTGCCAGAGCGAATTGTGGCCCTTGCGCAACAGTGTTGTGCGCAAAGCGAACTTAATGCGAGTCAGGCGGTCCATGCAACATAGAATACCGGAGACTGGCGTGTTGGCGGGAGTCCCCGCATGAGCGAGAAGGCTTCCGACGAGGCCCTGGTCAAGCGAGTTCAGAAGGGCGACAAGGCGGCCTTCGACGTCCTGGTGCTGAAGTACCAGCACAAGATCGTCAACCTGGTTGGGCGTTATGTCCATGACCATGCAGCGGCCCTGGACGTGTCTCAGGAGGCCTTTATTAAGGCCTACAAGGGGCTGGCGAACTTTCGTGGCGAGAGTGCGTTCTATACGTGGCTCTACCGCATCGCCATCAACACGGCCAAGAATCACCTTGTCTCCCAGGGACGGCGGCGGCCCGAGGCCGAAATCGATGCGCAGGACGCGGAACAGATGGGCGGTGACTCCGCCCTGAAGGACAGTGCAACCCCGGAGGGGGAGCTGTTGTCCGAAGAGATTGAAGGGGCGGTGCGTCGCACTATCGAGGAACTGCCCGACGACCTTCGGATGGCCATCACACTGCGCGAGATCGAGGGACTGAGTTACGAGGAAATCGCGCAGACGATGGGATGCCCGATCGGCACGGTCCGGTCGCGCATCTTCCGGGCCCGCGAGGCCATCGACCGGACCTTGCGTCCTTTGTTAGACAACAACTGAACGAGTAGCGCCATGACAGAGCAAGTCTCAAAGAATGAACGTCTTTCGGCCCTGGTGGACGGAGAAACGGATGACTTCGAGACGCGTCGCCTGATGGATGAACTGGTCAAGTCCGAAGAGGACCGCGGCCAGTGGGAACGCTATCACCTGATCGGCGATAGTCTGCGCGGCGGGATGCGCCGCACGGCCCCCGCGAACTTCATGGACGGTGTCCATGCGGCCCTGGCTGACGAGGCGCCGCTGTCGGCTGCCCACAAGCCGGCGCAGCCGCGCTGGCTGAAGCCGGTTGCGGGCACTGGCGTGGCCGCCGCGGTCGCGATGGTGACCCTGGTCGGAATGCAGATGCTGGGGCCCGACACGGGCACGCAGGAGGCCGCTCCGGTCGCCAGCGAGACCCGTACCCCGGCACAGGTCGCCGATGGCGTGCAGCGGGCCAGTACCTCCGACGTCGAGGCCCCGGCCGCCGGACGCGAGTCGCTGGACCCACGTTTTGCCCGCTACCTCGAAAATCACGCGGAACTGACCGGGCCGGGTTCTACCGCCCTGGGCCGGGTTCGTTACTCGGTGAGTGACGAGTAACGCGTGATGCGCCGCGGCCTGCCGTTCGTCCTGGTTGCCGCCACTGCACTTTGCTGTGTTCCGTTGCCGGTTCTGGCCGGGGATCAATCCCCGGCAGACTGGCTGCAGCGGATGACCAGTAGCCTGCATTCGGAGAGTTACCAGGGAACTTTCGTGCTCCAGCGGGATGACCGACTGGACGCCATTCGTGTGGTGCACGCCGCCGAGAACGGTGGCTACCGCGAGCGCCTGGAAACCCTGACCGGAAGCCACCGCGAGATCCTGCGGTCGGTCGACCGTCTGAGCGCGTTGAAGGGAGCCCGGGCCGCAGCCGGCGAAGGTGGTGGAGGGGCCCCGCACTGGCCGGCCGGAGCGCCGGTCTTCCTGCTCGAGCATCACGATCACTACGCCCTGGAAGACATGGGCGTGGACCGAGTCGCCGGACTCGAGTGCCGCATGATCCTAGCGCGTGCCCGCGATATGCTGCGTTACAGCCATCGCTACTGCCTGCACACCGCGACCGCGCTCCCCTTGCTCAGCGAACTGTACGACGGTCACGGGGCGCTGCTTGAGCGCCTGGCCTTTACCGATCTTGAGCATCTTGACGAGGTCGCGGAAACCGCCCTCGAGGCGACCCGCGAGGACGCCGAGCATGTCGAGGTGCGAGCCGACCATGGGCACAAGAAGCCCGACTGGGACGAGCAGACCGGCATGGACGGCTGGAGCTTTGCCAACCTGCCGGATGGCTTTTCCGCGATTGCCGCGTCCGAACGCCGTGTCGGAGACGACCAGGCCAGCCTGCGTCATTTCGTGTTGAGCGACGGTCTGGCCTCGGTCTCGGTCTATATCGAGAAGGCCAGCGGCGAGCAGATGTTCGAGGGCACGACACGTGCCGGGGCCACGCACGGGGCCGCGCGTTCGATCGCGGGGCACCAGGTCACTGCGGTGGGCGATGTCCCGCAGGCGACGGTGCGGGGCGTGCTGGACGCCGTGGTGCATCACCCCGGCAATTGAATCGCCACATGGGCCCGCAAGCATGAGTGAATGGATCCGCGAACAGGGAACCGTGCTCTCGGTGGAGGGCTACGCGGCGCGTGTGCGTATCGAGCGTCGTTCGACCTGCGGCAGTTGTTCGGCCCGGACGGGCTGCGGCAGCGGCGTCCTGTCCGAGGTGCTGGGCCGCAAGGCAGTGGAGGTGTCCATCGGCCATCCCGGCTCGCTGCAGCCGGGAGATACCGTGACCCTGGGTATTCGCGATCAGGCGCTGGTTTCGGGGGCCCTGGCGATGTACCTGTTGCCGCTCGCCGGCCTGGTGGCGGCGCCGGCACTGCTGATGCTGGTCGTGCCCGGCCTCGGGGAGGGCTTTCATTTGCTGGCCGGGGCCCTGGGGTTCGCGGGCGGGCTGCTCGGCGTGCGCGCCTGGCTGCGCCGGCGCGCCCCGGATCTGGCGCCGGTGCTGCTGGAGCGCCATCCGGCCACGGGAACCCACCGCGCTGCGGCACCCATGGCTGCGCCCCGGCCCTGAATCTTCGCGCCGGTCGTCGGGAACTTGTGGCCGGGCCGGCTTTCTAGAGCCATGAACCTACGACTTCCCAATGCGGGCTGGATGATGATGAAACCGATGCAATGGGCACTGGTGGCCCTGACCTTTGTCGCCCTGTCGCTGCCGGCCTCGGCGCGCATGCTGCCGGACTTCGTGCCGCTGGCGGAGGAGCACAGCCCGGCGGTGGTGAATATCGCGACCACCCGCGAGCGCGAGAACCCGCATCGCAGTCAGATGCCGGACTTCGAGGGCTCGCCCTTCGAGGACCTGTTCGAACGTTTCTTTGGGGGCCCCGGGGGCGAAGGCCCGCGCGGGCCGGAGCGCTTCGAGCGCAACTCGCTGGGTTCCGGGTTCATCTATACCGAAGATGGCTACATCATCACCGCCAACCATGTGGTGGAGGGCGCCTCGGAGGTTGTCGTGCACCTGTCCGACCGGCGCGTGTTCGACGCCGAGATCGTTGGCAAGGACCCGCAGAGTGATGTGGCCCTGCTCAAGATTGACGCCGAGAACCTGCCCACTCTGAAACTGGGCTCCTCGTCCGATCTGAAGGTTGGCGAATGGGTGCTGGCGATCGGTTCACCGTTCGGCTTCGACCACTCGGTGACCGCCGGCATCGTCAGTGCCAAGGGGCGCAGCCTCCCGAGCGAGAATTACGTGCCGTTCATTCAGACCGATGTGGCTATCAACCCGGGCAACTCCGGCGGGCCGCTGCTGAACCTGGATGGCGAGGTGATTGGCGTCAACGCGCAGATCTACAGCCGGACCGGCGGTTTCATGGGGCTGTCCTTTGCCGTGCCCATCGAGATGGTGGGCGACGTGGTACAGCAGTTGCGCGAGCACGGCGAGGTGACGCGTGGCTGGCTGGGTGTGCTGATCCAGGAAGTGACCCGCGAGCTGGCCGACTCCTTCGGCATGGACAAGCCGGCCGGGGCGCTGGTCTCGCGCGTGCAGCCGGACAGTCCGGCGCAGAAGGCCGGCTTTGAAACCGGGGACGTAATCCTGTCGTTCAACGGCATCGAGGTGCCGAACTCGTCCGCACTGCCGCCGATTGTCGGGCGCACGCCGGTGGGCGCCGAGGCCGAGGTCGAGGTGCGCCGTGGTGACGAGACTCGTACCATCATCGTCGAGATCGAGCGTCTGCCGGAGGATATCTCCGCCCAGCGCGGCGGGCCGCAGCGTGAGGCCCCGGAGCGAACCGAGCCGCAAAGCCTGTTGGGGATGGTCCTGGAGCCGCTGGATGCCGAGCGTGCCGCAGAGCTGGACGTCGATGGCGGCCTGGTGGTCCGGGACGTCACCGACAATCCGGCGCGCTCGGCCGGGGTGCGCTCCGGCGACGTGATCGTCCAGTTTGGCGGCCATGCGGTCGACTCGGTGGAGACCCTGGAGAAGCAGATCGAAGAGGTGGGTGAGCGGCGCACGGTGCCGGTGCTGGTGTACCGTGGCGGCAATCCGACCTATATCGCCCTGCGCGTTCCGCGGGACTGAAACCGCCTCGTGCTGCGCTCGCGCGGGTCCAACGGCGCGGGTGCTGCGGGGCAGCAATGGAGAACGGGAGGGCTGCCGGCGGGTTCGGCAGCCCTCCCAATCGTTTCTGGATGACCGAACTGACCCTTTATCATCGCGAGAGCTGCGGTCTCTGCCATGACATGCTGGCCGAGATCATGGCCCTCAAAAGCCGTTATACTTTCGCGCTTACGGTCGTCGACATCGACGAGCACCCGGACCTGCAGGCGCGTTTCAACGTCAAGGTCCCGGTGCTCGCGGTCGACGACGACATTCTCTGCTGCCATTTCCTCGACCGAAAGGCACTGCTGGACCTACTGGCCCCTGCATGACCGAAACCCGCCTTACCCGCAATTTCTCCATCATCGCGCACATCGACCATGGCAAGTCCACGCTGGCGGACCGCCTGATCCAGGGTTGCAACGGCCTGACCGAGCGCGAGATGTCGGAGCAGGTGCTGGACTCGATGGATCTGGAGCGCGAGCGCGGAATCACCATCAAGGCGCAGAGCGTGTCGTTGTTCTATGACGCCCAGGATGGTCAGCGCTACCAGCTGAACCTCATCGACACCCCGGGGCACGTGGATTTCTCCTACGAGGTGTCGCGCTCGCTGTTTGCCTGCGAAGGCGCCCTGCTGGTGGTCGATGCGTCGCAGGGGGTGGAGGCGCAAAGCGTCGCGAACTGCTACACCGCGCTCGACCAGGGCCTGGAGGTCGTGCCGGTCCTGAACAAGATCGACCTGCCGGCCGCCGAGCCGGATCGGGTGGCCGCCGAGATCGAGGATGTGATCGGTATCGAGGCCACCGACGCCCTGCGAGTCTCCGCGAAGACCGGCGAGGGGATGGCTGAACTGCTGGAAGAGATCGTGCGTCGTATCCCGCCGCCGGAGGGCGATTCCGAGGCTGCACCCAAGGCGCTGGTGATCGATTCCTGGTACGACAACTACCTGGGCGTGGTCGCGCTGGTGCGGGTGAAGGCCGGGCGCTTCCGCGCCGGGCAGAAGATCAAGGCGATGTCGGTCGGGCGTGCCCACGAGGTCAGCCGGGTCGGGGTGTTCACGCCCAAGCCGGTGGATCGCGCGACCCTGGAGGTCGGCGATGTCGGCTATCTGATCGCGACCATCAAGGACATCTCCGGGGCCAAGGTCGGGGATACCTTCACGGACTTCAACAACCCGGCCTCCGAACCCGTGCCGGGCTTCCAGGAGGTTCAGCCACGGGTGTTTGCCGGGCTGTTCCCGGTCAGCGCGGAGGACTTCAATGACCTGCGCGATGCCCTGGACAAGCTCCGGCTGAACGACGCCGCGCTGTCCTTCGAGCCGGAGACCTCGCAGGCGCTGGGCTTCGGCTTTCGCTGCGGCTTCCTCGGCATGCTGCACATGGAGATCGTGCAGGAGCGCCTGGAGCGTGAATACGACCTCGACCTGATCACCACCGCGCCCACCGTGGTCTACGAGGTGGAAAGAAGCGACGGCGAGGTGGTCATGGTGCACAACCCCTCGGAGCTGCCCCCGAACAACGAGATCGGCGAGATCCGCGAGCCGATCATCGAGGCCAATATCCTGGTCCCGCAGGAGTATGTCGGCGCGGTGATCACGCTGTGCGTGGAAAAGCGCGGGTCGCAGACCAAGATGCAGTACCTGGGGCGCCAGGTGCAGCTGGCCTACGAGTTGCCGATGTCCGAGGTGATGCTGGACTTCTTCGATCGGTTGAAGTCCGCGACCCGTGGCTATGCGTCGTTCGACTATCAGCCGCTGCGGTTCGAGGCGGCGCCGCTGGTACGTGTGGATATCCTGATCAACGGCGACCGGGTGGATGCGCTGTCGGCAATCGTGCATCGCGACCACGCCGAGTCGCGCGGGCGCCAGATCATTGAGCGCATGGCGAAGATCATCCCGCGTCAGATGTACGAGGTGGCGATCCAGGCGGCGATCGGGTCGAAGATCATCGCGCGCTCCACGGTCAAGGCGATGCGCAAGAACGTGCTGGCCAAGTGCTACGGCGGGGATGTCTCGCGCAAGCGCAAGCTGCTGGAAAAGCAGAAGGCCGGCAAGAAACGCATGAAGTCGATCGGCCGGGTGGATGTCCCGCAGGAAGCCTTCCTCGCGGTGCTGTCGGTAGACGACGACAAGAAGTAACAACCAGGCCTGCGGCCCGGACGGGTCGCAGGGCGATCCCCGGCGGGCCGGGAACAGAGGACACGGCATGGCAAATCTCGAACTGATCCTGGTGCTGGCAACCGCCGTGACCGGCCTGATCTGGCTGGGCTGGGTGGTCCTGCGGCGGCGCCGCAGCCCCGAGCGCCAGCGCGAAATGCCCTGGTTCGTCGACTACTCGCGCTCGTTCTTCCCGGTCCTGCTGATCGTGCTGATCCTGCGCTCGTTCGTGGCCGAGCCCTTTCGCATTCCCTCGGGTTCGATGATGCCCACCCTGCTGGTGGGCGACTTCATCATGGTCAGCAAGTTTTCCTACGGCATTCGTCTGCCGGTGACGCGCACCAAGATTCTCGACACCGGGGAACCGGAGCGGGGCGAGGTGGTGGTGTTCAAGTATCCGCGCAACCCGGCCGAGGACTACATCAAGCGTGTGATCGGCCTGCCGGGCGACACCATCGCGTTCCGCGACCGCGTCCTGTACGTGAATGGGGAGCCGCAGTCGGCCGAGCGCGTCGGTACCTTCGAGGGCGAGGGCTCGGGGCAGGTGATGTCGGGCGCCTCGATCTTCGAGGAGACCCTGGACGGGCGCACGTACAACACCCTGATGCGCGAGCAGCAGGCCAGCCTGGATGGATCGGTCACCGTGCCCGACGGGCACTACTTCATGGTCGGTGACAACCGCGATAATTCCAACGACAGCCGATCCTGGGGTTTTGTCGCCGAGGAGCATCTGGTTGGGCGTGCCCTCTTCATCTGGCTGCATTGGGATTACAATGAAGGCCATCGGGACTTTTCCCGGATCGGCCAGGCGATTCGCTAGTAGCCCCGCGGGGGCGGGCAAACAGGGACGGGGTATTCATGCAACATTCCAGACACTCGATGCAGGGCGCGGGCGCGATCACCATTCTCGCGCTGATCTTCCTGGCGCTGCTGGTCGGTACCTTCGTGATCAAGATGGGCACGCAGTACACCCAGTTCCTCACCGTGCGCTCGATCATGCAGGACGTCGCCACCCAGGCCGGCGCGGCAGAGAAGAGCGAACGCGAACTGTGGCGCGAGATCAACCGCCGCTTCCAGATCAATTCCGTATACGACGGGATTGGCGAGGAGGACTTCAGCGTGACCGAGAATGGCGCCAGCCGCCAGCTGCACCTGCAGTACGAGGTGCGCCGCGAATTCCTCGGCAATGTGGACGTGGTGGCGCGCTTCTCGAACAGCGAGACGCTGGCCCCCTGATGGGGTCGGCGTCGGTTCCTTGCATGCTTTGTCGGGTGGGTTCGTGAGCCGGGATTTTCGCAGTCTGCTGCCCGCGGCCGTGCGCGACGGCGACGGGATTGACCAGGCGTTGACCCACCGCAGCGCCGGCGGGCGCAATAATGAGCGCCTGGAGTTCCTGGGCGACGCCGTCCTTGGGCTGGTGATCGCCGACGCCCTGTACGAGAAGCTCCCGGATGCCCCGGAAGGGGATCTCACCCGCCTGCGTGCGGCGCTGGTCAATCGCGAGTCGCTGGCGGATCTGGCTCGGGAGACCGGCCTCGAGGGCACGCTGAACCTGGGGCAGGGCGAACGCAAGAGTGGCGGCCAGCGCCGCGACTCCATCCTGGCCGATGCGGTGGAGGCCCTGATCGGGGTGACCTACCGCGAGGCCGGGATGGAGGCCGCGCGCGACTTTACCCTGGCGCTGTATGTCGAGCGCCTGAACGATCTCCCGTCGGCCGAATCGCTGAAGGACCCCAAGACCCGGCTGCAGGAACAACTGCAGGGCCGCAATGCGGATCTGCCGGTCTACGAGGTGCTGGAGGTGGTCGGCCCCGATCACAAGCGCCAGTTCACCGTGGCGGTCCACCTGCCCACCCAGGGCTGGGGCCAACGTGGCCAGGGCTCCTCGCGCCGTCGCGCCGAACAGGCCGCGGCCGAGGCGGCCCTGAAACGCCTGCAACAGGTACAGGAACAATGAGTGAAACCGTAGTCCCCGAACCCGCCACCACGCACTGCGGACTGGTCGCGCTGATTGGTCGACCGAACGTGGGCAAGACCACGCTGATGAACCGCCTGGTTGGGGAGAAGCTGGCGGCGACGACCCGCCGGCCGCATACCACGCGCAATCGCATCCTCGGCATCGTGACCGAGGGGCAGGACCAGGTCGTACTGATGGATACCCCGGGGATCGATACCGAGCGTACCCAGCTGGTGAACCGGGTCCTCAATCGCACGGCCAGCCAGGCGCTGGCGGATGCCGATCTGGTCTGCTTCATCGTCGAGGCTGGAGAGTTCGGCCCCGGCGACGAGCGCATCGAGGAGACCATCCGTCATTCCGGGCGTCCGGCACTCCTGGTGATCAACAAGGTGGACCAGTGTCGGGAGAAGGAAGAGCTGCTGCCGTTCATCGAGGCCCGCGCCGCGGCCTTCGGCTATGTCGGCGTGGTACCGCTTTCGGCAAAGACCGGATCCAACCTGGACGGTCTGATCGCGGAGATTCGGGCGCATATCCCGGAGGGGCCGTTCCTGTACGACCCGGATCAGCTCTCGGATCGCCCGCAGCGCTTCCGTGCCGAAGAGATGATCCGCGAGTCCATGCTGGAGCATCTCGGGCAGGAAGTCCCGTACTCGGTGGCGGTGCGCGTGGAGGAATGGGCGGACGAGCCGCGCACCACCCACATTGATGCCGTGATCCTGGTCGAGCGCGACAGCCAGAAGGGCATCGTGATCGGCAAGGGCGGGCAGCGACTCAAGCGCATCGGCCAGGCCGCACGCGTCCAGTTGGAGGCGCTGCTGGAGCGCAAGGTGATGCTGCGCCTGACCGTGCGTGTCGAGGCCGACTGGACCCGCAACCCGCGCGCCCTGCGTGACCTCGGGATCGAAGAATCGCGGTGAGCGCGACCGCCGGGCTCACCCAGGGGGTGGTCCTGCACGCCCGCCCGCTACGCGAGAACAGCCGGGTGCTCGACCTGCTCACCGCCGAGGCCGGGCGCCTGTCGGCAGTGGTGCGCGGCAAGGCCGGATCGGTGCAGCCCTTCGTGCTGCTGGATCTCGCCTGGCGGGGGCGCGGCGAACTGCCGACGCTGAATGTGGCCGAGCAGCAGCGGGTCTTCCCGCTGACCGGGCGGGCCCTGGTCTGCGGGCTGTACCTGAACGAGCTGATCCTGCGCCTGTACCCACGCGACGCACCGATCCCGGAAGCCCTCCCGGCGCTGTTATCCGCTTATGCCCGGCTGGCCGCCCGCGAGCGCGCCGATACGGTCCTGCGCCGCGCGGAATGGGCCCTGCTCGCACCACTCGATTCCGGGCTCGAACACGTGGACCCGGCCGAGCTGGACCCCGATGCCTGGTACCGCTACGACCCGGAGGCGGGGGTGGAGCGTGTGGCCGCCGGTCGCAGCGAGGCGATCCCCGGTGTCGCGCTGCAGGCGCTGGCCAGCGCCTGCGACGTGCCGGATAATCAGGCCCGCGTCAGCCGCGACTTCATGCGTCGGCTGATCGACACCCATCTGGCCGGGCGGCCGCTGCGGACCCGGGGTCTGCTGTAGTGGCCCGGACCGCAGCCATACAAGGGCATCGCATCATGTCGCATCCTGCTCCGCTGAAGCTCGGGGTCAATCTCGACCATATCGCCACCATCCGCCAGGCGCGGCATACGCCGTACCCGGACCTGATGCAGGCCGTGCGCCTGGCCGAGGCCAGCGGGGCGGATTCGATCACCCTGCATCTGCGCGAGGACCGGCGCCACATTCAGGATGACGACGTGTTCGGGATCAAGCCGCGGCTGAAGGTCCCGATGAACCTGGAGATGGCCGCCACCGAGGGGATGCAGGCGATCGCCCTGAAGCTGCTCCCGGAGGCGTGCTGCATCGTGCCGGAAAAGCGCGAGGAGCTGACCACCGAGGGCGGCCTGGATGCCGTGGGCCAGCTGGAGCGGCTGCGCGAGTTTGTCGCGCCGCTGACCGCCGCCGGGATCGAGGTCTCGCTGTTCGTGGAGCCGGATGCGCGCCAGCTGGAGGCCGCCGTGGCCATCGGCGCCCCGGTGGTGGAGCTGCACACCGGCGCCTATGCGAATGCCCGCGATGTCGCCGAGCGCGAGCGGCTCCTGGGCGGGATCAACGAGGCCGCTGCGGCCGGCCGGGCCATGGGGCTGGTCATCAACGCGGGGCACGGGCTGGACTATGACAACGTGCGGCCGATTGCTGCCAACGCGGTGTTTCACGAGCTGAACATTGGGCATTCGATCGTGGCGCGGGCCCTGTTCACCGGCCTGCCCGAGGCGGTCAGCCATATGCGCGGCCTGATGGATGCCGCGCGCCAGGGTCTGCCGCCCGGTCAGTACCCGGTTTGAGCGCCGGATGATCCTGGGCATCGGCACCGATCTGGTGCAGGTCGCGCGCATCCAGGGCATGTGGGAGCGCCACGGTGCGCGCCTGGCGGAACGTATCCTGCACCCGCTGGAGCGCGTGGACCTGCCGCCTGAACACCCGGCCGGTTTTCTCGCCCGGCGCTTCGCCGCCAAGGAGGCCCTGTCCAAGGCGCTCGGCTGCGGTATCGGGGCGGATATGGCACTGGCCGAGGCCGGCGTGACCCATGATGCCCGTGGTCGGCCGGAGTTCGTGCTGGAGGGGCGTGCCCGCGCCACGGCCGAGCGTCTGGGCGCCGGGACCATCCATCTCAGCATCAGCGACGAGCGCGATTACGCCCAGGCGTTTGTCGTGATTGAGGCCGAGCCGGCCGGTATGCGCACCGAGTAACCCCCATTTCCCTCCGGACGTGGTTGCCCGCCCGGAGGCGCCTCCCTAGAATGTGACCCCTTATGCCCGCCGGTCTCCATGGATTCCGCGTCGGGCGCAGCCCTGAGCGAGCGACGGAGTCCACTCCATGCCCTGGAACGAACCGGGAAACAACAACCGCGACCCCTGGAGTGGGGGTGGTGGCGGCCAGCGCGGTAGCGGTGGCGGCGGAGGCGGTAACCAGCCGCCCGATCTCGAAGAAATGATGCGCAAGCTGTCGCGTCAGCTGAACGGCATCTTCGGCGGGGGCGGCAGTGGCGGCTCCGGCGGTTCCGGAAGCGGCGGCATGGGCCGCGGCACGCAGGCCCTGGTCAGCCTCGGCCTGATCATTGCCGTGGTTGTCTGGCTGGCCTCCGGATTTCATATCATCTCGGAAGGCGAGCGCGGCGTCGTGCTGCGTTTCGGCGAATTCCAGCAAGTGAAGAATCCGGGGCCGGGCTGGCACCTGCCGTACCCGATCGAGCGCGTCGAGATCGAGAATGTCGACAATGTGCGTACGCTCTCCCACCGTGCGCTGATCGTGACCGGTGACGAGAACATCATCGATGTCGACATCGCGGTGCAGTACCGCGTCCTCGATCTGGTCGACTACCTGTTCAACGTGCGCGACCCCGACACCACCGTGAACCAGGTGATGGAGTCGGCGATCCGCGAGCGTATCGGCAAGAACAACCTGGACTTCATTCTCGGCGAGGGGCGTGGCGAGATCGCATCCTCCTCGCGAGTGGTGATGCAGGAAAACCTCGATTCCTATGGCGCGGGCATTATCGTGACGGCCGTGTCCATGCAGCAGGCGCAGCCGCCGGAGCCGGTGCAGGAGGCCTTTGCCGACGCGATTCGTGCCCGCGAGGACGAGGTGCGTTTCCGCAACGAGGCCGAGGCCTACGCCAACGGTGTGATTCCGCGGGCACGCGGTCAGGCCGCCCGTATCATCGAGGAGGCCGAGGGTTACCGGGATCAGGTGATTGCGCGCGCCGAGGGTGACGCCTCGCGCTTCGATCAGTTGCTGGCCGAATACCAGCAGGCGCCGGATGTGACTCGCGACCGTCTGTATCTCGAGGCCGTCGAGGCCGTGCTGCAGGATTCCCGCAAGGTCATGCTGGATGTTGGCAGCAGTAACAACCTGATGATGCTGCCGCTGGATCAACTGTTCCAGGGGCAGCGCTCCACCACTAATTCCGGTGACACGCCAACACCGCGGCCGCTGGATACCAGCCGCAGCACGTTCGGCAACAGTGGCACGGGCACGAACCGACTGGGCGATCGCAGCCCGGCCGCCCAGCGTTCGCGGGAGGTTCGCTAATGTTACGCATCGTCGGTATTGCCGTAGTCGTGCTCGGGATCGTGGTCGCGCTGTCGACCTACACCGTCGACGAGCGTGACCGCGTGATCAAGTTCGCCCTCGGGGAGATCCGGGAGGTCGACCCGGCCCCTGGGCTGCACTTCAAGTTCCCGCTGATCCAGAACGTCGAGAAGTTCGACGCCCGGATCATGACGCTGAATATCCCGCCGGACCGGTTCCTGACCTCCGAGGCGAAGAACATCATTGTCGACTTCTACGCCAAGTGGCGGATCGACGATGTCGGCCAGTTCTACCGTGCCACCCGTGGTGACGAGCGTCTGGCCGAGGAGCGCCTGGCCCAGATCCTGCGCGACGGGATGCGTAACGAGTTTGCGCGCTTCGAGTTGCAGGACGTGGTCGCTGGCGAACGCCTGACGATCATGGGTGCGGTGCGCCAGACCGCGCTGGAGACCGCGCAGGAGCTGGGGATCGACCTGGTCGATGTCCGCATCCGCCGCATGGACCTGCCGGAGGAGGTGTCCGAGTCGGTGTACGAGCGCATGCGCGCCGAACGTCAGCGGGTCGCCCAGGACTTCCGCGCCCGTGGTCAGGAAGAGGCCGAGCGCATCCGCTCGCGCGCCGACCGTGAACGCACGGTCATCCTGGCGAACGCCTATCGTGACTCGGAAGAGATCCGCGGTGCCGGTGATGCGATCGCCACCGAGACCCTCGGCCGGTCGTTTGGCGAGGATCAGGAGTTCTTCCGCTTCTATCGAAGCCTGATCGCCTACCGCAATAGCATGAGTGGCGAGAACAGCACCTTCATCCTGGAACCGAACTCTGAGTTCTTCCAGTTCTTCAACGCCCCCGGTGGCGAACGCCCGGCGCCGTTGCCGACCCGGTAAAGGAGGGGCGGAGGCGGTCCGCCGTGGCCGCCTCGAAGGTGGCCGTTTGCAACGGGCCCGGAAGATTCCGGGCCCGATTTTTGCCGGGCCGCCACTCGGGCGTGGCGGATCACAGCACAAGAGCAGGGACGAGATGACCGATATCAACCGCTGGTTGCTGCCGGACGGGCTGGAGGAGGCCCTTCCGGATGCTGCGCGCCGTCTGGAGGACCTCCGCCGGCGCGTGCTGGACCAGTTCGACACCTGGGGCTATGACCTGGTGATGCCGCCGCTGGCGGAGTATCTGGAGTCCCTGTTGACGGGTGCCGGGCACGCACTGGATTTGCAGACCTTCAAGCTGACGGATCAGCTCACTGGCCGCATGATGGGCGTGCGCGCCGACCTGACCCCGCAAGTGGCGCGGATCGATGCTCACCGTCTGCGTGTCCAGGGCCCGAATCGGCTTTGTTACGTGGGCAGTGCGCTGCGTACCCGGGCAGATGAATGGTCGGGTTCACGCAGTCCGCTCCAGGCCGGGGCCGAGCTGTTTGGTCATGACGGGATCGATAGTGATCTCGAGATTATCCGCTTGATGCTGGCGACCCTGGCTGCCTGCGGAGTGGAGCGTCCTAGCATGGATCTCGGCCACGTCGGGATCTATCGCGCCCTGGCGCAGGATGCGGGTCTGGATGCGAGCCAGGAGCAGGAATTTTTCGATCAACTCCAGCGCAAGAGCGTGCCCGAGATCGAACAGACCCTCGCGGCCTGGGAGGCCGGCGGCATGGATCCGGCGGCCTGTGCGCGGCTGCGCGCGCTGGTGGATCTGAATGGCGATGCCACGGTACTCGACGCTGCCCGTCGCGCCCTGGCCGGTGCACCCGCCGAGGTGGCGGTGGCGCTGGATCACCTGCAGGCAGTGGTGGCACGGCTTGAGGCGAGCGAGCCGGGCCTGGACCTGCACCTGGACCTGGCCGAGTTGCGCGGCTATGCCTATCACACCGGTCTGGTGTTCGCGGCCTTCGTGCCCGGCTCCGGTCAGGCGATCGCGCGCGGTGGCCGTTATAACGAGATCGGTCGCGTCTTCGGCCGCGCACGGGCGGCCACCGGTTTCAGCACCGATTTGCGCGCCTTCGTACGCCGCGAGGCCGGGGCGCCGATGGCGCCTCGTCAGACGGTGCTGGCACCGGCCACCGGCGATGTGGCGCTGGAGGCGGCCATTGCGGATCTCCGTGCCCGCGGCGTGCGCGTAGTGCGCGAGCTGGAAGGCCAGGACAACGAAGTACCCGGGGGCGCGCGGCTCGAGCAGCGCGCCGGGGAATGGACAGTAGTGGAGCATTGATGGCGATGGGACGTTTTGTAGTCGTACTGGGCAGCCAGTGGGGTGACGAGGGCAAGGGCAAGATTGTCGATCGTCTGACCGAGGATGCCGCGGCCGTCGTGCGCTTCCAGGGCGGGCACAATGCCGGGCATACCCTGGTGATCGATGGCGAGAAGACCGTGCTCCACCTGATCCCGTCGGGCATCCTGCGGGAGGGCGTGGAATGCATGATCGGCAATGGCGTGGTGCTCTCGCCCGAGGCTCTGATTACCGAGATGGAAGAACTGGAGGCCAAGGGTGTGCCGGTGGCGGACCGTCTGCGCCTGTCGGATGCCTGCCAGCTGATCCTCCCCTACCATGTGGCCCTCGACCTGGCGCGCGAAAAGGCCCGTGGCAAGGCCGCGATCGGGACCACCGGGCGCGGCATTGGTCCTGCCTACGAGGACAAGGTTGCGCGCCGGGGCCTGCGCCTGGACGACCTGTTCCACCGCGAACGCCTGGCGGCCAAGCTGGGCGAGGTGATGGACTATCACAACTTCGCGCTGAAGCATTACTTCAAGGCCCCGACCATCGACCAGCAAGAGGTCTTGGAGCAGTGCCTGGCGCACGCCGAGCGCCTGCAGCCGATGGTCACCGACGTGGCGGGCCGCCTGCACAAGCTGCGCGAGCAGGGCAAGGACGTCATGTTCGAGGGGGCCCAGGGCACGCTGCTGGACATCGACCACGGCACCTATCCGTTCGTGACCTCGTCGAATACCACCGCGGGTGGTGCGTCCACCGGGTCGGGTGTGGGGCCGCGCGACCTCGACTACGTGCTGGGGATCACCAAGGCCTACACGACCCGGGTGGGCGCCGGACCGTTCCCGACCGAGCTGTTCGACAACATGGGTGAACACCTGGCGCGGCAGGGCAATGAGTTCGGTTCCACCACGGGGCGCGCACGGCGCTGCGGCTGGTTCGATGCCGTCGCGCTGAAGCGGGCAGTCAAGGTGAACAGCATCAGCGGATTGTGCATGACCAAGCTGGATGTGCTGGACGGCCTGGAGAACGTGCAGATCTGCGTGGGCTACAACTGCGATGGCGAGACCCGCGAGGCGCCGCCGTCCGGCGCCGAGGCCTATGCGGCCTGCACGCCGATCTACGAGGAGATGCCGGGGTGGACGGAATCCACGGTCGGGATCCGCGAGTATGACCAGTTGCCGGCTAATGCCCGCGCCTATCTGGAGCGCCTGAGCGAGGTGGTCGGGGTGCCGGTCGACATGGTCTCCACGGGGCCCGATCGTGACGAGACCCTGGTGTTGCGCGACCCGTTCGACAGCTGATTGCGTGTCTCCCTGGGCACGTCGGGGCGCGCACCACCGTGCGGGTTCCGGCGCGCCGAGTGGCGGAGCAGGTGGGATTCGCCACGCAGAAAATCCGCCACCCTCACGGGTGTCGCTTCGCGTATAACAGGGATTCGAGTACAGCTGAAAAATGGTGCCGAGGAGAGGACTTGAACCTCCACGGGGTTACCCCCACTAGCACCTGAAGCTAGCGCGTCTACCAATTCCGCCACCTCGGCACGAGGGACGACACACAATGAGGAAACCGTGTGTCCTGCGCTTCAGGAGCGCGCAATATAGAGCGCGGCTGGGGGGCTGTCAACGCCCCGGAGCGGGAATGTTTCCCTCCGGTGTGGTCGGCAGGGGGCGCGCAAACGCGTCCCCTGCGCAACAAAATTCCGCATGCCTCATAATGGGCGCTTTGCGCGCCCAGCCGGATTCCCGGCGAGGGGCTGCCCATTGCAACATCCACAGAGTTCACTGAATGCCAAGACAACGTCGCAAGACCCCCGCCGATCCCAATTTCGAGCGCGAGGCGCAGAAATACGACAACCCCATCCCCAGTCGCGAGTTCATCCTCGGGCTTCTGCAGGAAGCCGACAATCCGTTGTCCTACGACGAGATCGCGGAACGTCTGAAGATCGACGACGACGATCGCCTCGAGGCCCTGCGCCGCCGCCTGAAGGCGATGGAGCGCGATGGGCAGGCCCTTTGCAACCGTCGCGGTGCCTATCTGCCGGTCAACCAGGAAGACCTGATCCGTGGGCGCGTGATCGGTCACCCGGATGGTTTTGGTTTTCTGGTGCCGGACGAGCAGGATGACGACCTGTTCCTGTCGCCGAAGCAGATGCGCGGGGTATTTCATGGCGACCGGGTTCTGGCCCGGGTCATGGGCGTGGATCGTCGCGGCCGCCGCGAGGGCGGGATTGTCGAGGTCCTGGAGCACAACACCACCCAGGTGGTCGGGCGCCTGAAGATCGAGGACGGTGTCGGCATCCTGACCCCGGACAACAAGCGCATCACCCACGACATCCTGGTGCCGCCGGACGGCCTGGGCGAGGCGGAGGACGACCAGATCGTGGTCGTGCGCATCCGTGAATCCGCGTCACGCACGGCGCGCCTGCGTGGGGACGTGCAGGAAGTCCTGGGCGAGCACATGGCGCCAGGTATGGAGATCGACATCGCGATCCGCGCTCACGCCCTGCCGCACGAGTGGCCGGACGAGGTCACCGCGGCGGCTGACGAGCTGGGCGCCGAGGTGGCCGAGGCAGACAAGAAGGAGCGCCTGGACCTGCGCGAGAAGCCGTTCGTCACGATCGATGGCGATGACGCCCGCGACTTCGACGACGCCCTGTACTGCGAGCCGGAAGGCAAGGGCTGGCGGCTGTGGGTTGCGATCGCCGACGTGTCGCACTACGTCCAGCGCGACGCCGCGCTGGATCGCGAGGCGCGCACGCGCGGCACCTCGGTGTACTTCCCGAACAACGTGATCCCGATGTTGCCGGAGGCCCTGTCCAACGGTCTGTGCTCGCTGAATCCGAACGTGGACCGGTTGAGCATGATCTGCGAGATGGAGATCGGTGCGCGCGGGGCGCTGAAGAGCTATCGCTTCCACGAGGGACTGATCCGTTCGCACGCCCGCCTGATCTACGAGGACGTGGCCGCGATGCTCGACGGCGACGCGGCGCAGCGTGAGCAGAACGCGCATGTGATGCCGAACCTGGAGACCCTGCACCAGGCCTTCAAGGCCCTGCACGCGGCGCGCAATCGCCGGGGCGCGATCGATTTCGACACCACCGAGACCAAGATCGTCTTTGGCGAGGACCGCAAGATCGAGAAGATCGTGCCGACGGTGCGCAATGATGCGCATCGCCTGGTCGAGGAGTGCATGATCATGGCCAACGTGGCCGCCGCGCGCTTCCTCAAGAAGCACAAGGTGCCGGCGCTGTACCGCATCCATGATCAGCCGCCGTCGGACAAGATCGACGACCTGCGCGACTTCCTCAATGGCGCGGGCCTGAGCCTGGGCGGTGGTGACGAGCCGAGCCCCGCCGACTACACCGAAGTCCTGAAGGCAGCGCGCCAGCGCACCGACCAGCAGCTGATCCAGACCGTGCTGCTGCGTTCGCTGAGCCAGGCCGTGTATGCCCCGGAGCTCGATGGCCACTTTGGCCTGGCGCTGGACGACTACGCGCACTTCACCTCGCCGATCCGCCGCTATCCGGACCTGCTGGTGCATCGCGGTATTCGCCATGTGCTGCGCAAGGGCAGTGGCAAGGCCTTCCCGTACTCGCATGGCGACATGGAGCAGTTGGGTGAGCATTGCTCGATGGCCGAGCGACGCGCCGACGACGCGACCCGCGACGCGGTGGCCTGGCTGAAGGCCGAGTACATGCAGGACAAGGTCGGCGAGACCTTCCCCGGCGTGGTCTCCGGAGTCACCGGGTTCGGTCTGTTCGTGGAGATCAAGGACGTCTACATCGAGGGCCTGGTGCACGTGACCAGCCTCGACAACGACTTCTACCACTTTGACCCGGCGCGCCACAGCCTGACCGGCGAACGCGGTGGCCGGGTGTTCCGTATCGGCGACGAGCTTCAAGTGCAGGTGGCCCGGGTGAGCCTGGATGATCGCAAGATCGATCTGGCCCTGGCCCAGGAAGCGGGTCAGCCGAGTCCCGCCGCTCCGCCGCCGAAAAAGCGCAGCCGTCGTAGCAAGCGCCGCAAGGATGCCGATGCGGCTCCGGTCGAGGCCGCCGCCGAGCCAACCGCAGCAGCGCCCGAGCCTGAGGCAAAGCCCGCAGCAGCCGGGCCGGGAGCGCCCGCGGCCGACGATGATGCCCCGGCGCCGAAGAAGAAGCGCCGCCGTCGTGGTGGCCGCCGCCGTGGGGCCGCCGGTGGCGACACGAGCCCTGCTGCCGAGCCGAGCCCGGCGAAAGAACCGAGCTCGGAGAAAGAGCCGAGCCCAGGGAATGAAGCGAGCCCAGGGAATGAAGCGAGCCCAGGGAATGAGGCGAGCCCGGGGAATGAAGCAAGCCTGGGGAATGAGGCGAGCCCGGGGAATGAAGCAAGCCCGGGGAATGAACGGACCCGGGGCAGCGGACGTGGCCGGGGCAACGCACGCCGCCCGCGGAACGCGCCGGATGAAGGCAACAGCGATGCCCCGGAACCGGGCAACGAGGCGGTTCCGCCGCCGCGCCCCGAGGCCGACAAGGACGGAAATACCATTGTCGAGCCGAGTGCGGATCGCCCGGCCAAGGCCAAGGAATCCTCTGGGTCCGGACGTGGCCGCAGCCGTCGTCGACGTCCGTCCTCGTCCTGAGGCGCCGGGTGAACCCGCTTCTGTTCCCTCGCTTGCTCGGGGGCTGCTCAGACGGTGTCCGCCGGGGCGTTGACCCGTGGCGGGATCGCCGTGGCGGAGGTCCGCGATGAGCAAGGGGGGCAAGGGTAGCCGCGCCGAGACCTTTGGTGGCATCCACGCAGTGGCCGCCGTGTTGCAGCGGGCCCCGGAGCGGGTCAAGCGACTGCAGCTGGCGCCCGACCCCATCGAACCCGCCCTGGAGCGCCTGCGAGCGCTGGCGCAGTCGCGGGGTATCTCGATCGAGCGGGTAGGCCGCGAGCGGCTCGATCAACAGCTTCCGGGGTTCCAGAACCAGGGTGTGGTCGTGCACTGCACGCCGCGCCCGCTGCTGGACGAAAAGGCCCTGATCACCCGGGTGCGCGATGGCCTGGATCTGCTGCTGGTGCTCGATGGGGTGACCGACCCGCACAATCTCGGGGCCTGCCTGCGGACCGCGGATGCGGCCGGGGCCGGGGCGGTGGTCATGCCGCGCCATCACAGCGCCGCATTGACCCCCGCCGCCATCAAGGTGGCGTCCGGGGCCGCCGAGACCGTGCCGGTGGTGACGGTCGGCAATCTCGCGCGGACGCTGGCAGCCCTGAAGGATGGCGGGATGTGGACCGTAGGCCTGGCCGGGGAGGGGGGTGAGAGCCTCTATGACCTGGACCTGCGCCCGCCGACCGCGATCGTCATGGGGGCCGAGGGCGAGGGCCTGCGGCGTCTGACCCGGGAGGCCTGTGACCACCTCGCGGCCCTGCCGATGCAGGGCGCGGTAGAAAGCCTCAACGTCTCCGTCGCCACCGGCGTCACCCTGTTCGAGGCGGTCCGTCAGCGCCGCGAAGGTCCGCCGGCTGGTTCTGCGTAGCCGGTAGCCTTCCGGGGGCGGTGCAAACCCCTGTTTCGCCGGCTCCCTGCTTGTTGTTGGCGCCCGCTTCGGTTATCGTGTCGCGCCTTTCTGCCCTGCGGCTGCGTCCGCTGGGTCGAACCCTTGCCTCACCGCATTTGACGGGAGGCTGATACCCGCAAGGAGTTCCCGATGCGTCATTACGAAGTTGTATTCCTGGTCCACCCGGACCAGAGCGAGCAGGTCCCGGCGATGATCGAGCGCTACAAGGGCTTGGTCGAAGGTCATGAAGGCAAGATCCACCGCCTGGAAGACTGGGGCCGCCGCCAGCTGGCCTACCCGATCCAGAAGCTGGTGAAGGCCCACTACGTGCTCATGAACATCGAGGCCTCGGAAGAGGCGATGGAAGAGCTCGCCAGTGCCTTCCGGTTCAACGATGCCGTGCTGCGCCACCTGGCAATGCGCATGGAAGAGGCCGTGACCGAGATCTCCCCGCTGGCCAAGGGCCAGGAAGAGGAGAGTGGCAAGGGCCGTCGCCGCGAGCGTGACGACGAGGGTGGCGAAGGCGCCTCCGACGACTCGGCTTCCGCCGAGTAAATCCCGCCCGCCCGTTCGTTGACCGAATCATTGAAGGAGATCTGACATGGCCCGTTTTCCGCGTCGCCGCAAGTATTGCAAGTTCACCGCCGAAGGCATCGAGTACATCGATTACAAGGACCTGAATCTGTTGAAGGGTTTTGTGACCGAGACTGGCAAGATCGTGCCCAGCCGTGTCACTGGCACCAGCGCGAAGTATCAGCGCCAACTGGCCACGGCGGTGAAGCGAGCGCGCTTCCTGGCCCTGCTGCCGTACAGCGATAACCACTAAGTCCCGCACCGGTTCGCCGGGGCCGTCGCCATGCGCGTACTGGCCGAATTTGCGATGAAAAGCCGGAGCCGCGCCGTAGGCGCGGTTTCCGCCTTTGGCGTGGCGGGCCTGTTCCTGCCTCCGGTGGCGCTGCTCAGCAGTGCGCTGATCGCCCTCGTGGGGCTGCGCATCGGCCTGCGCCAGGCACTCCTGGTGATGGTGCTGTCCGCAGTGGTGCTCGGGGTGGCGATGTTTGTCCTGATCCCGGAGGCCCCGCTGTTCGCGGGGGTGGTTGCCGGGGTGGTGCAGTGGGCGCCAGTGGCGCTGCTCGCCGAGCTGCTGCGGCGCACGATCTCGTGGCGCATGACGCTGCAGGTCGCCGCCGCGGTCGCCGGGGTCGGCGTGCTGGCCGTGCACCTGCTGGTGCCGGATCTCGAGTCCACCTGGGCCGAGGCGGGCATGGCCCTGCTGGGGCCTCTGGTCGAGGGCAGCGACACCGGGCCACAGGAGTTGGAGGCGGGGCTGCGCCGCGCGGCGCCGTACCTGACCGGGCTCTTGGCCGGGATCCTGCTGCTGAGCCTGACGCTGGCCGTGCTGCTGGGTCGCTACTGGCAGGCACTGCTGTACAACCCGGGGGCGTTCGGCGAGGAGTTCCGGGGCCTGCAGTTCGGGCGGATGCTGAGTGCCGTCACGCTGCTGCTGGCCGGTATCGGGCATCTGGGCCCGGTCCCGGTGGCCACCGAGTTGGCGTTCATCCTGGCGGTGCTGTTCTTCCTGCAGGGGATCGCGCTGATGCACGCGCTGACCTTCCGGCAGGGGATGAGCAGTTTCTGGCTGGTGGGGATGTACGTGCTCCTGGCCCTGGCCATGCCGCAGATGTTTCTGCTGCTGGCCACCATCGGGGTGATCGACGCCTGGGCGGATATCCGCTCGCGACTGGGCCCCGGTTCCGCGCAGGGCGGGCAGGACAGTGACAACAATCCGTGAGACCGGTCCGAGACCGGTGTAGAATGCGCCCCTTCGGGGGCTGATCAAACGTTACAGGAATACCAAAGATGGAAGTCATTCTGCTGGAAAAGATCGATAACCTGGGCACCCTGGGCGACCGCGTCAACGTGCGTCCGGGCTTTGCGCGCAACTTCCTGCTGCCGCAGGGCAAGGCCAAGTTTGCCACCGCCGAGAACATCGCCGAATTCGAGGCGCGTCGCGCCGAACTGGAAAAGGCGGCGGCCGAGGCCCTGGCTGCGGCCGAGGCCCGCAAGGAAAAGCTGGACGCAACCGTGCTCGAGATCACCGCGAAGTCCGGTGGCGAAGGCAAGCTGTTCGGCTCCATCGGCCCGGCGGACATCGCCGACGCGCTGACCGCCAAGGGTACCGAAGTCGAAAAGCGCGAAGTGCGCATGCCGGAAGGTCCGCTGCGCACCACCGGTGAATTCGAGATCGGCCTGCACCTGCACTCGGACGTGGACGTCGACATCCGCGTCGTCGTGATCGGCGAAGAGTGATCCGCCGGATGTCGGGAGGGTGGCCCCACCGGGTCGCTGATACCCGGCACATGGGCGGGTTCGTCGCATGAACCCGCCCATGATCCCGAACCCGCGGGTCCCCCCGCATTCCGAGGAGGCCGAGCAGGCGGTCCTCGGAGGGCTGATGCTCGATAACGCTGCCTGGGACCGGGTGGCGGACCGCATCACTGCAGACGACTTCTACCGCCATGATCACCGCCTGATCTTCCGGGCGGTGTCCGCGTTGGCGGATCGTAATGCCCCGTTCGACATGGTCACCGTGTCGGAGCAGCTGGATCGCACGACCGAGCTGGAATCGGCCGGGGGCATGGCCTATCTCGGACGGCTGGCCGCCGAGACGCCGAGTGCGGCCAACATCGTGGCCTATGCGGATATCGTCCGCGAGCGCTCTATCCTGCGTTCGCTGATCTCGGTAGGTACCGAGATCGCCGATTCCGCCTATACCCCGGACGGCCGCGGTTCCAAGGAACTGCTGGACGTGGCGGAGCAGAAGGTCTTCCGCATCGCCGAGCAGGGTGCGCGCGGGGCTCAGGGCTTTCGCGGGATGAAGCCACTGCTGACGGCGGCGGTGGACCAGATCGAGTATCTCTACGAAAGCCAGAATCCGATCACCGGGATTGCCACCGGTTACCAGGATCTGGATGCCCTGACCTCGGGGCTGAATCCGGGCGATCTGGTGATCGTGGCCGGGCGGCCTTCGATGGGGAAGACCTCGTTCGCGATGAACATTGCCGAGTATGTGGCGATGAAGAACTCCGAGCCGGTCGCGATTTTCTCCATGGAGATGCCGGGTGAGCAGCTGGCCATTCGCCTGCTGTCCTCGATGGGGCGGATCAACCAGCAGAAGCTGCGCTCCGGACGCTTGGAGGATGGCGACTGGCCGCGCCTGACCAGCGCGGTGCAGATGCTGTCCGAGGCCCCGCTGTACATCGACGATACGCCGGCGCTCTCGCCCACCGAGCTGCGAGCACGGACCCGGCGGTTGATGCGCGAACACAAGGGCCTGGGCCTGATCGTGGTCGACTACCTGCAGCTGATGCAATCCCCCGGCAGCAGCGAGAATCGCGCCAACGAGATCTCGGATATCTCGCGTGGCTTGAAGGCCCTGGCGAAGGAGCTGAGTGTGCCGATGATCGCGTTGTCGCAGCTCAACCGTTCGCTGGAACAGCGTCCGAACAAGCGCCCGGTGATGTCCGACCTGCGCGAGTCCGGGGCCATTGAACAGGATGCGGACATCATCGCCTTCGTTTATCGCGACGAGGTCTACAACGACGAGTCGCCCGACAAGGGCACGGCGGAGATCATTATCGCCAAGCAGCGTAATGGTCCCATCGGGACCGTGCGCCTGACCTTCCACGGGCAGTTCACCCGTTTCGAGAACTACGCCCCCGACGTCTACGGCGAGATCGGCCACTAGGCACGACGTGAGACGCGCGGCCAGCATCCACCTTCATCCCGAGGCGCTCCGACACAACCTGGGTGTGGCGCGCCGCTTGGCGCCGGGCGTTCCGATGTGGTCGGTCATCAAGGCCGAGGGCTACGGCCATGGTCTGCTGTGGGCGGCCGAGGCCCTTGCGCAGACGAGCGATGGTTTGGCGGTCTCTCAGATCGGCGAGGCCCGCGCCTTGCGCGCTGCCGGCTTCGGCGGCCCACTCCTCGTGTTGCAGGGGCCGCGCGACGTCTCCGAGGCGCGTGCCTGTACCGAGTTCGACCTGCAGCCCGTGCTGCACGACGCGACGCAGCTTGACCATCTCGACGCCGCTGGCGTGGTGCTTCCCGTGGTCTGGGTCAAACTCAACACCGGCATGAATCGCCTGGGGTTCGCACCGCAGGTGGCAAAGCGCGTCGCCACGCGTTTGCAGGCCGCCGGACACGGGTGCGGTGGCCTGCACTGGATGACGCACCTGGCGTGCGCCGACGAGCCCGGGCATCCGCAGAATGCTTGCCAGCTGGAACAATTCGGCGCGACGGTTTCCGCTTTCCCGGGGCTCCGTAGCGTGGCCAATTCGGCGGCCCTGTTCGCCGGCTGGGGCAAGGGCAGCGCGTCGGCGGCGCCCGGCGATTACTGGGCACGCCCCGGCATCATGCTCTACGGCGCGCATCCGGCCTCGGTCCCTGTCGAGCATCTCCCGGAGGGCCCGGACGGCGATCTGCGCCCGGCGATGACCGTGCGCGCCCCGATCATCGCCACCCAGCCTCTCGAGCCTGGCAGTACGGTGGGCTATGGCGCGACCTGGACCGCCGCCGCTCCGGGCCGTGCCGGGATCGTGGCAATGGGATATGCCGATGGCTACCCGCGGCATGCCCCGTCGGGCACGCCGATCCTTGTGCAGGACCGGCTCTGCCCGTTGATCGGGCGTGTCTCCATGGACATGCTGGCGGTGGACCTGTCCGGGTTGCCGGAGGTGCAGGTCGGTGTCATGGCGACGTTGTGGGGCGAGGGCCTGCCGGTGGAGCGGGTCGCCCGCGCGGCGGGCACCATCAGCTACGACGTGCTCACGCGCGTGGCGGACCGGCTGCAGCCCGGAAACTGACGGAAACGCCGGGTACACTGTCCGGTCAGCAATCCGTGGCCCGAGAGACCCCAATGACCGATTTCGATCCCAGCGAATACGACCCGCAGACCGTCGCCATCCGCTATGGCTACCAGCGCACGCCCGAGGGCGAGCACTCCGAGGCGATCTTCCCGACCTCGAGCTTCGTGTTCGGCTCGGCCGCGGAGGCCGCCGCGCGCTTCGGTGGCGAGGTCCCGGGCAATATCTATTCGCGCTTCACCAACCCCACCGTGCGCACCTTCCAGGACCGCCTGGCCGCGCTGGAAGGCGGCGAGGCCTGCGTGGCGACCGCCTCCGGGATGTCCGCGATCCTGGCGACCATGATGGGCCTGCTGAAGGCGGGCGATCACGTGGTTTGTTCGCGCTCGGTGTTCGGGACCACCACCGTGCTGTTCAACAACTACCTGGCGCGTTTCGGCGTCGAGGTGACCTACGTCGAGCTGTCGAACCTCGAGGCCTGGGAACAGGCGACGCAGTCGAACACGCGGCTGTACTTCTGCGAGACGCCATCGAACCCGCTGGGCGAGGTGGTGGACATCCGTGCGCTGGCCGACATCGCCCATCGCCGCGACGTGCTGCTCGCGGTGGACAACTGTTTCTGCACGCCGATCCTGCAGCGCCCGCTGGATCTGGGCGCCGATATCATTATCCACTCGGCGACCAAGTTCCTTGACGGCCAGGGCCGCTGCCTCGGCGGTGCCGTGGTGGGCGACGCCGAGCGGGTGGGCAAGGAGGTCTACGGCTTCCTGCGCACCGCGGGTCCGACGTTGTCGCCGTTCAACGCCTGGGTGTTCCTGAAGGGGCTGGAGACGCTGCCCCTGCGCATGCGCGCGCACAGCGATAACGCACTCAATCTGGCGCAGTGGCTCCAATCCCACCCCGCGGTCACGGCCGTGCATTACCCCGGCCTCGAAGATCACCCGCAGCACGCGATCGCGAAGCAGCAACAAAGCGGCTTCGGCGGGGTGCTGAGTTTCGAGGTCGCCGGCGGACGCGACGCCGCCTGGTCGGTGATCGACGCCACGCAGTTCCTGTCGATCACCGCGAACCTGGGGGATGCCAAGACCACCATTACCCATCCGGCCACCACCACCCACGGTCGCGTGGACCCGGAGAAGCGCGAGGCCCAGGGCATTACCGAGGCCCTGGTGCGGGTCGCGGTCGGGCTCGAGGCCGTCGCCGATATCCAGCGCGATCTGGCGCGCGGCCTCGACGCCCTGGGCTGAGACGGGTATGTCGGCTTCCAGCGGGGAGGCCCGTTCGCAGCCGCGCCGGCGGCGCCCGCGCTGGCGCGTCCTGCTGACTGTGGTCATTGCGTTCCACCTGCTGGGCTTCCTGTCCTCGCTGGATGCGCTGATGTCCACCCGCACATCGCAGGGCGCGGTGGCCTGGATCGTTTCACTCAACACCGTGCCGTATGTGGCTGTCCCGGCCTACTGGGTGTTCGGCGCCAGCGAGTTTCGCGGCTATGTCGTGGCGCGCCGCGACGAGGACTCCAGCCTGGCCCGCGCGCTGCAGCCGAAGACCGAGGAGCTGTGGTCGCACCAGTACGTCGCCCAGGAACCGAGCAAGCACCTGGATGGCGTACAGCAGCTCGCCCGCTGGCCGTTTCTCCACGGCAACGAGGTCGAGCTGCTGGTGGACGGCGAGGCGACCTTCGACAGCATCTTCCGGGGGATCGAGCAGGCCGAACGCTACCTGCTGGTGCAGTTCTATATCGTGCGTGACGACGCGATCGGGCGCGAACTCCAGCGCCGGCTGGTGGAGCGTGCCGAGGCCGGTATCGAGGTCTATTTCCTGTATGACGAGATCGGGAGCTACCGCCTGTCCGGGAGCTACCTGGACACCCTGCGGGAGGCGGGCGTCCATGTGCAGCACTTTCATTCCACCCGCGGACGCGGCAATCGTTTCCAGCTGAACTTCCGCAACCATCGCAAGATCGTGGTCGCCGATGGCGAACAGGCCTGGCTCGGCGGGCTTAATGTAGGGGACGAGTACCTGGGCCGCGATCCGGCAATCGGTGCCTGGCGCGACACCCACCTGCGTATTGCGGGGCCGTCCGCCCTCGCGTTGCAGTCGGTGTTCCTGGAGGACTGGCACTGGGCCACCGAGGCGATCCCGGAGCTGGAATGGAAGCCGGCGACCATGGCGGAGGACGGGGTCCCGGTACTGATCCTTCCCTCCGGTCCGGCCGATGAATTCGAGACCGCCAGCCTGATGATGCAGCAGGCGATCCACGCGGCGGACCGGCGCATCTGGATCGCCAGCCCGTACTTCGTGCCCGACGAGGGCGTGCAGGGCATGCTCAAGCTGGCCGCCTTGAGCGGCGTCGACGTGCGCGTGCTGATTCCCGAGGTCACCGACAACCCGCTGACCACGCATGCGGCCTACGCCTTCCTGGGGCCGCTGCTGGACGCCGGCGTGCGCATCTATCGTTACGAGGATGGCTTCCTGCACGGCAAGGCGTTCGTGGTGGACGACATGGGCGCGGCCGTGGGTACGGTGAACCTGGACAACCGTTCCTTCCGGCTGAACTTCGAGGTCACGGCACTGGTGCTGGACCCGGCCTTCGCGCGCGAGACGGCGCGCATGTTCGAGGCCGACTTTGCCCGTTCCCGCGAGATGACTCCGCAGGACGTGAACGATCTTCCGCTCTGGCGCCGCGTGGCCGCGCGTGCCGCCTACCTGCTGGCGCCGGTGCTGTAATGTTCTTGTGCTTCCCTGCTTGATCTATCTCATGTGAACGGTCCGCGACGCTGCTAGACTTGTAAAAAGAATGCTCTTTCGAGGCCTGCCCGTGTCGCGAGCCCTGTCCTATCTGCTGACTCTGCTGATTGCCGCCGCGCTGTTGCTGGCGCCGATCGCCGGTGCGGGCATGATGCATGGGGATCACGGGGCGGCAATCGCCACGCCGGGCCACTGTCCGGATCAAGGCGCCACATCGCTTTCGGAACCCCTGCCTTTGGACCCCGCGGTTCAGGCGGACTTCTCGGGCTGCGAGATGCCGTGCGCGGTTTGCGGTATCTGTGGGGTCTCCGCCTTGCCTTCCTCCGTGACCAAGCCGGTCACAGCATCGCTGTCCCGCCCCGTTCCGGGGGCCGTGGCCATGGGTCCCGGCGCCCGTTCGGGCCCGGATCTGCGTCCCCCTCTCTGAGTCCTCCCTGGCCGGGCGATTGCGGATCGCCCCCTCGATACGCGAAACCGCGTATCCCCGTTGAATTTAAGTCCTTGGGAGGACTCCATCATGATGAATGAACAAGGTTTTGGCTGGCTGGGCGGTATGGGTCTTGGCGGAGGCCTGATCGGCCTTCTGGTCCTGGTACTGCTGATCCTCGCGATCGCCGCGTTGATCAAGTATCTATTCGGTGGCCGGTAAGGAGTCACGCGATGACGACGTCAGAAACGAAGCCGGCGACCGCACGCGAGGCGGTGGTCATCGTCCCCGGAATGGGATCGGACCACTGCGGGGGCATCGTGCGCTCGGCGCTGGAAAAGACCCCGGGGGTGACCTCGGTGGGGACCAATATCGCCCGGCACCGGGTGACGGTGGGGTATGACCCCGACCAGGTCGACCCGCAGGGCCTGCGCGCCGCGGTGGAGGGCGCCGGCTACGACGTCGCGCAGGTCGAGGGCGAGGCCGGGGGTTCCGGTTCGGTGCGGCTGGTGGTGCCGGGCATGGGCTCGGATCACTGCGCCGGCATCGTGCGCGCGGCGATCGAGAAGCTCGACGGGATCGAATCCATACGCACCAACATCTCCGACCATCGGGTCACAGTGGAGGTGGCGGCGGACGGGCCCGATGGCGAGGTCCTGCGAGCGGCAGTGGAGGGGGCCGGCTATGACGTGGCGGCGGTGGAGACCGACGATGCCGCCAGCGAGGCGGACGACGCGGCGATCGACGCCGCCTACGTGAAGCAGGCCTGGAACCGTCTTTGGTTCGCGATGGTGCCGACCATCGCGATCATGGTCCTGATGATGCCGCACATGTTCTGGCAGCCGATCCCAGGCTATCTGCTGATCATTGCGTTGCTGGCCTTCCCGGTGGTGTTCCTGGCCGGGGGCGCGGCCACGCATCGTTCCGCCTGGCGTTCGCTGAAAAGCGGCAATCTGAACATGGACGTGCTGATCTCCATGGGCTCGCTGCCGCCCTACCTGATCGGGCTGGTTGGTTTCGTCTATCCGATGACCTCGTTCATCGAGATGGCCGCGACCATCATGGCCTTCCACATGCTTGGGCGGTATCTGGAGTATCGCGCCAAGGGCGAGGCCTCCTCGGCGATCCGCAAGCTGCTGGATCTGGGTGCGAAGACCGCCCGGGTGGAGCGCGATGGCGAGGAGGTCGAGGTGTCGGTCAAGTCGCTCCAGGTGGGCGACGTGATGATCGTGCGCCCGGGCGAGAAGGTACCCACCGATGGCGAGGTGGTGGCGGGCGAGAGCACCGTGGACGAGTCCATTGCCACCGGCGAGTCGGTCCCGGTGGACAAGGGCGAGGGCGACACCGTGCTTGGCGCGACCCTGAACCAGCAGGGGCGCCTGAAGGTGCGCGCCACTCGGGTGGGGGCCGATACCTTCCTGTCGCAGGTGATCCGCCTGGTCAACGAGGCGCAGGGCTCGCGCGTGCCGGTGCAGGAACTGGCGGACCGCATCACCGCACGCTTCGTGCCGGCGGTGCTGGTCATCGCCCTGGCCGCTTTTGCGGCCTGGCTGGCGTTCTCCGGAGCGCTGCAGCCGATCCTGATCTGGGGCGAGGGCTTTCTGCCCTGGGTCGATTCCGAACGTCCGCCGCTGGTGCTGGCGATCCTGGCGGCGATCGCCGTGCTGGTCATTGCCTGCCCCTGTGCGCTGGGGCTGGCCACGCCCACCGCGCTGATGGTCGGCTCCGGCATGGGGGCCGAGCGTGGCGTGCTGATCCGCTCGGGCTCCGCAATCCAGACCCTGAAGGACATTGCGGTGATCGTGCTCGACAAGACCGGCACCATCACCCGCGGGAAGCCCGCGCTGACCGACGTCATCCCGGCCGAGGGCTTCGACGAGTCCCGGGTGTTGCGGGCGGCGGCGGCCGTCGAGGCCGGTTCCGCGCACCCGCTGGCCGACGCCATCGTGCAAGGGGCGCGCGACAGGGGCCTGGAGGTCGCCGAGGTCGAGCAGTTCCAGTCGCACACCGCGCGCGGTGTGGAGGCCCGCCTGGACGGCGAGCGGGTGCTGGTGGGCAGCCAGCGGCTGCTGGAGGAGCAGGGGCTGGACCCGTCGTCTCTACTGGGTTCGTTGCGGGAACTGGAGGATGCCGGCAAGACCGCGATGCTGGTGGCCATCGGCGACCGGCCGGCCGGCATTGTCGCGGTCGCCGACACGCTCAAGGAAGAGTCGCAGGCCGCGATCGAACAACTGCATGATCTCGGCATCCGCTGCGTGATGGTCACCGGCGACAACGAGCGCACCGCGAATGCCGTGGCCGCCCAGGTGGGGATCGACGAGGTGCGCGCCGGGGTGCTGCCGGAGGGCAAGGTCGAGGCGATTCGCGAGTTGCAAAAGGAGTACGGCGAGCACGTGGCGATGGTCGGCGACGGCATCAACGACGCCCCGGCCCTGCAGCAGGCGAATGTCGGGATCGCGATCGGGGCCGGCGCCGACGTCGCGATCGAGGCGGCGGATGTGACCCTGGTGCGCGGGGAGCTGACCAAGGTCGTCGAGGCCGTCCAGCTGTCGCGGCTGACGTTCCGCAAGATCGTGCAGAACCTGTTCTGGGCCTGGGGCTACAACAGCGCCGCGATCCCGATCGCCGCGGCCGGGCTGCTGCACCCGATGATCGGTGTGGTCGCGATGACCGCCAGCTCGCTCTCGGTGATCGGCAATTCCATTCTGCTGCGCCGGAGCATGCCGGCATCCCGTACTGGAGAAAAGCAATGATGAAACGACGTCAGTTTCTGGGGCTGGCCGCGGCGCTTCCCGTCATCACCACATTCGGCGGTTGGAGCCTGTTCAACCATGCAGTGTCCGCCCCCCGGTTCGACAACGCCCTGTTTCTGCCCGGCGCGGACGGCCCGTTTGCGGTGCTCGCACCCAACGAGCCGTTCACCCTGGTCGCGGAGCAGGGGTGGCTGCCGGTGCCGGGGCGCGAGGAGACCCCATTCCTCTGGTACCGGACGCAGATGAACGGCCATGAATACCAGAATCCGATCCTCTTGTTGCGCACCGGCGATGAACTGGACGTGACCCTGGACAACCAGCTCGACGACGGCACGATCATCCACTGGCATGGCCTGCATGTTCCGGGCCGGGTGGACGGCCATCCGATCCATACGGTCGACCCCGGTGAGCAGTACGAATACCGCTTTAAAGTGACCAACCGTGGCGGTACCTACTGGTATCACACCCATGCTCATCATCGGACCGCGCGCCAGGCCCACCAGGGGCTGGCGAGCTTCCTGCTGGTGAGCGATGACGACAATGAGGCGCTGAACGACGCGCTGGGGCTGGAACTCGGCACGACCGACCTGCCGCTGGTACTGCAGGACAAGCGCTTCGACCGGCTCGGCCATCTGGTGTACCAGCCGAACCCGATGCAGCGGATGATGGGCTATCTCGGCGACGAGGTGCTGGTGAACATGACACCGTCGGCGACCCATGAAGTGGCGCGGCGCCTGCATCGCCTGCGCCTGCTGAACGGCTCGACCGCCAGGATCTACCGCCTGGCCCTGCGAGTGGACGGCGAGGCGGTCCCGTTCCGGGTGATTGGCACGGACGCGGGCCTGCTGGAATCGCCCCGGGAAGCCCACGAGGCCTTCCTGTCGCCGGGAGAACGCCTGGAGGTCCTGGTTGACTTCGCCGCGTTTGCCGGAGGCGACCGGGTCGAGCTGCACAGCCTGGAATTCGACCCGATGGCCGGTGGCGGCATGGGCGGAGGAATGATGGGGCGTGGCATGGGCGGCGGCATGGGTCGCATGATGGGTGGCGGCATGCACGACGGCGATCCGCTCGCATTGCTCGAGTTCGTGGTCCAGGAGGGCGAGGCGGTCACCGCCGAGGTGCCCGAGCGTTTGTCGCGGATCGAGCCCATCGACGTGACGGATGCCGGCCAGCGGGATATCCGTCTGGACATGGCGCCGATGCAGTGGCGCATCAACGGAGAGACGTACGACCCTGACCGGGTGCCGATCGAGGTGGATGCCAACACCCGGGAGGTCTGGACCATCCGCAATGCGGACCGCAGCATGCCGCACCCGATGCATATCCATGGCTTCTCGTTCCAGGTGCTGTCACGTTCGGGCGGTCCGGACTTCGTGCGCCAGCAGGCCGTGAACGATGAAGGCCTGACCGTCACGGACCTGGGCTGGAAGGACACGGTCCTGCTGTGGCCGGGCGAGACCGTGCGCATCGCGATCGACTTCACCCATCACTACGCTGGTGATCAGCTCTACGTGTTCCACTGTCATAATCTGGAGCACGAGGACAACGACATGATGGTGAACGTGCGCGTCCGGGCCTGACCGTGCGTAGCGACAGAGAGATGCCATGAGCGAAAGACCGCGGCCGCACCCGGCCGTCTACCGCGCGGCCGAGGCCGCCCTGCGCGAGCGCGACCCGGAGGCCAAGTGCGAGCGTGTGCTGGAGCTGGCGCGCGCCTGGTGGGCGGATGAGCTGGAGGGCGCGGATGCCCCCGCGCCGCAACGCATGGAGGTGCCGGGGCGGCCTGAGCGGCCGGTGCTGGTGCATCCGAAGGAGCTGCCGCGGCGTGGGTTGAATGCCACTGCCGGTCGGGTCGCACTGGTGCATGCGGTGGCGCATATCGAGTTCAATGCGATCAACCTGGCGCTGGATGCCGTGTACCGCTTCCGCGACATGCCGGCGCCGTTTGTCAGCGACTGGCTGCAGGTCGCGGCAGAGGAGGCGCGGCACTTCCGGCTGCTGCGGGCGCGTCTTCTCGAACTAGGTGCGGACTACGGTGATTTGTCGGCCCACAACGGATTGTGGGAGGCGTCGCTGGCGACCGACCACGACGTGATGGTGCGCATGGCGCTGGTGCCGCGGGTGCTGGAGGCACGCGGCTTGGACGTGACTCCGGGCATGATCCAGCGGCTGGAAGCGGCGGGCGATACCGACACCGTGGCCCTCCTGGAGATCATCCAGCGCGAGGAGGTCGCGCACGTGGCGATCGGTACGCACTGGTTCCGCGAACTGGCTCGGGCACGCGGCCTCGATCCCGAACCGCTGTTCCTCGACCTGCTGGCCAAATACATGCCCGGCCGCGTGCGCCCACCATTCGCGCACGCGGCGCGCCGCGCCGCCGGCTTCACCGAATCCGAGATGGCGCAACTGGAGGCTCAGGCCGCCCCGACCTCGCTGTAGGATGCCGATGAGCGCAGCGAATCGCATCAATACCGAGCGTTCTCTTGCGCACTAAGGCTGGCCCTGGTTCGTCGTTCGTGTTTGCGGTGGCTTCGGTCCGCCGCCTGCCGAGCGCTCTCTCGCGAGCGTACCGCGAGGTACTTTCTTGCTTGCCCAAGAAAGTACCCAAAGAAGGGCCCCCGGATTTCGCCCGGGAACCTCGCTCCGGACGCGCTGGGCCGGCGGCGCTGAACTCGCTACGCTGCGCTTCGCTCAGACATCCAGCGCCTTCTCCCGGCCCATCACGCCCTCCGCGAGGGGCTCCATACGGGAGGAGAAGGTCAAAACAGGTGGTATCCAGACACCAGTAACCAGCCCGCACCCCGTAGGGTGCGGTTGAGCGTAGCGAAACGCACTATTCCCCGCGCCGTGCGAAACCCTGATGCGATTCGCTGCGCTTTCCATTTTTTGCGGGTGCGGCACGCCATGGCCAAAGGCCGAGCGTGCCGAAGATGTATGAACACCTAGCCATCATCCATTGGTCATAGCGCCGGGATAGCCGTTGTTTGGACCTGCCTCCCCGTTGTCGTCGCGCCGAGTGGAGAGGCTTTTCGCGGGACGATTCTAAATAGACACGGGGCGCTGGATGTCTGAGCGGAGCCGCAGGCGCAGCGAGTTCAGCGCCGCCCGCGAAAAGCCTCGGAGCGAGGGAAACCCCGGCCCGCGCAGCGGGCCGGGGTCGCGGCAGTCGGGCGTGTTTCTTGGGTACTTCTTTGCACGAGCAAAGAAGTACCTCGCGGTGCGCTCGCGAGAGAGCGCCTGGCAGGCGGTCAGACGAAGGCACGTAAACACCGGATGCCGATCCAGGACCAGCCTCAATATGCGGGGTTATCGATGCGTCGAAACGATTCGCTGTGCTCATCGGGACCCTGCGGGCTTTCTGTCAGGGCTTGGTGGGGGCGTTCGCGGGCAAGCCCGCTCCCACAACACTCGCTGTGGCGGATTCGCTTAGGTGCAGAGGAGGTGCTCGGGGTAGGGCGAGCCGTCGAGTTGGCGCAGGACGGGGCCGGCCGCGCTGATCTCCAGGTAGCCGGGGTGTTCGTCCCAGGCGGGCAGGACGCAGCGCTGGCGTGGCTGGCCGTCGACGGTCAGCTTGTGGATCGCCGGGCGATGGGTGTGGCCGTGGATCATCAGCGGGACGTCGGCGTCGCGGAAGGTGTCGGCGACCGCCTCGGCATTGACGTCCATGATCGCGGCGGCCTTCATCTGGCCGCTGTCGCGGCTGGCGGCGCGCATGGCTTCGGCCTGGCGGATGCGTTCTTCCAGCGGATGGGCGAGAAACGTCCGTTGCCATTCGCCACTGCGTACTTGCTGGCGAAACGCCATGTGCTCGGTGTCGTCGGTGCACAGGGAGTCACCGTGCAGGAGCACGGCGGGTCCGCAGGGCAGTGCCGCATGCAGGGGGTCGGGAGCGAGCTGCATCCCCGCGCACGCCGCGTAGGCCTCGCCCACGAGAAAATCCCGATTGCCATGGATAAAGGCCACCGGGATGTCCAGGGTCTTCAGGCCTGCGGCGAGCCGTTCGGCAGCGGGAAAGCCGGCGTCGTCGCCGACCCAGTATTCGAACAGGTCGCCCAGGATGTACAGAGAGGAGGCCGCGCGCGCCGGCCCTTCGAGGAAGGCGAGCGTGGCCTCGAGCAGGGGGCCGGGTTCGCGATCCAGATGCAGGTCGGAGATGACCAGGGCCGGCGCGCGGGCACTCACGAAGAGGTTAGTCCTCGACGCGCTTGACGCTTTCCATCACGACCGGCTCCTGCGGTACGTCCTGGTGCATGCCGGCGCGGCCGGTGGGAAGGGCCTCGATCTTGCGCACCACGTCCATGCCCTCGGAGACCTTGCCGAACACGGCATAGCCCCAGCCCTGCGCGTTCGGGGCCGTGTGGTTCAGGAAGTCGTTGTCGTTCACGTTGATGAAGAACTGCGCGGTGGCGGAATGCGGGTCCTGGGTACGCGCCATGGAGATCGCACCGACCTCGTTCTTCAGACCATTGTCGGCTTCGTTGCGGATCGGCTCGCCGGCGGACTTCTGGTTCATGTCCTTGTCGAAGCCGCCGCCCTGGACCATGAAGCCCGGGATCACGCGGTGAAAGATCGTGCCGTCGAAGAAGCCGTCATCCACGTAGGAGAGGAAGTTGGCGACCGTCTCCGGGGCGGCTTCGGCGTTGAGTTCCAGCACGATGCGGCCGTGGTTGGTTTCGATTGCGACCTGCGGATGGGTGTCGGCCATGAGGGCTCCTGATGTGAAGAGGGTGATCAGCAGGGTGGCCAGCACGACGCCGAGCCGGGTGCGGATGCGTTGCATTGGACTGACCTCCGGAAGATAAGACCGGCAATGGTACCCGCCACTGGCAAGGCCTGCCAGCGTGCCGGAAGTGTGTGTGGGCGTGAGGGCGAGGCGCTGGTGAGCCGGTGGACGCTCCGCTACCATGCGCGCGATGACGAACTCGATAATCCGAACCCGCTTCGCCCCCAGTCCCACCGGCCTGTTGCACCTGGGCAATGTACGCACGGCGCTGTTCAGCGCCCTGCGGGCCCGTTCGCGCGGAGGGCATTTCCTGCTGCGCATCGAGGACACCGACGCCGAGCGCTCGCGCCCGGAGTTCGTCGACGCGCTGCAGCGCGATCTGCGCTGGCTCGGGCTGGACTGGGACGAAGGCTTTGGTGCCGGGGGCGATGCCGGCCCCTACGCGCAGTCCGAGCGCGGCGAACTCTACGCGGGCTATTACCGCCAGCTGATCGATCAGGGGCTCGCCTATCCCTGTTTCTGCTCGCCGGAAGAACTGGAACGCGGACGCAAGCGCATGCGTGCCCAGGGCAAGCCGCCGCGCTATCCCGGGACCTGCGCCCATCTGAGTGCGGAGGAGGTCGGCCGGCGCGAGGCCGAGGGGCAAAAGCCCACGCTGCGTTTTCGTGTGCCACTGGGCCGGACCATCCGCTTCGAGGACGGGGTGCGCGGCCCGGTCAGCTTCCGCACCGACGAGATCGGCGATTTCGTGATCCGTCGCTCCGACGGCACGCCGGCCTTTTTCTTCTCCAACGCGATCGATGATGCCCTGATGGGCGTGACCGACGTGGTGCGCGGCGAGGACCATATCGCCAACACGCCGCGGCAGATGCTGCTGCTGGAGGCGCTGGGCCTCGCGGCACCCGCGTATCACCACCTGCCGCTGGTGATGGGGCAGGACGGGGCGCCGCTGTCCAAGCGCAATGGTTCCGCGAGCGTCGAGGAGTTGCGGACGAAGGGCTATCTGCCGGTCGCGATCCTGAACCACCTGGCGCGTCTTGGGCATCGCTACGAGAGCGATGCCCTGCTGTCGCCCACGGAGCTGGCGGCCGGATTCAGCCCCGAGCGTATTGGTCACAGCGCGGCGCGGCATGATCCGCAGCAGCTGGATCACTGGCAGTCAGAGGCCCTGCGCAGCCTTTCGGATGCCGAGATGCAGGCCTACCTGGAGGCGGCGGGGGTGCTGGAGGCGGTGGCCGCCGAGCAGCGCCCGGCGCTGGCGCGGCTGCTGCGCGACAACATCACCCGCGCCGAGGAGGCGCCACTGTGGGTGGCGGCGTTCGCCGCCGATCCGGCGCCGTACAGCGCGGCCGCGCGCGAGGAACTGACGGCCGCCGGCGCGGAGTTCTTTAGCGCGGGGCTGGAGGCGCTGGATGCGGCCGAGGATTTTCCCGCCCTGGCCAAGGCGGTGGGGCAGGCCACCGAACGCAAGGGGCGCAAGCTGTTCATGCCGTTGCGGGCGGCGTTGTCCGGGCAGACCTTTGGGCCGGAGCTGCCGCGTATCTGGGAGTATCTGGGGCGCGAGCGCGTGCGTCTGCGCCTGGAGGCCGCGCGTCGTCACGCAGCGGGCTGAATCCGCGAGGAGGAAGCGCCCGCCCGCAGGCGGGCGGCGGGCGCCATCGTTCAGGCCGCTTCGTGGGTCCCGAAGGCGCGGGCGCGCAGGGTGTTGTCCAGCAGCATCGCCACGGTCATCGGGCCGACCCCGCCCGGCACGGGCGTGATCCAGGCGGCCTTCTCGGCGGCGGCGTCGAACTCCACGTCGCCGGTCAGGGTGCCGTCGTCGCGGCGGTTGATGCCGATGTCGATCACCGTGGCGCCGGGCTTGATCCAGTCACCCTTGACCAGGCCGGGCTTGCCGACCGCGGCGACCACGATGTCGGAGTGCCGTGCAATGGCGGCGGTATCCGGGGTGAAGCGATGGCAGATGGTCGGGGTCGCACCGGCCAGCAGCAGTTCCAGGGCCATGGGTCGGCCGACGATATTGGAGGCGCCGATCACGCAGGCCGTGCGGCCCTTGAACGGTTCCTCGATATGCCGCAGCAGCTGGATGACGCCCCAGGGGGTGCAGGGGCGCAGGCGCGGCACGCGCGCCACCAGGCGGCCGACGTTGTACGGGTGGAAGCCGTCCACGTCCTTGGCCGGGGAGATGCGCTCGATCACCGTCTCGGGGTCAATGTGATCCGGCAGCGGCAGCTGGACCAGGATGCCGTCGATGGTGCGGTCGGCATTGAGCTGGTCGATCAGCGCCAGCAGATCGGTCTGCGGCGTGCCCGCGGGCAGGTCATAGGAGTGCGAGACCACACCCACCTGTTCGCAGGCCTTGCGCTTGTTGCGCACATAGACCTCGGAGGCCGGGTTGGTCCCGACCAGCACCACGGCGAGGCCCGGCGGACGCAGGTCGCGGGCGGTCATGGATTCGATCTCGGTCGCGATTCTTGCGCGGTGGGTCTGGCCAATCGCGCGTCCATCGATGATCTGGGCCGTCATGGGGTCTCGCCTCCGGGGGAACGCCCGCGATCTTCCCATGGCGGGCGCGGGGGCTCAAGCGATTTGCCGGGCGGAATCTGCATGGGGGCGAGGCGGATGCCTCGGCCAGCGGAGGTGCCTGGCTACAGGGCCGCCGAGAGGCCGCTTGCGGGCGCGCTGGCCTCGCAGCGGTTGCGCCCGTCCTGTTTGGCGCGATAGAGCGCGTCGTCGGCACGGGCAATCAGGGTCTCGGCGGTGTCCCTGGATTTCGGGTTCGCGTCGAGGCTGGCGATGCCGACGCTGACCGTGACCGTCAGGGTGTCCGGTGCGCAGGGCGGGGCGGCCTGGTGCCCGGTCAGGGTGATCGGGTGGCCGGATATGGCTTCGCGCAGCTTCTCGCCCAGCGCCATGGCTGCCTTGAGGTCGGTATGCGGGGCGACGACGACGAACTCCTCCCCGCCGAAGCGCGCGGCAAGGTCGGAGCGCCGCAGGACTTGCTGCATGCGTTCGGCCAGGGTCGTCAGGATGTAGTCCCCGATCAGGTGGCCCAGGCGGTCATTGATCGGCTTGAACTGGTCGATATCCAGCATCACGACGGACAATGGCTGGCCGTAGCGCCGGGCGCGGGATACTTCCTCGTCCAGCCGGCGATCCATGTGCCGGCGGTTGAACAGGCCGGTCAGCGGGTCGGTGATGGATTCGTGTTCCAGCCGAGTAATGTGGCGGATCTTCTCCACCGAGCTATGGGTCAGACCGACCACGGTGCAGACGAAACAGCCCCCGAGGAGGAAGATGGCTGGCACCAGGAGGTCGGGCAGGCCCTCGTAGAGCCCCCAGTTCAGCGGGATGTAGCCGAAATAGCCGAGGATAAAGACCGGGACCAGAAAGAACATCATCTTCCAGCCGGTGCGGACTCGGCTCTCGGGGAGCTCGCGCAGCAGCCGGGCGAGTGTCCATTGGGCATACAGGAGGCCGCTTGCCCCCAATACAATGGCTGTGTTGGCTACCCAGTCGAGCATCCGTCCCCTCCGCGCTCGCGACCCTGCGAACGTCCCGAGCCGACGTTAGCACGGGGCCGCGCCCGAGGGGAGGGCATTGCAGGCGGAATCTGTTGATGAATGTTGACCGCGAACCCCTCGCGGGGCTACCATCCTGCGCTCGCTGTGTAGGCCCTTTAGCGGGGACGGCTCGACGGGGTATAGCGCAGTCTGGTAGCGCGCCTGCTTTGGGAGCAGGATGTCGGGGGTTCGAATCCCTCTACCCCGACCATGGCTCCCGGCCACGGTTTTCCGGCAGGCTCGGATCAGGCGCCATGGCCTCAATGCTCGGCGGTAACGCGCTCGTAGCTCAACCGGATAGAGCATCGGCCTTCTAAGCCGACGGTTGCAGGTTCGAGTCCTGCCGGGCGCGCCAGGGCCGCCCTTCGCGCAAGTAGCTGTACAGTGACACGGTGGTGACCGTAGCTCAGTTGGTAGAGTCCCGGATTGTGACTCCGGTTGTCGTGGGTTCGAGTCCCATCGGTCACCCCACCCCCTTTTTTGTTCCGGGGGCCGTTAGCTCAATTGGTAGAGCAGTGGACTCTTAATCCATTGGTTGTAGGTTCGATTCCTACACGGCCCACCATTTTCTTTCCCGCTTTTCCCGATTGATCTCAAATAGCGCCGCAGGCGTGTAGCGGATCCCTTTGCCGTTTTCGGTGTGGCGAAGGATGGGGCGGCATATCTCCAGGTCTTTCACCTTCCGTTCAGATGCGCGGGCGTAGTCTGTTTGCGTGTTCGTGTATTAGTGCGGTTTGTGCCGTCGGGAGGCTGGAAAGATGACAGGCAGAATTTTAATGATCCTGATGCTGGCGGGTTTGGTGGCCCTCCTGGCGGGGTGCCAGACGGTGAGCAAGCAGCAGACCGGGGCCCTGATCGGGGGTGCGGCCGGCGGTGTCATCGGCAGTCAGATCGGCGGCGGGCGCGGGCGTACTGCGGCGATTATTGCCGGGACCCTGGCGGGTGCGGCGGTTGGCGGTTCGGTGGGGCGGAGCATGGATGACGTGGACCGGATGCGCGTGTCGCGTACGCTGGAGACGGTCCCGGATCGCCAGAGCTCGACCTGGCGCAACCCGAATACCGGGCATCAGTACCACGCCACACCGACCCGGACCTACCGCTCCTCGGGGCAGGACTGCCGCGAGTACCAGGTGCAGGCCACCATGGACGGCTACCCCGAAACGATTAACGGCACGGCCTGCCGTGATGCCAGCGGGCGCTGGGTGGATGTTTAGAGAGAGCCCCAGTGCCCCGGGCGACTTGTCCCGAGACGGGTCACCCGGAAGACGGCCATAAAAAAGCCCCGCATGAGCGGGGCTTTCTCGTTCCGGGGTTGGCCCCGGAAGGGGGCGCGAACCGATCAGGACCTGCGGTACATGTCCTCGGTGGTCGGGACGTAGCCGAGGTTGTCCTCGCCGATGCCCTTGACCTTCGGTTCGTTGAGGTCGCTAATGCGCACATTGCCGTCCTGGCTGCGCAGGTAGTCGGCGACGCCGTCCCAGATGTCGACCCCGACACCGCCGGGCACGCTCTGCTGCACGCTGGCCCAGCCGGCGACGACGTATTCCTTGTCGGCGTCCAGCTTCCTGCCGTCCAGTTCCATTTCGGAGATCCGGTTGCCGGCACTGGCGCTCGGGTCGATGGCGTACTTCAGGCCGCCGACACGGACCATGTCGCCACCCTGCTGGTAGAACGGGTCGGCGTTGTACAGGTTGTCGGCCACGTCTTCCAGGATGTCCTTGATCTGGGCCCCGGTAAAGGCGTTGCGGGTCATCTCCGGGTAGGTGAGACCGGTCTGGTCCATCACGTGCTCGAATGTGATCGGCATGCCCGGCAACACGGTGGTGCCCCAGCGGAAGCCCGGGGAGAACGAGATCTGCGCATCGTTGTATTCAATCAGGCCATCGCAGATCAGCTGGTCGAAGGTGCCGTTGAAGTTGCCGCGGCGGAACAGCAGGTCCTCGGTGACCGCCAGTTCCTCGGACAGCTTCTCCTCCATGTTGAAGGTCTCGCCCTTCCAGGTGACCTCGCTGTTGCGCATGTTGTGGATGTACGTCGCCATTGCCGGGTCTTCCGGCAGCATCTCGGCGAACACCGGCACCAGGCGGTATTCCCAGTCCTTGATTGCGCCGTCCCGGAAATCGAAGTCCAGCACGCCGACGAACTTGGCGTTGGAGCCGGCATTGGTGACCAGGCAGGTTCCGCCGTCGGGGCGCTCGATTGGCATCGGCTGCGGCACGGCGTCATGGGTATGGCCGCCCATGATGGCGTCCAGACCCTCGACCATGCCGGCCATCTTGATGTCCACGTCCATGCCGTTGTGCGACAGGGCAACGACGATCTCGGCGCCTTCGGCACGCGCGTCGTTGACGGTCTCCTGCATGTCGTCCGGACGGATGCCGAAGGACCACTGTTCGACCATCCAGCGCGGGTTGGCGATCGGGGTGTAGGGGAAGGCCTGGCCCACCACCGCCACGTTCACGCCGTTCATCTCGCGGATCACGTAGGGCTTGAAGATGCGGTCACCCCAGTCCACGTCGCGGACGTTCTGGGCGACGAAGTCGATGCCGGCATCGGCGAAGTCGCCGTTCACGACCTCTTCCACACGGTCCGCGCCGTAGGTGAATTCCCAGTGACCGGTCATGACGTCGATGCCCAGCAGTTTCTGTGCATCGACCATGTCCTGCGCGTTGGTCCACAGCGCGGAGCCGGAGCCGCCGCCCCAGGTGTCGCCGCCGTCCAGCAGGAGGGCGTTCGGTCGCGAGTCACGTAGCTTGTTGATCAGCGTCTTCAGATGCGCAAAGCCGCCTACGCGACCGTACTGTTCGGCCGCTTCCATGAAGTTCAGGTTGGTATAGGCGTGGGCGTAGATGCTGTCGCGTTCGATGTCGTAATGCTTGAGGAAGTGCTCGCTTACGATGTGCGGCGGACGGTTACGCATGTCCGCCACGCCGAGGTTGACGTTTGGCTCGCGGAAGTACACCGGCTTCAGCTGGGCGTGGCAGTCGGTGTAGTGCAGCAGGTGCACATTGCCGAAGCGATCCAGGGTGTCGTAGGGATCACCCGCAGTGCCGCCCTTGTTGTTGCTGCAGGCGGCGGTGCCCAGGGGGAAACCGGCGGCGCTGGCGGCGGCCAGTAACTGCATGAATTCTCGGCGTGAGATGTGCATGAGGAGTTCTACCTCTCTTGTCCGGGTGTATTGGTGGTGGGTTTTCGGGCAGTTCTTATGACTGTCGGTAGACGAATGGTCCTGCGGGAACATTCCCCGCGTACGCGGTTTCTATCGCCGGTCCTCGCGCGCCTCGCGTGCGGTCTCTCGGGCCGTGTCGCGCTTGTCTTCGATGCGTTGACGGTCGCGCTCGCTGGCATCCGAGGCGTCCATTCCCGCCTCGAACTGGCGCACGGCCTCCTCGTACTGGGCGCGATGAAAGAAGTATTCGGCCATGGCCTCGCGGCTGATTGCAATATACCCGGCCGCGTCCGCGATGTCCGCCTGCAGGCGCAGGAGCTCCGGATTGGGGGCCGCCTCGCGGCGGATCATGTCGGACAGGATGCGAATGGCGCGGTCGGGCTGCCCGAGGTCGCGGTGGACCCGGGCCAGGCGTTCGCGGATCACCGGGTGGCCGGGATACACCGCGTCCAGATCTTCCAGCCGTTCCAGCGCCGCGCTGTGTTCGCCTTCCTCGCGCAGCAGTGCTGCGAACGCGAGTTCGAGGGTCAGTCCGGGGGCGTCCGCCGCATCGAGGCGTTCGAGCTGTTCGCGGGCGCGGCCGGGTTCTCCACGTTCGAGATAGGCGACCGCCGCCCCGTAGCGCTGCTGGGGCGAGGGGGTGTCCGTTGCGCGGAAGCGTTCCAGGGTTCGCCGTGGATCCTGCAGCGCCTGCATGCGCGCCTGCATCCACTGGAATTCGGGGCCGCGGTTGCGGGTGTCGCTGGCAGCCATCTGGTTTGCGCGGTTGCGGGCGTCGGTGATCCGGTCGAGGGTGACCGGGTGCGTGCGCAGGTACTCCGGCACCTGGTCGCCGACCCCGCGCGAGAGCTCTTGCAGGCGTTCGAAGAAATCGGCCATCGCATTGGGGTCGAAGCCGGTGCCTTGCAGGATCTGCATCCCGGCACGATCCGCCTCGGCCTCGTTTGCGCGGGTGAAATTGATCTGTTGCTGGATGCCGCCGGCCACACCCCCGGTAATGATGGCCGAGCCCAGGGTGGGGTCCACCGCCGAGGCAAGGATGCCCGCCAGGATGGCGAGGCCGGTGGTGAAATTGACGTCGCGCCCGCGCGCGAACATGCGCGCGAGGTGCCGTTGGGTAACGTGGGCGATTTCGTGTGCGACCACGGCGGCCAGTTCGGCCTCGTCGCGGACCTCCAGCATCAGACCCGCATGGATGCCGATAATGCCCCCGGGCATCGCGAAGGCGTTCACCTGGCTGTTGTCGATGGTCAGGAAGTAGAACGGCCCATCGGCGCTGGGTGCGTTGGCCAACAACTGGCGTCCCAGGGAGTCGACATAAAAGACGATCTCGGGATCGGTCACCAGGGGGGCGCTGCGGCGGACCTCGCGCAGCAGGGAGCGGCCGAGCTCGCGTTCTTCCGCCGGGGTCAGTACGCCGCCGGAGGCCTCGCCCAAGTCGGGCAGGGAAACGCCACTGGAGTGGGCGGGTGGTACCGCCAGGCTCGCCACCACCAGAAGGGCGGCGAGCAGGAAACGGACAATAGAAGGCATGCCGCGAGGGCCGGCGGGCGCCGGCCCTCTGGTGTGGGCATGCCGGGGGCGGTCGTTACTTGCCAAGCCCCGGGGCCGACGAATAGGTGCGCATGCTGTCGCGGGTTTCCCACAGCTTCGGCTTGAGCATCGCCGCAGGCACCATGAACTTCTTGCGGTCCAGCACCTTGTGGGTGCGGACGAGCTTGATCACGTCGTCATAGTCCATCTTGAACAGCAGGCCCACGTCGCCGCCGGAGGTGCGCCGCGCGATCATGTAGTTGTCCTGCATGTCGTGCACGTAGATGTTGGCAGGGCGCAGCTTGCCGTTCTCGTCTTTCAGCGTGACGGCATAGTGGCCGTCGACCTGGAATTCGCTCTTGTCCACCGGGATATCCTCCGCGAAGCAATGAAGCTGATGACTCTGCATCAGCGTTTTCTTAAGCGTGGGCGACGATAGCAGAACTTTTCGTCCCGGGCGACCATCCACCTCTCCTCGCTTGGTCTTGTTTGCATTTCCGATCGGTTTCGCTATGCTCCGCGCCCACTCCTTGCGTAGAGCGGCCGCCGGTCAGAGCTCGCGCGACGAGTACGGCATCCCCCGCAAGTGAAAGACCCGGAGCGCAGCGTGTACGGATTTACCGAGATCACCCCGGACGAACTGGAGCAGTGGCGCAACGAGGGCAAGAGCTTTCGTTTGCTGGATGTGCGCTCGCCGGGCGAGACCGGTCGCGGCGTTATCCCGGGGGCAGAGCTTGTCCCGCTGGCCACTTTGCCGCTGCGCAAGGACGAGTTCACCGGTAGCGATGCGCCGGTGGTCATTTACTGTCAGAGTGGGGCGCGTTCCGCCCAGGCCTGCGCCTTTCTCGCCCAACAGGGCGTGGACTGTGCAAGCAGCCTGCGCGGCGGCATTGTCGGGTGGGCCCAGACCGGAAAACCGGTGGTAAGCCCGGATTAGAATTCGGTTGTATTCCGATGCCGATTCGCCTATAAGGGGGAATTCGGTTGATTACCGTTCGGTAATGGCTGCAGCGCACGGGGCCCAACCGAACCGCAGTACACGACTGATAAAACGCACTCAAAGGAGAGAAACGATGGCCAACTTTGACCAAGAACTCGATGCTTCCGGCCTGAACTGCCCGCTGCCGATCCTGCGCGCCAAGAAGGCGCTGGCCGCGATGGACGCCGGCCAGGTTCTGCACATCATCGCGACCGACCCGGGCGCCGTGAAGGACTTCCAGGCGTTTTCCAAGCAGACCGGCAACGAGCTGATGGAGCACAAGGAAGAAGGCGGCAAGTTCTACTTCCTGATCAAGAAGGGCTAAGGCGCTTCAAGTGCTTGATTCGGGGCGGCAATTCGCAAGGGTTGCCGCCCCGAATCCTGAATAACGATGGTTGCCATGCGGTAACTGGATTGGTGCCTGGACGAGGTCTAGGCTGGCTGCGCAAGGTTCACAAGAAACCTGCATCGCCTAAAGCGAAGAGGTGTGAGATATGGCGACATACGCTGAGATGCAGCAAATCTTCGACGATATTCGTGGAGATTTTCGCTACGACCACGAGCTTAACGGCTGCCTGAACTGCGGCATCTGCACGGCCACGTGTCCGTCCGCCCAGTTCTACGATTACTCGCCGCGCGAGATCGTGCAGCTGCTCTGGACCGAGAACGTCGAGCAGATCTACGACGCGATGCAGGAAAAGATCTGGGCCTGCGCCCAGTGCATGACCTGTGCGGCGCGCTGCCCGTTCAAGAACTCCCCCGGTGGCCTGGTCGCGATCATGCGCGAAGTGGCCATCAAGCACGAGATGCAGTCCGCCAAGGACGTGCTTCGTCCGTTCGGCCGCGTCATGCTCAAGCTGATCACCACGGGGAACCAGCTGTCTCCCGATATGATCCAGCCCGATCACTTCCCTGACTGGGGCCCCAACATCCAGAAGGTGGAAGGTGATCTGCGCATCCTGCGCAAGGCGATTCCGGTGAAGACGCTGCAGACGGTCGAGACCGCCTGGGAAGTGTCCCTGAAGACCTCGGTGGAGATGTACACCATCTGGGAAATGACCGGAGTCCTGAAGTCCCTCGAGCTGATGGACGAGAATCTCTTCGACGTGATCGAAGACTTCATCGACGAGAAGCGCGAGGACTACGAAGACTGGCTCGAGGAGCAGGAAGAGGAAGACGACGAGTAAGTCGTCCACCGATTCCCGCATCCAAGACATCAGGAGAAGCGTTATGAGTGAACAGACCCCAGGCAATCACAACCAGAATGGTGAAGGCGCTGGCGCCGGCACCATGAAGCCCGGTTCCCACAACACTGACGGGCAGGGCATCGCCGGTCACGGTTCGTTCTTCCAGTCGACCGATCTGTCGAAGGAAGACGCAGTCAAGGCCACCGACTGGGTGCGCAAGCACGTCGACCGCCGCACCGTCGACCTTGGCGACCGCATGGACGACGTCCGCGAGCACATGTACGAGCTCGAGAAGGACGGCCAGATCATCATTCATCGCATCAACGATGAACACGAGCCGATGTCGGTGAAGACCCTGTTCGGCTGGGACAAGAAGGTCCCGACCAAGCAGCTGTGGCACCACAAGTCCTGTGGCCAGTGCGGGAACATTCCTGGCTACCCGACCTCGCTGCTGTGGTTCATGAACAAGTTCGGCTTCGAGCCGGGCAAGGACTACCTCGACGAAACCGACCAGACTTCCTGCACCGCGTGGAACTACCACGGCTCCGGTATCGGGAACGTCGAGTCGCTCGCTGCGGTGTTCCTGCGCAACTTCCACCAGGCCTACGTCTCCGGCAAGCAGCACGGCCACGAGCTGGGTCATTTCTACCCGCTGGTCCATTGCGGCACCTCCTTCGGTAACTACAAGGAGATCCGCAAGTATCTGGTCGAGTCCGCCGAACTGCGCGAGAAGGTCACCAAGATCCTCGGCAAGCTGGGTCGCCTGGTCGACGGCAAGCTGGTCATCCCGGAAGAGATCATCCACTACTCCGAGTGGGTGCACGTGATGCGTAACCGTATCGCTTCCGAGCTGCAGACCATCGACGTCTCCAACATCCGCACCACCGCCCACGTGGCCTGCCATTACTACAAGATGGTCCACGAGGACGCGGTGTACGATCCCACCGTGCTGGGCGGCAACCGTACCGCGATCATTACCTCCACCGCCCAGGCTCTGGGTGCGCAGGTGATTGACTATTCGACCTGGTACGACTGCTGCGGCTTCGGCTTCCGCCACATCATCTCCGAGCGCGAATTCACTCGCTCGTTCACGATGGATCGCAAGATCCGCGTGGCCCGCGAGGAAGCCAACGCCGACGTGATGCTGGCCAACGATACCGGCTGTGTCACGACCATGGACAAGAACCAGTGGATCGGCAAGGCACATAACCAGAACTTCCAGATCCCGATCATGGCGGAAGTCCAGTTCGCGGCCCTGGCCTGCGGTGCGGACCCGTTCAAGATCGTCCAGCTGCAGTGGCACGCGTCGCCCTGCGAGGACCTGGTCGAGAAGATGGGCATGTCCTGGTCCGAGGCCAAGAAGACCTTCCAGGAGTACCTGAAGGAAGTCGAAGCCGGCAATATCGAATACCTCTACAATCCTGAACTCGCTTACGGGGGCAAGGTCTGATGCAGCAAGATACCGTTCTAGTAGTGGGTGGTGGGCCGGCCGGTCTGGCCGCTGCCGCCAATGTCAACTCGGCCGGCTACAAGGCCGTGGTGGTCGAGAAGGAAGACGTCCTCGGCGGCGCCCCGATCCTGTCGGGTTACGCCAAGCTGGTGCCTTCCGGCGAGTGGGCCAAGGACGCCATTGGTCGCATGGTCAAGCGCGTGGAAGACGACGCCAACTCGACCGTGCACAAGAGCGCCAAGGTCGAGAAGCTGGAAGGCGAGGCGGGTAACTTCACCGCCACGCTGACCAACGGCGAATCCGTCCAGGCGGGCGCCGTGGTCCTGGCAACCGGCTTCACCCATTTTGACTCCATCAACAAGCCGGAGTGGGGTTTTGGCACGTATGAAGACGTGCTGACCACCACCCAGATGGAACAGATGGTGGGCAGTGGCAAGATCGCCTGCCCGTCCGACGGCCGTGTGCCGGAGCGTGTCTGCATCCTGCTGTGCGTGGGCTCCCGTGACCGTCAGATCGGTCGCGAATGGTGCTCCAAGATCTGCTGCACCGTCTCCGCCAACCTGGCGATGGAGATCAAGGAGATCTCACCGGAAACCGACGTGTTCATCTACTACATGGACATCCGGACCTTCGGCCTGTACGAAGACAAGTTCTACTGGAAGTCCCAGGAAGAGTTCAAAACCAAGTTCGTCAAGGCCCGTATCGCGGAAGTGACGGCCTCGGGCGATGGTCGCCTGCTGGTCAAGGGTGAAGATACCCTGGTCAAGCGCCCGATCATCATCCCGTTCGATATCGTCGTGCATGCCATTGGCATGGATCCGAACGCCGATAACCCCGAGCTTTCCCAGGTGTTCGGTATCGGCCTCGAGAAGCACGGCTTCATCGAGAAGGCCGAGCAGTACACCAACACCTGTGGCACCACCCGCAAGGGAATCTACTCCTGCGGTGCGGCCTACGGTCCCGAGACGATCGACGACTCGATCGCCCAGGGTGCCGCCGCCGGTGGCCGCGCGGTTGCGGATCTGCATGCGCTGGTTCAGAAAGCCGGCTGAGGTCGTCAGCGACGAGGCGGCTTCGGGGCTCGCCCCGGAGCCGCTTGAGGTTACCTTTGACAAGGAGATCCTCGCGTCCAAGCTCTCCACCCTGAAAGGGGCTATCGCCGAAGCGGGCGGTGTCGATGGGTTGGAGACGTTCATCGAGGCCTTGCGTTCGAAGCACGAAGTCTTTGCGGCGATCGTGGCCAAGGGCGACGAGATCGATGCAGAGGATGTTCGGGCCCTTGGGGGGCTGGTCTTTTCGGTTCGCCGGAAGCTGGTCACCCTGATGGCGGAACGGCAAGGGGCCCTGGTGGACGGGGTGCGTGCCCTGGTCCACCCGGATGTGGATGTCAACGACCGCCTCGCCGCATTCGCGGACCTGGCGGCAGATGACAAGAAACTGCGCCGGGCGATCTGGGACTTCGGTGCCGAGATCCTGCATTTTGCAGATCCCGAGGCTGTGCCACTGGCTTGCCGCTGGGTCTGGGATACGTCGACCACGACTGGGTCGTTGCGCGAGTTCATTCGCGCCAACGACACGCTTCGGTCAATCCCGATCGGGGAGTCAGTCGGTGCGATCGAGGGGGCACGGCGCTGGTTTTACGAGGCGCTGGCGGAAGAGGGCTTTTACCGTGACCTGCCGTTTGTAACGGATCTGGTCTGGGTCCAGGCCTATTCGGACTACGCCCGATCGCTGTCGATGAGTTTAGGGATGATCGACAACCAGTTTGGTGGCAAGCAGGATCCGCTCGAGCTGGCGGTGAAGATGCTGGGGATCGATTCCCCGGAAGGTCGCCTGAAAGGAACCGATGCGTCGCTGCATTGAATAACGGAACGAACTTGAGCCTGGCAAGACAGGTTTTCGGAGAGACGTCATGGCAATACATGAAAAAGCACTGATCGAGGACGAACGACTCCAGCAGCACGACGAGCTGGTGGTCGACGGGGTGGATGTTTCCGGTCACTGGAACACCATGATTGCCCCGCGCACGGTTCGCGATTACGACGACGATTTCGAGGCGAAGATCCAGACCTACACGGGTGCGGAGAACGTGCACCGCTGCTGGCAGTGCGGGTCCTGCACCAACTCCTGCACGATGTACGCGCAGAATGTGCAGTTCAATCCGCGCTACTGGATCTACCTGACCCGGCTTGGCATGAAGGAAGAGCTGGTCAAGGACAAGGACATCATCTGGCAGTGCGTTTCTTGCAACAAATGCACGAACATCTGCCCGAAGGACGTGAAGCCGGAAGGCGTGATGAAGGCGCTGGCGCACTGGATGGAAGAGGAAGGGATCACCGAAAAGACCCCGTCCAGCATCTTCGATGAAGAGTTCGCCGATCAGATCTACAAAACCGGCCGCATCGAAGACGGCAAGGTCATGCAGAACTTCTTCAAGAAGACCGGCCAGCCGCTTCTGCAGGAATGGCTGAAGGTGTTCGTCTTCCGCATGATGAAGCACCTCCCGGTGAAACACCTGATGGCGATGGGCTTCAACACGATTCATACGCCGCGCACCAAGTCCTGGGGCAAGACCGGGGACGTGCTGAAGAGTTACGTGCGCGAACAGAAGGAGGCCGCTCATGGCTAAGGTTGCTTACTATCCGGGTTGCGCACTTGAGGGCTCCGGTGGGCCGTACGATCGCTCCACCCGCGTGCTGGTGAAGGCGCTGGGGCTCGAGATGGAGAACCTGCGCGACTGGAACTGCTGTGGCGCGATGGAGGTGAAGAACGTTCACCCCATGCTGCAGACCTACCTGTCCGCACGGAACATGGCGATCGCCTCCGAGCAGATGGGCATGGACACCGTGATGGCCCCCTGTAACGGCTGCTATCACAACCTGAAGAAAGCCGAGTTCGAAACTGCCACGTCGGAAGACGCGATGAACACCGTGCAGGATCTTGCGCGTCAGTCGGATGACCCGGTCTACAGCGGCGACGTTCGCACCCTGCATCTGCTCGAGTGGCTGATGGAAGAACTCGGTCCGGAAGGCATCAAGCAGAAGATGACCAAGAGCCTGAACGGCATCAAGGTCGCGAACTACTACGGCTGCATGTACACCCGTCCGCGCCAGATCTTCCCGGAGAAGGACAATGGCCCGGGCTCCGACTCCAGCTATCAGCCGCACTTCATGGATGACCTTCTGGGCGCCGCGGGTGCCGTGAACGTCGAATATCCGTTGAAGACGTCCTGCTGCGGTGGTGCGCACACGTTGTCCGATTCCGATACCTCGACCCAGCTGGTGCTGAACCTGCTGCAGTCGGCGGAAGACTCCGGTGCGGAAGTGATCGCCACCGAGTGCCCGACCTGTCACTCCGGTCTGGAGATGCACCAGGTTCGTGCCGAGACCGAGTTCGGCATCAAGACCGATGTGAAGGTGCTGTACTTCACCCAGTTGCTGGGTCTGGCCATGGGCCTGTCCGCGCGGAAACTGGGCATTCACGAGAACGTGAGTGACTCGATTGGCCTGCTGAAGGAGAAGGGGGTCATTTGATCCCTGGACCCATGCCCGGCATGGCCCATCAATGACTTTGGAAGACGGGCGCCTGGCGCCCGTTTTTTTGTGTAGGCACGGGTCCCCGCGGTCCCGGGAATGAGGCGAAACATGGATTGCAACGGCTGCGAGTTTCACCCTGAACTGTTCTACGACGACGAATTCCAGATCTGGCTTCGGCGCGAGGACGACGACACCCTGACCGTGGGCATGACCGACCTGTCGCAGACGATTGCGGGCAAGATCATCCACGTGCGGGTGCGGCGGCCGGGTACGCGGCGACCGCCGGGCAAGCCGGTTGCCACGATCGAAAGTGGAAAGTGGGCGGGTCCGATCCCCAACTTCATCGACTGCAAGATCGTGGAGGGGAACGAGGAGGTGCTGGAGAACCCGGTGCTGCTGAATTCGGATCCCTACAATGCCTGGATTGCCCGAGTCGAGCCCACCAACGGGATCGAGTCCGCGCTGGAGGTGTTCCTGACCGGGGACAAGGCCGAGGAAGGCTACTGCAAGCGGGCCAAGGACGATGACATCCAGTGCCAGCGAAAGCTGCGGTGAGCGGGACCATGGCTGATATCGACGACGATTATTACCTGGACAACGACGAGCAGACGGTCGTGATCATCATGACCTCGGGCCCGTCGACGCCCGGCCGTTGCGCCACGCCGTTCTATCTCGGCGCGGTCATGGCCTCGATGGATGTGGACGTGCACATCTTCTTCACCATGGAGGGCGTGCGCTTGATGGAGCAGGGTGTAGCGGATGATCTGCGGGCCATGGAAGACGGCAAGTTGATCAAGGACTTTATCCAGGACGCAAAACGCGCAGGCGTGCGCTTGCACGTTTGCCAGCCCGCTCTGCCGGGGTATAGAATCGACGCGTCTTCGGATCTCATCGACGATGTCGATGAAGTGAATCGGGCGAGCGAGTTAGCCGACCTGATACTACGCAGTGATAAAACGATAACGTTTTAATTTTCCCGCTTTATTTGAATATTCCTGGAGGAAGACATGGGTGCAGTTCGGGGTTGTGATATTCCGGAAGATCTGATGTACAACGTTGAAAACAACGTTTGGGTGCGCAAGGAAAGCGACGGTACCGCCACCGTCGGTCTGACGTCCTACGCCTGTTCGCTGGCGGGCACGATTGTGTCCTACACCCCGAAGAAGGTCGGCAAGACGGTCAAGAAGGACAAGTCCTGCACCACCGTCGAATCCGGCAAGTGGGTGGGTCCGGCCAAGACCCCGGTCACCGGTGAAGTCACCGAGACCAACGACAAGGTTGCGGGTAACCCGGGCCTGATCAACGAAGATCCCTACGGCGAAGGCTGGCTGATCAAGCTGAAGCCGGAAGACTGGGATGGCGAAATCGGCGATCTGAAGACCGGTTCCGACGCCCATGCGGCCTTCGAAGCCAAGATGGAAGCGGACGGTTTCGGCGGCTGCTAAGCCCCGATCCGGTCCGGGCCGCTGACCCGTTGCGGTTGGCGGCCTCTTTTTTTCGGTAATACCCGAGTAAAACCTTCAAGAAATGCGCCGACCCGGAGACCGCCGATGACAAGCTGGAACGATGTGATCCAGCGGGTAGAGCCCCTCGAGGACGTCCCCGTCGATCCGTTGCTGGTTGATGACCTCCAGCATAGCCTGCAACACGCCGGGGATCCGGGTTCGGTGCACTTTTATACCCCGACCTTCAAGTCCTACCAGTCCAGTGAGCTGGCCGATTGTGGCAAGAGTGCGTGGCCTGCGATGTCCATCACCGGTGGTGATTGCAAGCTGGCCTGTGACCACTGCAAGGCCAAGATCCTGGACCCGATGATCCCCGTCCGCACCCCGGAGGATCTCTGGCGCCAGGTGAATGGCGTGATCGAGTCCGGCGCCCAGGGCATGCTCCTGACCGGTGGCTCGAATCATCGCAACGAGGTGGAATACGACCCGTATTACTCCACCATCCGGCGCATCAAGGACGAGTTCCCCGAATTCCGCATTGCCATGCATACCGCACTGGTGGACGACGACATTGCGCTGTCCATGGAGCAGGCGGGAATCGATGCGGCGATGATGGACGTCATCGGTGCCCAGGACACCATCACGCAGGTCTATCACCTGCGGCGCAGCGTGGACGACTTCGAGCGCACGCTCGAGAGCCTGGTGAACACCAACATGAAGGTGGTCCCGCATATCGTGATCGGCCTGCACTACGGCAAGCTGCTGGGCGAGTGGAATGCGCTCGAGATGCTGGCGCGCCACCTGCCGGATGCCGTGGTGCTGGTGGTGGTCATGCCGTTCTACGCGCCGGCCAGTCGCCCGTTCGAGACCCCGGATGTGCATGCGGTGGGCCGCTTCTTCCACGACGCCCGCGCACGCCTGGGTGATACCTCGCTGCTGCTGGGCTGCGCCCGTCCGCCGGGCGAGGCCAAGAGCCAGATCGACAGCTACGCCGTGATGGCGGGCCTGTCCGGGATCGCTCACCCGGCGGAAGGGGTGGTGGAACTCGCCGCGCGCCTGGGCAAGAAGGTGCGCGTGACTCCGGCCTGTTGCTCGATCGCTGTCGGTGACGAGGTGATGGCCGAGGACGCCGGTGTTGCCAGTGGCGTGGAACTGGACCTGGACACCATCGTGGCCGAGGAAGCCCGCCGTCGCGAGCAGGAGCGCAAGGCGCGCCAGGGCCTGGGCGGTATTCGCATCGTCACCGAGGGGGGCGAGGTTGCAGCCGGAGGTGGATGTCATGCCTGAGCGCGACCAGACGACCCTGCGCATCCTCGACACCGGGCTGCGCCCGGCCGCCGAGAACATGGCGTTCAACCGCGCCCTGCTGGAATGCCATCAGGAAGGCGCATCGCCGCATACCCTGCGCTTTTTGCAGTTCCAGCCCTGTGCCCTGGTGGGGTTCCACCAGAACGTGGACCAGGAGATCAACACCGAGTACTGCCAGGAGAACGGCATCGCCATCCAGCGCCGCATCACCGGCGGTGGTGCGATCTATTTCGATGCCACCCAGCTCGGTTGGGAACTGTATCTGGACAAACGCTTTCTCGGTTCGGCCGACATGGGTCAGATTGCCGCGCGCATCTGTAACGCAGCGGCGGCCGGCATGCGTTCGCTGGGCGTGGACGCGCAGTTTCGCCCGCGCAACGATATCGAAGTGGATGGTCGCAAGATCTCCGGTACCGGCGGCGCCTTTGACGGCGATTCGATCATGTACCAGGGCACGTTGCTGATCGAGTTCGATGTCGAGGACATGCTGCGCATCCTGCGCATACCGGCGGAGAAGCTTTCCAACAAGGCCATCGAGTCCGCCCGCGACCGGGTAGTGAACCTCGCCACACTGCTCGACGAGATGCCCGCATTGGACGTGGTCAAGGAGGCCATTGCGCGCGCCTTCGCCGAGGAGTTCGGGGTGCGCACCGAAGCCGCCGACCTGCTCCCGGAAGAGCGCCGCGCCTTCGACGAGGCGCTGGCCGACATCGATTCCGAAGAGTGGGTGTATCAGCGCAACCGTCCGGCGACCGATGCCCCGATGTTCGAGAGTATCTCCAAGTCCGATGGCGGGCTGATGCGGGTGGGTGTGGCGCTGGACCCGGAGCGCAAGCGTCTGAAGCAGCTGTGGATTACCGGGGACATCTTCGTGAAGCCGGCCCGCACGATCGCCGATCTCGAGGCGGCCCTGCGCGATACGCCGCAGGCGGAGATGGAAGAGCGCGTGCGCGCCTTCTTCGCCGAACGCGACGTCGAGATGCTCCAGCTGAGCGCCGACGACTTTATCGCCGCGATCCAGTCTGCGCTGGCGCAGGCCGAGGTCGAAACGGTCGCGGAATGATGAACGGAACACGAGGTTTTCGCTAATGCTGCCCGCCGCGGTGGATGTGCTGGTCGTTGGTCTGGGCCCGGGCGGGGCCTCGGCCGCGCGTGTGTGTGCCGAGGCCGGGTTGTCGGTGCTCGCGGTCGAGCGTAACAAGGCCTTCGGCGAGCCGGTGCAATGCGCCGAGTTCATCCCCAACCCGATGGGCGCGTACGCGCAGCCCGACGGCGTGTTGCTGCAGCGGATCGACGCGATGCAGAGCTTCCTGCCCTCCGGCGCGGTGGAACATTCCGACTTCCCGGGCCTGATGGTGGATCGCGGCGAGTTTGATCGCGCCATCATCCGTGCCGCCGAGGCGAACGGGGCGCAGCTGGTGACCTCGACTCCGCTGGTGGCGGTGGACGCGGAGCGTCATACCGCCCGGGTGAAACACGCCGGTGTCGAACACGAGATCGGCTATCGCGTGCTGATCGCGGCCGATGGGCCGCATTCGCCGGTCGCCGAGACGCTGGGCCTTCCGGCCCTGCCGACGGTGCAGACCCGCCAGTACACCGTGCCGCTGAACAAGCCCTACACCGCCACCGATGTCTGGCTGTCCGATGACTACCCGGGCGGCTACGCCTGGCTGTTCCCCAAGGGCCAATGGGCCAATCTCGGTCTGGGCGCGGACAAGCGCATTGCCGGTGATCTCAAGGCTCCGCTGGAATCCCTGCATGCCCAGCTCGTGGAACAGGGTCTGCTGGGCGAGGAGATCCGCTACCGCACCGGCGGGGCGATCCCGGTCGGCGGCCTGCGCGACTCGCTGGTCGCGGGCGACGTGCTGTTCGTTGGCGACGCGGGTGGCCTGACGCACCCGATTACCGGTGCCGGTATTGCCGCCGCCGTGGTTTCGGGCGAGGCCGCCGGCGAGGCCGCGATCGGCCACCTGGGAGGCGACGCCGAGGCCCTGGCCGACTATGACGAGGACATGCGCGACCAGTACGGGCCGGCGCTGGATCGCGCCTGCGAGCGGCGCGCCTTCCTCAACGAACACTGGCGAACCCCGCGGGCGCAGGAAGATGCCACTCAGCGCCGCGGATGGATTGCATTTTCCGAGTATTTCAACGATGGTGACCGGGCCGCGTAATCGGCCCCGGTCGACGGATGCCTGGCATCCCCGAGACAACGCTGGAGGAATTCCATGAGTGCAAGTGCAGAGGAGATGGTCGCGCCGATCAACTTTTATCGGCCCGACTATCACATCAAGACCCCGGACATGCGTTCGCCGGAGTACGTGCAGATGTCCACCGCGGCCGCGATCACGCTGGGCCTGGTGCCGGGCACCATGCATCGCACGTCCTGCACGCACTGCCTGAACCTCCTGGTCACGTACCCGGAAGGCTGCCGTGCCAACTGTTCCTACTGCGGCCTGGCCCGCCACCGCGAGGAATCGCGGGATTACGCCGACCGCAACTTCATCCGCGTCGACTGGCCCACCGCCAAGTACGACGAGGTGATCGAACGCGTGAAGAACCACGCCGACGGCGGCCAGTTCGAGCGCATGTGCATCTCCATGATCACCCACCCGAACTCCGACGCCGACACCGTCGAGCTGCTGGAGCGCTGGGTCGCCGAGGTCAACCATATCCCGGTGTCGATCCTGTCCAATCCGACCACCATGAGCTATGAAGACCTCCAGCTCCTGCGCGACAAGGGTGCGGACATCTTCACCGTCGCACTGGACGCGGTGACCCCGGAGATCTTCGAGCGCACCCGCGGCAAGGCGGTCGAGAGCCCGCATAGCTGGGACAAGTACTGGCAGTCCATCGAGTGGGCCGCCGAGATCTTCGGTCCGGAGAAGTTTGGCGCGCACCTGATCTGCGGCATGGGCGAGACCGAGGAAGAGATCCTGCAGGTCTGCCAGCGCATTCGTGACCTGGGCGGCCACAACCACATGTTTGCCTTCTTCCCGGAAGAGGGCTCGCTGATGGAAGACTGGAACCCGGTCCCGCGTGACCAGTGGCGCCGCGTGCAGCTGGGTCGCTTCGTCATCGACTACGCCGGTGGCCGCATCGACGACATGAAGTTCAATGCCGACGGCCAGGTCGTGGACTTCGGTCTGCCGCAGGCCGAGGTGGAAGAACTGATTGCCTCCGGCAAGCCGTTCCAGACCTCCGGCTGCCCCGGCAAGTCGGACGAGGAGGTCTCGGCCTGCAACCGCCCGTATGGCGATTCCAGCCCGACGGACATCCTGTCCTTCCCGTTCGCGCTCAACTCGACCGACGTCGGCTTCGTCCAGCGGCAGATGGCCGGGGAGGATGTCGGCACCTTCGACTTCGACGCCGACGAGGCGGAAGACGAGAAGACAGCCTGAAATCGATAGTGGTAGTATCCAGCGAAAGCCCCGGTACCCCCGGGGCTTTCGCACGTCAGGGGGTCAATAAGACTTTTTGAATATTCAGGTTTCGAGCAGGGTTATCAAGGCCATTCGTCCGAGTGCCCTTGAACACACCTGTCGAAAAACCCGCGCCACGGTCGGTCACCGTGGCGCGGGCCGTGGGAACACCACCAAGACCGGACCGGCGGCGATACAAGGGGGCCGCGCGGAACCGGGGTGTTCGCACAACACAACAAGAAGACCACCAAAGGAGATACAAAATGGAAGCACGCATCATTCGCCGCAGCGTGGTGACGATCGCGGTCGGCCTGGCCATGGGCTCCGCCGGCGTCGCGCACGCCACCAACGGCTACTTCGCCCACGGCTACGGCACCAAGGCCAAGGGTATGGGGGGCGTCGGCATGGCGATTTCCCAGGATTCCTACGCCCCGGGCATCAACCCCGCCGGCATCGCCGGCATGGAATCCCGTATCGATGGCTCCCTCGCCTACTTCCGTCCCGAACGTTCCGTGACGTTTAACGATATGGGCGATATGACGATCGATTCCGACAGTGAAGACTTCTTCATCCCGTCGATTGGGTATGTCCAGCAGATCGACGAGAACCGATCCTGGGGTATTGCACTGCTGGGGAACGGGGGGCTGAATACGGATTACCCTGCCTTTGATCGTCAATGCCAGAATCCGCAGGATCCGAACGGGCCACTGGTTCCGGGACAAGGCGTGTTCTGCAGTGGTTCGGCGGGGGTTGATCTTGAGCAACTCGCGATCATTCCGACCTACGCCCAGAAGTTCGCAGATGGTCGCGTTAGCGTGGGTTTTAGCCCGATCATCAGCTATCAACGTTTTAGTGCGAAGGGAATCGAGGCATTCAATCAGGCCAGCGCCGAAGGAGATACGGGAAGTGGTAGCGGTACCGATACCACGTGGGGCTACGGCGCCCAGATCGGCTTTCAGGCCGAGTTGGCTGAAGGTGCCCGGGTCGGGGCGAGCTACCGCTCCAAGATCCGCAACGGGGACTTCGATGACTACAGCGGTCTCTTCGCCGATGGCGGGAGTTTCGATGTCCCGTCCACCTACGGTTTGGGTTTCTCGGTTGATGTTAGCCCGAGCGTCACTCTTTCCGCCGATTACCAGCGCATCAATTACACGGATGTCGCTGCGATCTCGAACCCGGGCGACTCTGGGCTTCTGGGGGCGCCGAACGGTGCCGGCTTTGGCTGGCAAGATATCGATATCTTCAAGTTTGGCGCTCAGTATGAAGCCGGAAATGACTGGACCTGGCGAGTGGGCTACAACCGGGGGGAAAACCCGATTCCGTCTAGCGAAGTGGAATTCAACATCCTGGCCCCGGCCGTGATGGAAGATCACTTCACCTTTGGGTTCACCAAGGGCTTTGGCAATCAGCATGAGCTGAATTTTGCGGCAATGTACGCGCCGCGGCAGAGCGTTCGTGGACCTACCCAGCAAGGTGAAGCGACCATCGAGATGCGTCAGTACGAGCTCGAGATCGGGTACGCGTACCGGTTCTGATCGGGAGGCCCGGGGCGGTCGCCTGACCGCAGCGGGCCTCGGTGTTATGCGCCCGGGAGGGGCGCCTGGCCTTGAGGGGAAGGCCGGATCCGCCAGGGAGGGCGGGTGACCCCGAGGTTCGTGACGCACTGGGGGTGCGTTCCGGGCCCTTCTTCCTGCCGAGCATTCCGCTCGAACCTATTAGTGAATTCAAAGGAGGATGCCATGCGAGCAATCCACGCCTTGCGCGGGAGCGTCCGTGCGGTCGGCATGGTCGCGGCGGTTGCGCTGTTCGCGGCGAGCCAGACCGTGGCGGCCGATGCCTATCGCCCGTTTGTACTGGCCTACACCGAATCGGGGACCGATGTCTCCGGCGAGGCTGCCAGTGTGCGGGAACGCCTGGAGGGGGCCGACTTCCGGTTTCTGGGCGAATACCCCGTCAGCAATGACCGACACGTGGTCGTGGTCACCCACGATGACCTGCTGTCCGTCGCCGGCTCGGAGGAGCGGGGTGGCTATATCGCCCCGATCCGCGTGGCCGTAACCGCGGTCGATGGCGAGTTGCAGGTGAGCTACAACAACCTCGAGTACTTCCGTCACGCCTATCGCCTGGATCGTCCGGTCACGGGTGTCGCCAACCGCCTGTCCAGCACTCTGGGTGCCGAACGCGAGTACGGTTCCGAGGACGGGCTGAGCGAACGTGATCTCGGCCGCTATCGCTATACCTTTGGCATGGAGCGCTTTGATGCCCCGTACGAGCTGGCCAGTCATGGCTCCCGGCGGGCGGCGCTGAGCGAGCTGGATGGCAATCTCGCATCCCGTGTTGCCGGGGTCAGCGAGGTCTACCGGGTGGACATCCCGGGGCAGGACGTCACCGTGATCGGCGTGGCCGTGCGCGAGGCCGACGGGGCCGCCCAGGACTCGGCCGACCTGCACCAGCTCGGCATCGTGGATGTGGGCGAGTTCCGCCATACCGCGACCGTGCCGCTGGAGATCATGGTCCGCGGGGGCGAGGTGGAGGCGCTGCACATGCGTTTCCGCAAGGCGCTGCATTTCCCGGATCTGCGGATGCTGGGGGACAACAGCTTCATGCGTCTGCGCAGCTCGCCCGGCGCGCTGGAGGAGACCCTGAAGGCGGTCGCCGGCTTTGAGGAACCGGAGGACAGCGGATTCGAGTGGTAACCCCGCTATAATCCGTACGCGCCACGGAACGGCGCAAGGGGTGGCGGAATTCCCGCGTACCCCACTCAAGAACCCCGGTCTGCCGGGGTTTTTTTACGGCCCGGGCACGCAGTTGTTTTATGCTCCCGCAACACTCGCGGCAGGATGTACATCCATGAAATCGATGAAGATCGCCAATATTGGCGAGATCCGCAACGAACTCAACAAGTACAAGAAGGGCAAGAAGCTCGATATCCATCAGTTCAACCAGGTCGCGCGCCTGGCCTGGCTCGGCAAGATCGTGATGCAGCCGCTGGATCTGGAGGATGCCGAGTGCAAGTCCTTCCTGGTCTACATCCAGGAGCCGGAAGAGCTGGCCGCGCACTTTCTCGATACCGATCAGGAGCTGTCCGGCGGCATCCATATCATCGATGGCGAGCAGGCCATGGCCATGGTCGAGATCATGCGCAGTGGGGTCGAGGAACGCGCCAAGCTGTACGAGGATCTCTCGCGCAGTGACTTCTATTTCCGTTACTTCTACCAGCCCGGCCAGGAGGACAAGGCGGACGATCCCGCTGCCGGCCAGGACAAGACCGAGGGCTGACACTTGGTCGCATCGACGGTGACCCCGGAGTGGCTCGACGCCGGGGCTCGCTCCGCCGAGGAACTCCACGCGCTGTATGCGGGGCTGGCGAGCATGACCTCGCCGGACGCCCCCCCGCGCGTCCTCTGGACGCACGCCCGCGAGCCACATATTTCGGTCGGCGCCAGCCAGGATGCCGCGTCCGATCTGGACCTTGCGGCCTGTGCGGAGCAGGGCGTCCCGGTGGTGCGGCGCCCGCTGGGCGGTGGCTCGGTCTGGGTGGATGCCGATCAGGCCTGTTTCTTCCTGATCCAGCCGCGTCATGTCCTCGCTCGGGGGCATCGCCACTTGTTTGCCATGGGCCTGGGCATTGCGATGGATGTCCTGCGCGAGCTTGGGCTGGAGGGCGTGGAGGCGCGGGGTCAGGATGTCTGGGTCCAGGGGCGCAAGATCATGGGCACCGGCGCGGCCACGCTCGACGAGGGCTGCGTGTTCGGGGCCAGTTTCCTGCGGCACTTCCCGGTCGAGCGTTTTCTCGCCTGTGTCCATGCCCCTAGCGAGGGCTACCGCGACTGGCTGCGCCCGGCGCTGGAGACCGGCATGACGGATTGCGCCCGTCAGTGCCCGGAGCCGCCCGAGCCCGCGCAGGTCGAGGCCGCCCTGCGCGCGGTCCTGGAGCGCCGTTTCGGCGTGCCGGTGCGGGTGATCGAGCCGGACCGAGACACCATCGAACAGTGGCTGGCGGCCGGGCGCGAGGAGCTCGAGGATCTGGCCGACGGGCAGGGGTCGCCTGCGGTGCGCGACGGGATCCGCGTGAACCGCGACAACCACGTGTTCGAGACCCGCGGGGCCTGTGGGCGCCTGCGTCTGCACGTCGAGGGCTCGCACATCGCGCGGGTCTGGTGCGAGGATCCGGCGACCACCGCCATCCTCGAGGAGCACCTGATTGGCGAGTCCCCGGAGCGCCTGCGCGTGCGCTCGCGCCTGAATGGCCAGCTCGATGCCCGCATGGTCGACGAGATCAGTGCCCGCATCGACGGGCTCTATCGCGGAATCGCGGCGGCCTGACCCGCCCTTTCCGTTACCCACGAACGCCGGAGATGCCGTATGTCCGAACCGACGATCGAACGCCGCCTGGAGAAACGCGTCATCCTGATGACGCAGGATGCCGGCTTGACCGAGCGCATGCAGGCCCAACTGCCGCAGGGCTGGCAGTTGCACCGGGTGACCGACCTGGATGAACTGGGTCCGTGGAACGAGATCCTGCTGTATCGCTTCCTGCTGCTGGATCTGGACGAGATCGAGGCCTTCGACCCGCTGGACGTGATCCGGATGCTGCGCATGGAATACCAGATCAATCTTCCGGTATTCTGCTTCGGCGGGGATCAGGACATCCAGGACGAGATGCGCCTGGCCCGCGCCGATCGTTTCTTCGGGCGCGACGAAATGATCGACAAGCTTCCCGAGTTCATTCGCCAGTACGACTGGTAACGGGCCCCGGTCCGGCCTGACGGTCGGACGCAGCGTTACAGGGAGATCGTGGCATGGAACCCATCATCCGGGTGCGCGAGCTGTACAAGGTCTTCGGGCCGAACCCGCAGGAAGGCCTGCGGCTGATCGAGGACGGCCTGGACAAGGACACCATCTTCGAGCGCACCGGCAACACGGTGGGCGTGAAGGACTGCAACCTCGATATCGCCGAGGGCGAGATCTTCGTGGTGATGGGGTTGTCCGGATCGGGCAAGTCCACCCTGGTGCGCCTGCTTAACCGCCTGATCGAGCCCACTGCCGGCACCGTGGAGGTCCGTGGGCGTGACGTCACGCGCATGAGCCAGCGCGATCTGATCCGGTTGCGCAGCGAGGATCTGGCGATGGTGTTCCAGTCTTTCGCCCTGATGCCGCACAAGACCGTGATCGACAACGCCGCCCTCGGCCTGGAGATCGCCGGGGTCGGCCGCACCCGGCGCCGTGAACGCGCCCAGGAGGCCCTGGACCAGGTGGGTCTCAAGGCCCATGCCCGCAGTTATCCGGATGAACTTTCCGGCGGCATGCAGCAGCGCGTGGGCCTGGCCCGTGCGCTGGCCACCGACCCCTCGATCATGCTGATGGACGAGGCCTTCTCGGCGCTGGACCCGTTGATCCGCACCGAGATGCAGGACCGCCTGCTGGACCTGCAGCGCGAGCACCGACGTACGGTCGTGTTCATCTCCCACGATCTCGACGAGGCGATCCGGATCGGGGATCGCATCGCCATCATGCAGGGGGGCGAGGTGGTGCAGGTCGGTACGCCGAAGGAAATCATCACGCACCCAGCCAACGAATACGTGCGCTCGTTCTTCCACGGCGTGGACATCACCCAGGTATTCCAGGCCTGCGACATCATGGACAGCGAGAACATCCCGGTGCTGGATGCCGATACCACGGCCGGCGAGGCGCGCAACCGGATTGCCCACGTGCCGGGCAACGAGGCCGTGATCGTCGATGCCGGCGGGCGCTTCCAGTCCGTCGTCCAGGCCAAGCGTCTGGGCGAGCTTACCCTGGATCGCGCCGCCAGCGAGGTCGCGGTGGAGGTGGAGCCGGTCCCCGAAGATACGGCGTTGGCCGACCTGCCGCGGCGTGCTGCGCAGAGCCCGGTATCCATCCCGGTGGTGGATGGCGAGGGCCGGTTCCGCGGCCTGGTAACCCTGCAGCGCCTGGTCGAGGCCCTGGACCGCAGCCGCAACGCGGCCGCCGCGAATGGAGATTACTGACATGGAAGGGCGCATCAATATCCCGGTGGGCGACTGGATCGAGAATGGAGTCGACTGGATCCTCGATAACCTGGAGCCGGCGCTGGACGGTATTGCCTGGTTCCTGGGGCTGCTGACCAATTCCTTCGAGGGGGCGTTGCTCGCGATCCCCGCCTGGCTGCTGGTGCTGGTGCTGGTGGGGCTCAGCTGGTGGCGGGTCAGCTGGCGATTCGGCATCTTCGCTATCGTGGCGCTGGGCCTGATCCTCGGGATGGACCTGTGGGAGCCCACCATCAAGACGTTGTCGCTGGTGCTGGCGGCCACCGCCGTGGCGCTGGCGATCGGCATGCCGGTCGGGGTCGCGATGGCGCGCAGCGACTGGATCGAGGCCTCCATCCGTCCGGTGCTGGATCTGATGCAGACCATGCCGCCCTTCGTCTACCTGATCCCCGCCGCAATCTTCTTCGGGCTGGGCACGGTGCCCGGTGCGATCGCCACGGTGGTGTTCTGCATGCCGCCGGTGGTGCGTCTGACCAATCTCGGCATCCGCCAGGTAAACCGCGAGCAGATCGAGGCCGGGCTGGCCTTCGGTTGCAATCGGCGCCAACTCCTGACCAAGATTCAGTTGCCTCTGGCGATGCCGTCGATCATGGCGGGGATCAACCAGACCATCATGCTGGCGCTCTCCATGGTGGTGATCGCGTCGATGATCGGTGCCGGCGGGCTTGGCAACACCGTGCTCACCGGTATCCAGCGGCTCGATGTCGGGCTGGGGTTCGAGGGCGGCCTGGGGGTCGTGATCCTCGCCATCCTGCTCGACCGGATCACTCAGAGCGTAGGACTGCGGCGCAAGGCGAGCAGTTGACCGGCCCTCGCGTCGCGCTATCCGTTTCACTCGAAGGAAGGAGTAGCACGATGAACAAGACACTGACTTCAACCCTGCTGGGCGGCGTGCTGGCCGCCTCCATGGGCCTCTCCACGGCCCAGGCCGACGATATCCAGATTGGCTGGACCGCGTGGTCCGACGCCGAGTTCGTGACCCGGCTGGCCGAACGCGTCATCGAGGACGAGATGGGCTACTCGGTCGATCTGATCCAGACCGATATCGCCCCGCAGTACCAGGGTCTGGCCTCCGGCGACATCGACATGATGCTGATGGCCTGGCTGCCAGGGACCCACGCCGACTACATGGATCGTGTGGGTCAGGACGTGGTGAACCTGGGGCCGCTGTACGGAAACGCCCGCCTTGGCTGGGTGGTGCCGGACTATATCCCCGAGGACGAGCTCGGTTCCATCGAGGACCTGAAGAAGGACTCCGTGCGGGACAAGCTGAATGGCCGCATCACCGGGATCGACCCGGGCGCGGGCCTGACGCGGCTGTCGGAAGAGGCCATGGAGACCTACGGCCTGGATGGCTACAACCTGCAGATCTCCTCCGGGGCGGGCATGACCTCCGCGCTGGAACGCGCCATCCGTCGTGACGAGTGGATCGTGGTGACCGGCTGGAGCCCGCACTGGAAATTCGGCGCCCATGATCTGCGTTACCTCGAAGACCCGGAAGGGGCCCTGGGCAGCTTCGAACGCATCCATGCCCTGGCGCGTGAAGGCTTCGCCGAGGAGTACCACGACGTGGCGATGATGATCTCGCGTATGCACCTGGATCTCGAGGTCCTGGAAGACGCGATGTTCTACGCCCAGGAAAACTCCTACGCGGAGGCCGTGGATCGCTTTATCGAGGACAACCCGAAGTACGTGCAGTACTGGGTGACCGGCGTGATCGACTGATCACCGCAGGCCATGGCCATGCCCGAAAGCCCCGCTCCGGCGGGGCTTTCTTCGTCTGGGGCCCCGACTCCATTGTTAACCACGAAGCGCACGAAGATACGAAGAAGGGCCAAGGCGGTTGCACCGCGGAGGACACAAACAGTTCGCAGAAGCGCGATTAGGGGGCGGGCGACGGGTCATTCGGAACACCTTGTCGGCATTCTCCGATCACCATGAAGACGCCCCTCCCTCGGCATCCCGGAAACCGCGCAGCGGTTATCCGGGATCGCCACTGCTGGAGATCACCCGGACGTCCGGGGGCTCGCCCGGGAGATCCCGGCTCTCCGCTTCGCTGCGGCCGGGATGACGAGGGGGTATGCGGCCGGGATGACGAGGGGGTATGAGGCCGGGGATAACGAGGGGGTATTTGGCCGGGGATGACGAGGGGCGTGCGGCCGGGGATGACGGGGGCGTGTGGCAGGAGATGGCAAGGGACGGTTGTGGCTGGACCCGAAACGCGAAAGGCCCCGGGCAGGTTGCCGCGGGGCCTTTCGCTGTTGCCGTCCCCGATGGAGCGGGGCCGCGCTGGCCGGACTGGATCAGCCGATCCAGGCGTGTTCCAGCACGTCGATGCGGACCTTCTCGTGGAAGGTCTCGCCATTGCCCTCGATCACCAGGTCGCCAATGCGGGTGCCGGCGGTGTCGTAGCTGAACTTGCAGTCGAAGGTGCCCGGCAGGGACACGCTGCCCTCGCACAGGGTCTCGCCTTCCACGGAGAACGAGCACTGGGCGCTGCCGGAGCCGTTCAGCACGGCCTGCAGCCGGAATTCCTCGTTGACCGGACGACGGTAGAAGTTCGGGTCGCGGTTCGGGTTGTACTGCAGGTTGTTCAGCTTGACGAGCTTGACAAGTTTCATACCGGGTCCTCTATTGAAGCGCTGAATCCGAGTGACGGGCGCATCCGCAAGACCAACCCCGCAGCCGTGGGGCGTTTGGTTCATGCAAGTGCGCAGGTTCGATAGAATAGAAACAGAGAATGATACAACAAAGCCTGCGGGAACACGATTGGCGGCCCGCCCAACGCGCAGCAGGGTAACGCCGCCCCCGCGCATACACCAGTCCCGGCCCCGCGGTCAGTCCCGACCCCGCGGTCGACATCGGAGATCCCATGAAGAACCTGATCAACCGCATCCGCGGTGTGGAACGCGACGTCATCGAGAAACCGGGGGACGCGGGTGACGCCCCGTTCTACAAGCCCCAGCGCGACGAGATCGAGATCTTCAAGGCGGCCTACTCGAAGCGCCTGCCGGTGATGCTCAAGGGGCCGACCGGTTGCGGCAAGACCCGCTTCCTGGAGCACATCGCCCACGTCCTGGGCCAGCCGCTGGTGACGGTGTCCTGCCACGAGGACCTGACCAGTTCCGACCTGGTCGGCCGCTTCCTGCTGGAGGGCGAGGAAACCGTCTGGCAGGACGGCCCGCTGACGCGCTCGGTCAAGGAGGGTGCGATCTGCTACCTCGACGAAATCGTCGAGGCGCGCACCGACACGACCGTGGTGATCCACCCGCTGACTGACCACCGCCGCCAGCTCCCGCTGGACAAGAAGTCGCAGATCATCGATGCGCACGAAGACTTCATGCTGGTGATCTCCTACAACCCGGGCTATCAGACCGTATTGAAGGACCTTAAGCCCTCCACCAAGCAGCGCTTCGTCGGTATCCACTTCGACTACCCGGAGGAGGACGTCGAGCGCGAGATCGTGGCCAAGGAATCCGGTGGCCTGGATGCCGATCGCGTGGAGAAGCTGGTCGCCGCCGGGCGCAAGGCGCGCGCGCTGAAGGACCACGGTCTGGAAGAGGCCACCTCCACCCGTGCGCTGGCCTACGCCGGCGAACTGATGCAGGCGGGCTTGAGCCCGCGTGTCGCCTGCCGCGCCGCGATGATCGCCCCGATCACCGATGACCCCGAGCTGATCCAGGCACTGGAGGAGATCTTCGACGCCCACTTCCCCGAGTCCGAAGCGGCGTGAGTGACCCCGCGACTCAAGGCGGCGCGAAACCGGAGGCGGAAGAACTCGTCGAGATCGAGGAGATCCTCCAGCACCTGGAGGACATCAGCTTCGTCGCGCACCGCGATACGAAGGAGGCCCTGCCGGCGATCCGTCCGTTCGGGGCGACCATCGCGCGGCGCTGGATCGAGACCGCGCGCGACCTGTTCTTCCATGACCGCGAGGCCGGCAAGAGCTTCATGCGCCACTCGGCCCGGCTTGCCGAGCACATGCAGACGGTGGAGCTGTGGCTGGAGCAGGCTGCGCGCTTTCAGGAGTGGGTGAACTCCAATTACGCCCTGGAAGGCTTCATGGCGCAGGCCGACCGGGTGTACGCGGAGTGGGGCGAGGCCGGCGAGCGCGAGTGGGCCGAGATCGGCCTGCGCTGGTGCGCGCGCAGCCTGCCGGATGCCCGGGCCTATTTTGAGGCCCCATTCGACAAGCTCTCGGGCGGGCGCGGCATCGAGGGCCTGCGCGCCCTGATCGAGCCGGCCGAAAAGCTGTTCGACGAGCGTGGTCTGACCCTGGACGCCTACCTCGAGGGTGCCCCGATCGCGCGCAACCTGGTCGGTGACGCGGGGCTGCTTTCCTGGGCGCGGCGCGGGGCGGACTTGCTGAAGGCCGGGCGCTCGCGTGGCGAGGCCTATTTCCGCCTGGAGAGCGACGAGAGTCTGAAGCTCCTGCTGGAGGCGCTGCCGGGCTTCCGCCCGCGGATGAACGGGCGCTTCCTGCGCCTGGTGCTGATGGCCTGGCTGGATGCCGACATCCCGCTGGCCGACTCCAGCTGGAAGCCGGGCGAGGGCCGCCCGATGCTCGAGACCGACGGGCGCCGCCTGTTCATGCCGGCCGTGATGGACTCCCGCGAGGAGGCGATCGTCGCCACCCAGCACGCGGCCGCGCATCTCGCCTTTGATACCTACGCGCAACCCGACGTCGAGCGCCTGTTCGAGCGCGCCGGCGCCGAGCATCCGCCGCTGGACGATAAGTCGCGCATCACCTGGCGCCCGTTGTTCGCTCAGTTCGAGGCGCGCATGTTCAGCTTCCAGGTGCTGTTTGACCTGGCCGAGGATCTGCGCGTGAACGCGCGCCTGGCCCCGCGCATCCCGAACTTCCTGTCGCGCCTGGTGGAACTCGCCCGCGCCCACGAGCGTCCGGAGGGTGCGGCCGGCATCTACTACGACTTCGCCCTGCGCGCCCACGAGGCCCTGCTGCGCGGTGAGGCCCAGGACCCGCGCCTGGCGCGCATGCTGGAGCCGGACGCCGATATCGTCACTGCGTGGGCCGTGGGCGAGGAACTGTTCGCCGACGATACCTTCCCGGACATCACGATCGAAGAGCGTGCCGAGGCCTATCTGCCGGGGCTGTCGCTGAACCAGTCGCTGCCCGTCTACCCACAACGCAAGCGCGACGGCAGCCTGGCCGACTTCCGCGACCACGAGGCGCACGACGAGCACAAGCTCGAGCACCAGAAACAGGAAGAACAGCCCCAGCAGGCCCCGGAGCAGGCGCAGAAGGATCCGGACGCGGACATCCAGACCCCGCAGCAGGAGACCTCCGGCACCGGCGGGCGCATCGGCACCGGCATCCCGCAGCCGGCCCAGGTGGCCAAGCGCGGCGTACCCTATACGCCACGGAAGGACGGCATCCCGTATCCCGAGTGGGACTACCGCGAACAACGCTACATCTCCGACTGGGTGAACCTCTACGAGCGCGTGCTGGACGACGAGAACCCGGAGCTGGCGGCGACCATCCTGTCGGAGAACGCCGATACCCTGAAGCGTCTGACCCGCGGCCTGGAGATGCAGCGCCCGATGCGCCTGGCGCCGCAGCGCAAACAGCTGGACGGCGACGAGCTGGATACCGAGGCGGTGATCGACTACATCGCCGACAAGAAGGCCGGGCTCTCGCCCAAGGCCTTCATCTACCGCCGCCGCGCAGTGCAGCACCGCGACACCTCGGTGCTGATGCTGGCGGACATGTCCACCTCCATCATGGCGCGCCACCCGAGTGGGCAGGGCAAGATCGTCGACCGCATCCGCGAGGGGATGATGCTGTTCGCCGAGGCGATCGAGAAGGTCGGCGATCCCTACGCGCTCGCCGGCTTTGCCTCCAAGCAGCGTGACCAGGTCAACTACTACTGGTTGAAGGATTTCAACGAGGACTTGAACGACACCGTGCGCGCCCGCATCGCCGGGGTGTCCGGGCGCCTGGCCTCGCGCATGGGGGCGGGCATCCGTCACTCGCTGGAGGCGTTCAAGCGCAACTCCAGCCAGCGCCGCCTGTTGCTGATCCTCACCGACGGGCGCCCGGCCGACTATGACGACGGCGGTGACCAGCGCTATCTGCACGAAGACACCCGCATGGCGATGAAGGAGGCGGTGGATGCCGGCATTCACCCCTTCTGCATCACCCTGGACCCGTCCGGGTCCGAGTACCTGCCGGCCATCTTCGGCCCCGGCCACTACACCATCATCGACCACGTGGACGAGCTGCCGCGCCGTCTGCCCGAGATCTACCTGAGGCTGCGCCAGTGAATGCCACCCCCGAAGCCATCGATCAGGACGCCACAGCCCCGGGGTCGGAGCGCGCTCCGGCCCGGCGCCACGCGACCCTGCTGCATGCGCCGCGCTATCGCGGGCACAGCTACGGTGACAATCACCCACTGGGTATCCCGCGCGTCTCGCTGACCATTGACCTGATCGAGGCCTATGACGCGATCACCCCCGGGGAGATGGCCGTCACGCGCCGTGCGCAGCCGGCCGAGCTCGAATGGTTCCACACCCGCGAGTATGTCTCCGCGATGCAGCGCGCCGAGGCGCTGGGCAAGGTCTTCCAGCGCTACCGCGACCGCCACAACATCGGCAACTTCGAAAACCCGTTCTTCGCCGGCTTCTTCGCCACCCCGGCCACTGCCACCTTCGGCTCCATCCAGGGCGCCGAGGTCGTGCTGGGCGGGCAGATGGCCTTTAATCCGGCTGGCGGCATGCACCACGCCGCCCCCGACCAGGCGCGCGGTTTCTGCTACTTCAACGACCCCGCGCTCGCGATCCTGCGCCTGCGCCAGGCCGGCCAGCGGGTGCTCTATCTCGACATCGACGCCCACCACGGTGATGGCGTCGAGGCCGCGTTCACCGACGACCCGGATGTCCTCACCGTCTCCCTGCACATGGATACCGAATACGGCTATCCCTTCGAGGGCGGCCGCATCGAGGACAGGGGTCCGCTCGGCAACGCCGTGAATGTGCCGCTGCCGAAGGAGACCAATGACAGCGAATTCCGCGCCGCCTTCACCCGGGTCTGGGACGCGGTGCTTGATCGCTGGCGGCCGGACGTGATTGTCGTCCAGGCCGGCACCGATGCCCTGCTGCCGGATCCGCTCGGCAAGTTCGGCATCTCCACGCAGTGTTTCCTCGCCTGCATCGACGACGTGATCGAGACCAGCCCGCGCCATGCGGATGGCACGCCGAAGCTGCTGGTCCTCGGCGGTGGCGGTTATCACCCCCTCGCGCTCGCTCGCTGCTGGACCGGCGTCTGGTCCCTGCTGACCGGGCGCGACCTCCCCGCCGCGATCCCCGCGGCCGGCCAGGCCTTGCTGCGCGAGGTCGACTGGGACATGGACGAGGAAGAGGCGTGGTACGCGAACCTGTTCGTCTCCCGCCTGGACGCCGACCGTTCCGGCCCCGTGCGTCCCGAACTCGAGGACCGCCTGGAGCGGCTTTTCCATACACACCCGCTGTTGCGCGGGTAGTGAAGAGACGCTGACCCATCACCGGCCCGTGACTGCGGGCACAGACGATACCGAGCCTGGATTGTGGCTCCGAATCTCCTGGGGCGCCCATCGGGTGTAAAGCTTTCCGACGGGGTTTCGGGCCGTTTTCCCGAAAAATGTCGGAATGGTTTACACGAGGCCCTTCGCGGTGAATCGGGTTTGAGAAGAAATTCCGATCAAACAGGGTCTTATCGGCTTTGGCGTGTGTCTTGCTTCGTAGTTGCTCGAGAGGGCGAAAGGCGCCCTGAGCGGTCAACAGGCCGGGAGCCGGAGGTGAGTGTGATGCGCAAGTGGTGGAGTAAGCAGGTGGTGGTGCTAGCGGGCGTAATGCTCGCAGGCTCGGTGGCGAACGCGGCCATTATCGAGCTTCCGGACGTCGACGAGACCTATGACGGGATCCCGGTCGCCATTCAGTACAACGATTTCTATTCTTACTCCGGCTCGTTGCTGAACCAGTGGGGCTTCCTGTCGCAGGCCAACTACACCGGGCAGGGCACCGGCACGCTGGACCTGATTGTGGGCACGGGTGCGGGTGGTCAGAACAATCAGGGTATCGGGCCCGACGGCAGCTACAATTTTGAAGATCCCATGCCCTTCCCCGGTGGCGGCGCGAACGACTTCACCGGTAACTGGGGACTGGGTACCCAGGCCAATGGACCCGTGCTGGTGGACAACCTCCTGGCGTACCTGGATGCGATCAACCCGGGGGCCACGATCCCCACGTTCATCTTCGACCACAACCAGACAGGGGGGAACCCCGATCTGTTCGTCCAGGCCGAGGTCTTCATCTACGACCCCGTCACCGGGGAACGCGTGGCTCGCTGGATCTTCGACGACGGTAATGGCGGCCCGGTTCTCTCGCCCGGCGACGTCCAGGTGGTTGGCGAATCGGGCGAGGTGTACGAGGCCGATGCCAACAAGGGCAGTGGCAAGCTCGACTACATCGTGTTTGCCCCGACCATGGATCTCGGCCTGTTCTCCGGTGCGGGCTATCTGTTCGGGATCGATTTCTTCATGGACGACCTGAACAATGGCTTCGAGGAGCTCTATCTCAGCGGTCGATTCTCCACCACCGCCACTGAGGTCCCGCTGCCGGGGCCGGTCTGGTTGATCGGGCTTGGGCTCGTGATGCTGGGGGCCTTCCGCCGCTATCGGCATTCGGCCCCGGGCCTGTAGTCTCCGCTGGTTTCCCCTGCCGCCCCCTGACTTCCGGCTCGGGGCGGCCTCTGACCCGCGCCCTGGCACATGCCAGGGCGCGGCTGTTTGTGCGGCCGTACAATGCCGCCGGTAGTGGCCCGCTCGCGTTGCGGGTTTTCGCAAATCCCGTCCGCTGACGTACGATTCTCCCCCACATCGGGTGGGTGAGGGTTCGGGGCATCCCGGAATCCGTCACCTGGGGCCCGCGACCAATCGAGGAGACGCATGCAGCCCGTGCAGAAACTGATACCCGGATACGCCAATGCCAAGGCGACGCGTCGTTACGCAGAGCAGTTCGTGTCCGAGGGCAAGGCCGCCGAGGGGCATTACAGCGAGTTCTCGCGCGCGAAGATGCGCCTGTCGAGCCTCGGGATCGGCACCTTCGGCGGGGCAGCCACCGCCGAGGTCGACGCGCAGATCTCCGCGATCGTTGCGCGTGGCCTGGCCGAGGGCGTCAACGTGGTCGATACCGGCGCGCACTACCGCTACGGCCGGTCGCTGGCCGCGGTGGGGGCCGGTGTGCGCACCGCGCTGGAGGCCGGGGTTGCGCGCGAGGCGATGTTCCTGATCTCCAAGGGCGGCTTCCTGACCCTGCGTGGCGGGCCTCCGGACGATATGGAGGCCTGGTTCCAGCGCGAGATCGAGGCCCAGGGCATGGGTACGAAGGATGATCTGGCCAAGGGCGCGCATCTGCTGACGCCGGAATACCTCCACTACCAGATGGAGCTGTCGCGCTCGCTGATGGGGGTGGAGACGCTGGACGCGTTCCTGATCGACCAGCCCGAAGTGCACATCCACGAGATCGGCAAGGAGCCGACCAACCGCAAGCTGGAACCCGTGTTCGAGATGCTGGAGCGGGCGGTACTCGAAAAGAAGATCCGCACCTACGGCATCTCCACCTTCGAGGGCTTCCGCGAGGAGACCGACGCGGCGGTGTTCCAGTCGCTCACCTCGATGCAGGGCCTGGCCGAACGCGCCGCGCAGACGGTGACCGGCGACGACCATGCGCGGCACCACTTCAAGATCGCCATGCTGCCGTTCAACCAGGTGATGCTGGAAGGCTTTACCCGCTTCAACACCGCGACCGGGCAGGGCAATGTGGCCAGCCCGCTGCAGGCCGCGCACCAGCTGGAGGTGTACATGATCGCCTCGCATTCCATGCTGAAGGGGCATCTGGCGAAACAGTCGGTGGAGGTGGTCGAGCAGCAACTGGCGAGCCTGCCCAACCCGGCGCAGCGCGCGTTGCAGTTCAACCGCTCCACGCCGGGTCTGGGCACCTCGCTGGTCGGCATGAGCACGCCGGAACACCTGGACGACATGCTGGCGGTGATGCGCGAGCCGATGATGGACAAGAAGGCCTATCTCGGCATGTTCAAGAAGGCCGAGGAGGAATAACGCCTTGTAGGAGCGTGCTTGCACGCGAAGCCCCTGCCCGCGTCCGACTTTGGCAGGGGCTTCGCCGGCAAGCCGGCTCCTACAAGGGTTCCGGAGCCTCTGCGGTGGTGGAGATTTCATACACAAGGGTATGCCATGCAGGTTGATCTGAAGGCCCTCGAATTCCCCGCGATCCAGCGTCTGCTGGAGCGCCTGACTGCCACGCCCTATGGCGCCGACGCCGCGCGCGGGCTGGAACCGGCGCCGAATCTGGATGCGGCGCGGGCGCTGCAAAAGGCGGTGACCGTCGCACGCCAGCGTCTGGATGCCGGCACGCTGCCGCGGCTGGGCCAGCTGCCGGATGTGCGTGCCGCGCTGCGCCAGGCGGCCAACCCCGGTGCGGCGCTGCCGGTACAGGCCCTGCACAATCTCCAGGTCATCATGCGCCAGGCCCGTGAACTGGCGGATCAGTTGGCCGACACCCCGGAGATCTATCCGGCGGATCTGAACAAGCTGTACCCACCCGAGGCACTGGAAGAGCGCCTGGCTGCCTGCCTGAACCCCGGCGGCTCGCTGCGCGAAGACGCCAGCGCCGAGCTGGTCGAGGCCTTCGGGCAGCGCGGGCGGCTGCGTGACGAGGTCGAGGCGGTGGTGAAAAAGCGCCTGGCGGACTCCGATCTTGCGCAGAAGGGCGAGGATGCGCTGAAGGTGCAGTGGCACCAGGAGCGCGCAGTCATGGTGCTGCGCGGCGACGCGGCCGGGGCGGTCAAAGGTGTGCGTCGGGGCACCGCGATGGGTGGGCGCGACCAGATCGTGGAGCCGATCGAGGCGGTCCCGTTGAACAACCAGCTCGATACGGTCAACAGTCAGATCAACACCGAACAGCAGCGTCTGTTGCGCGAGCTGACCGATGGGGTGCGCCAGCATGGCGAGCCCCTGGACCTGATGCTGACCGCGCTGACCTGGATTGATCTGGCCTCGGCCGCCGCACAGCTTTCGGCGCAGATGAATGCCCATGCCCCGAGGCTGGAGCCCGAGGCCGGCGTGGAGCTGATCGAGGCCTACCACCCGCTGCTGCTGTTGCAGTTCGCCGAGGGGAACGGCCCGCAGCCGGTTCCCCTGTCGATCCGGCTGGATGGCGAACAGCCGCTGTTGCTGATTACCGGCCCGAACACCGGCGGCAAGACGGTCGCGCTGAAGACCCTGGGCCTGCTGGTCACCATGGCCTGGTGCGGGTTGCATATCCCGGCCGAGCAGGACTGTCGCATCGGTCGTTTTGATCGGGTCATGGTCGATGTCGGTGATCACCAGAGCCTGTTCCACCATCTGTCGACCTTCGCCGGGCATGTGGAGGTGCTCAAGCGGATCCTCGACCATGCTGGCTCCGAGAGCCTGATCCTGCTGGACGAGCTGGGTACCGGTACCGACCCCGACGAAGGTGCGGCCCTCGCCATGGCGATGCTGGACGAGCTGCGCGCCCGCGGTACGCGCGGGATCGTGAATACCCACCTGGCACCGCTGAAGGACTACGCGGCGCAGCATGCGGGCATCGTGAATGCCTCGATGCAGTTCGACGCGGACACCCTGTCGCCCACCTACCGGCTGCTGATCGGCGAGCCGGGGGTCTCCTTCGGGTTGACCATCGCCGAGAAGAACGGCCTGCCACCGCAGCTGGTGGCGCGGGCCCGCGAGCATTTCGCCGAGCTGCCCACCGCGCAGGCCGGGGGCGAGCACAGCTGACCTTGCCGCGCCCGCTCGGTTTGACGTCGGGGCCGCCCAAAAAGATCGCCACGTTGCTGCGCGCCTCGCAATGACGGTGCTCGCAACCCCGTCATTGCGAGGCCCCGCCAGGGGCCGTGGCAATCTCGCGGGACCGGCAGGCCGGCGGGGTCAGCCAGCCCCGTTTGCAGGTGGCTACATCGCTGGCTCCTCGCGACGTCTGTCGCGTGCCCATCCGCTTTATGGCGTGAAATGGGGGCGATTTCATATTAGAATGGTGGGCTATTTTGATTTGTGGTGCGTGATCGCCCGACGATCGTGCACAAGCCCCCGGTAAGGAAGTCGACCACCATGTCCGAGTCCGCAAGCTCCGCCACCGCCATCACCGGCGCCGAAATCTTCTGTCGCAGCCTCCAGGCCGAGGGCGTCGAAGTCGTATTCGGGTATCCCGGTGGTGCGGTACTGCACATCTATGATGCGCTGTACCGGCAGGACAAGGTCTCCCATGTGCTGGTGCGCCACGAGCAGGGTGCGGTGCACGCGGCCGAGGGCTATGCCAAGTCCTCCGACAAGCCGGGCGTGGCCCTGGTCACCTCGGGCCCCGGCGCGACCAACGCGATTACCGGGATTGCCGATGCCTACATGGATTCGGTGCCGCTGGTGGTGTTCACCGGGCAGGTGCCGACCAGCATGATCGGCAACGACGCCTTCCAGGAAGTGGATACCGTGGGGATCACGCGTCCCTGCGTGAAGCACAACTTCCTGGTGAAGGACGTGAAGGACCTGGCGTCCACGATCAAGAAGGCCTTCTACGTGGCGACCACCGGGCGTCCCGGCCCGGTGGTGGTCGATATCCCGAAGGACGTGACTGCCGATACCTGCGTGTTCGAGTACCCGGAGAGCATCCACATGCGCTCCTACAACCCGACCACGAAGGGGCATACCGGTCAGATCCGCAAGGCGGTGGACCTGATCCTGTCGGCCAAGCAGCCGATGATCTACACCGGCGGCGGCGTGATCCTGGGGCGTGGCTCCGAGGCCCTGACCGAGTTCACCCGCCAGCTGGGCTATCCGATCACCAACACCCTGATGGGGCTGGGTGGCTATCCGGCGTCGGACAAGCAGTTCCTGGGCATGCTGGGCATGCACGGCACCTACGAGGCCAACATGGCCATGCACCACGCGGATGTGCTGATCGCCATTGGCGCGCGCTTCGATGACCGCGTGACCGGCAACATCGAGAAGTTCTGTCCGCATGCGAAGATCGTGCACGTGGATGTCGATCCGTCCTCCATCTCCAAGAACGTGAAGGTGGACGTGCCGATCGTCGGCGAGGTAGAGCCGGTGCTGCGCGAACTGATCAAGGGCCTGAACGAGGCCGGCGGCAAGCCGGACGCCGAGGCCCTGGCCACCTGGTGGAAACAGATCGCGGAATGGCAGGCGCAGGACTGCCTGAAGTACGACCAGACCTCCGGGCTGATCAAGCCGCAGTACGTGGTGCAAAAGTTCTGGGAGCTGACCGAGGGCGATGCCTACGTGACCTCCGATGTCGGTCAGCACCAGATGTGGGCGGCGCAGTTCTATGGTTTCGACAAGCCCAATCGCTGGATCAACTCCGGTGGCCTGGGCACGATGGGCGTGGGTCTGCCGTTTGCGATGGGCGTGCAGTTCGCGCATCCGGAGGCGACGGTGGGCTGTATTACCGGCGAGGCCAGCATCCAGATGTGCATCCAGGAGCTGTCGACCTGCTTCCAGTACCAGCTGCCGCTGAAGATCCTGAACCTGAACAACCGCTATCTGGGCATGGTCCGGCAGTGGCAGGAGTTCTTCTATCAGGGCCGCTACGCCATGTCCTACATGGATGCGCTGCCGGACTTCGTGAAGCTGGCCGAGGCCTATGGCCACGTCGGTATCCAGATCACCCAGCCGGGCGACGTCGAGGGTGCGATCAAGGAGGCCCTGGCGCAGAAGGACCGCCTGGTGTTCATGGACTTCATTACCGACCAGTCCGAGAACGTGTATCCGATGATCCCGGCCGGTGCCGGCCAGAACGAAATGATCCTGGTCTGAGCCGGGTACAGGGAAGAGCCGTATGCGTCATATCATTAGTGTCCTGCTGGAAAATGAATCCGGTGCCCTCTCGCGGGTGGCCGGGCTGTTCTCCGCACGGGGTTACAACATCGAGTCACTGACCGTCGCGCCGACCGACGACCCGTCGCTGTCGCGCATGACCATCGTCACCAGCGGCTCCGAGGAGATCGTCGAGCAGATCACCAAGCAGCTGAACAAGCTGATCGACGTGATCAAGCTGCTGGACATGACCGCCTATCCGCACATCGAGCGCGAGATGGCGCTGGTCAAGGTGCGTGTGCCGGAGGCTGCCGAGCGCGAGGAGGTCAAGCGCCTGGCGGATATCTTCCGCGGCCGGATCATCGACGTGACCCAGGACAGCTACGTGATCGAGATCACCGGCGAGGGCTCCAAGCTGGACGCCTTCCTCGTGGCACTCGACGCGTTTACTGTCCTGGAGGTTGTGCGCTCCGGCGTGATGGGCATCGCCCGGGGCGACGTCGCCCTGCAAATCTGAATCCCCGGGCCCGGCCCCCGTTGCGGGGGCGGGGCCCGTTTGTTTGCCATGGGCCCCGCTGGGGGCTGATATCAAGGAAATTGCGATGAATCTTTACTACGACAAAGACGCCGATCTCTCCATCATCAAGGGCATGAAGGTGGCCATCATTGGCTACGGTTCGCAGGGCCACGCCCATGCGAACAACCTGAAGGACTCCGGCGTGGACGTGACCGTGGGCTTGCGCGAAGGCTCCAGCTCGCGCGCCAAGGCCGAAGAGGCCGGCCTGACGGTGGCCGATGTCGATGCCGCGACCGCCGGCGCCGACCTGATCATGGTGCTGGCCCCGGACGAGTACCAGGCCGCGCTGTACCGCGATGTGCTGGAGCCGAACCTGAAGCAGGGCGCGACCCTGGCCTTCGCCCACGGCTTCGCGATCCACTACAACCAGATCGAGCCGCGCAAGGACCTGGACGTGATCATGATCGCGCCCAAGGCCCCGGGCCACACCGTGCGTTCCGAGTTCGTGCGTGGCGGCGGCATCCCCGATCTGATCGCCATCCAGCAGGACGCCTCCGGCAAGGCGCGCGACATCGCGATGTCCTACGCCTCGGCGATCGGCGGCGGGCGTACTGGCATCATCGAGACCAGCTTCAAGGACGAGACCGAAACCGACCTGTTCGGCGAGCAGGCCGTGCTGTGTGGGGGTGCCGTGGAACTGGTCAAGGCGGGCTTCGAGACCCTGACCGAGGCGGGGTATGCACCGGAGATGGCCTACTTCGAGTGCCTGCACGAGCTCAAGCTGATCGTCGACCTGATGTACGAGGGCGGCATCGCCAACATGAACTACTCGATCTCCAACAATGCCGAGTACGGCGAGTACGTGACCGGCCCGAAGGTGATCAACGAAGAGTCGCGCTGGGCCATGCGCGAGGCCCTGCGCAACATCCAGAACGGCGAGTACGCCAAGCAGTTCATCTTGGAAGGCGCGATGAACTACCCGTCGATGACCGCCAACCGACGCCTGAACGCCGCCCACGAGATCGAGCAGGTCGGCGAGCGTCTGCGGTCCATGATGCCGTGGATCACGGCCAACCAGCTGGTCGACAAGTCCCGCAACTGATGCGAGGCCCTGCGATGGACATTCCGGTCTGTCGCAGGGCGTCCTCTCTCTCGAGCACCCGATGCTGTTTCCGCTAGCTCCCGAAGGCCGTCTGTTCGTCATCATCGCCGCGTGGATGACGGTGATTACGCTGCTGGTCGGGGAGGCGGAGCTGGGCCTGTTCATGGTGATCCTCACCGTGGCCCTGATGGGGCTGTTCCGGAACGTGCGGCGCAAGGCCCCGGCACCGGCCCTGGGCGTGATCGCTCCGGCCGATGGCACGATCGAGTCGATTACCGAGACCCGGGATCCGTTTACGAAAAAGCCGGCGGTCTGCATCCGCCTGCGTCAGCGCCGCCTGGGCGAATACAACGTGCACGCCCCGCAGGAGGCCGAGATTCGCGAACGGGTCTGGCCCGGCAAGGAGACCGACGAGGTGCCGGATGCCCAGCTGGAGGGGCGTCTGGCCTATGCGCTGGAGACCGACGAGGGCACCCGGCTGACCCTGGCACTCAGCGTCGATCACTGGCCCCGCATGGTGCGCATGCAGAACAACGTCCCCGGCAACCGCCTGGGACGCGGCAAGCGCATGGGCTTCGCCGGCTTTGGTGGTACCTTCGAGGTCTGGCTGCCGGTCGGCGCGCAGGTGATGGTCGAGCCGGGTCAACGGGTCCTGGCGGGTTCGGCCTTGCTCGGCGGGTTACCCGAATCCGAGGCGACCGGGGACGACGAGAGCGCGGCGGAGGTGCTGCAATGAGTGCAGGGGACGAAGGCGACCGACGGACGGATCCCGAGCCGGACTACATCGAGGGCGAGGATACCGTCGCCGACGACCAGCCGCCCCATCGCCGGCGCCGGCGCGGGGTGTATCTGCTGCCCAACCTGTTCACCACCGGGGTGCTGTTCTCCGGATTCTTCGCCATCGTGTCCGCAATCAATGGCGAATACATCACCGCCGCCATCGCGATTTTCGTGGCCATGGTGCTGGACACCCTGGACGGCCGCGTCGCGCGCATGACCGATACCCAGAGCGAGTTCGGCGCGCAGTACGACTCGCTGTCGGATCTGGTGTCCTTCGGTGTGGCCCCGGCGCTGGTGGTCTACCTCTGGCAACTGCACGACCTCGGCAACTTTGGCTGGGTGGCGGCGTTCTTCTTTGCCACCGCCGCGGCCCTGCGCCTGGCGCGCTTCAACAGCCGGCTCGCGGTCAGCGACAAGCGCTTTTTCCAGGGGCTGCCAAGCCCCGCCAGCGCCGCGATCCTGGTGGGCATGGTCTGGGTGCTGGAGGACTGGGGCATCCCGGCGGAGCTGGCCGACCCCTATCTGGTGGGCATCCTGGTGGTCACCGTGCTCGCCGGGGCGGCGATGGTCAGCAACCTGACCTACTTCAGCTTCAAGGACATGGACTTCAAGCATCGGGTGCCTTTCCTGGCGATTGTCGGGGTGGTGCTGGCGCTGATGCTGCTGGCCCTGGATCCGCCCAAGGTCCTGCTGGCGGCCTTCGTCATCTATGCCCTGTCCGGACCGTTGCTGACCCTGGAGCGCTGGCGCCGGCATCGTCGCCGGGCGCCGTCGGGGGAGTAACCGCGTGTCGCTGTCGGTGCGCCAGCGCCGCATCCTCGCGGACATGGGCATTCCGGTGTGGCGCTCGCGCATCGCGCTGGAGGACAAGACCGAGGCTGCGGCGCCAGCGGCGGAATCCGCCCTTGTGGCGGGCGAGCACGCCGAGGTCGTGGATGCCGGGGCGCCGGACGCCGCGGTCGATACCCTGGACTGGGAGGCCCTGGAGGCGCGGGTGCGTGGCTGCCATGCCTGCGCCGAGCTGGCCCGCGAACGCACGCAGACCGTGTTCGGGGTGGGCGACCCGCGCGCGCGCTGGCTGTTCGTCGGCGAGGCCCCGGGTGCGGAAGAGGACCGCCGTGGCGAGCCCTTCGTGGGTCGTGCGGGGCAGCTGCTGGACAACATGCTGCGGGCGCTGGGCCTGGACCGGAGCCGCGACGTGTTTATCGCCAACGTGTTGAAGTGCCGCCCGCCCGGGAACCGCGACCCGAAACCCCAGGAGTCCGCGGCCTGCCGCGGGTTTCTCGATCGCCAGATCGAACTGATCCAGCCAGAGGTCATTGTGGCGCTGGGGCGTGTAGCGGCCCACGCCTTGCTGGCGACGGACGAGCCGCTCGGTCAGCTGCGTGGCACGGAGCAGCGCTACCAGGGCGTTCCTCTGGTCGTGACCTACCATCCGGCCTACCTGCTGCGAAAGCCGGGCGACAAGGCGCGTGCCTGGAAGGACCTGCAGCGCGCCCGGACCTGTCTGTCAAAACCGCTCACTGATTGAGGGATTGGGAACCTTGGCCGAGTCGCAGGGTTCCGAACCAACGACACCTCGCCCCGTCCTTTCCTTCACTGCTGCTGGAGAAGCCTGCGTCATGAGTGCCGAACCCCGCGTCCAGCCCGAGTTGCGCCGCATGCAGGTGGCCGATGTGGAAGGCGTGATGCGCGTGGAGCGCGAGGCCTATGCGTACCCCTGGACCGCCCGCATCTTCGAGGACTGTCTTCGGGTGGGTTACGACTGCTGGGTGCTGGCGGTGGATGGTCGCCAGGTGGGGCATAGTGTGCTGACGGTGGCCGCCGGCGAGGCCCACCTGCTCAACCTTACGGTGGACCCGCGCTGGCAGGGCAACGGGCTTGGCCGTTTCATGGTCCGTCGCCTGTTTGACTATGTCTGCAGTCAGGATGCAGAGGCGTTGTTCCTCGAGGTGCGCCCATCCAATGTGGCGGCGGTGCAGCTCTACCGCTCCGAGGGCTTTGAGCATATCGGTACCCGTCCGCGCTATTACCCGCTCCCCAGCGGCCGCGAGGATGCCTGGGTGCTGACGCGTCGCTGCGCCGCACCCGCCGGGGCATGATGTGTCGGTTCGGCGCCGGAGTGTGAAGTCAGTCACAGCGTCGGGTGCAAAATCCGTAACCCGGTCGGGTTTTGCCGCCTTGGGTTCTCGTCCCGGGACCTCCGCGTTGTGACGGTCACCCCCCGGGTCTATGATCGAACTCGGTATTGGCCCCGACTCCGGATGAGGTAACCCATGTCCCGATCCCTACGTGCATTGTTTGTTTCGCTCCCCCTGGCGCTGCCGCTCCTGGCTACCGGAGGGCTTGCCCATGCCCAGCAGGCCTTCGGCTATGACGAGGCCGAGCGCCAGCAGGAGCTGCTGGAAGTCTGGTACGAGATCCGTGAAAGCAACGCACAGAAGGGCAATACGGCGGCGATGTTCGACGTGGGCATGGCGAACTACGCCGGGCGCGGCACGGCGGTGGACTACGATCAGGCCCTGCGCTGGTTTGCTCGCGCTGCGGATGCCGACCACGCCAGTGCGCATTACTATCTGGGTTACCTCTTCGCGACCGGCAAGGGCCCCTCGGCCGACGCCGAACGCAGTCACGAACACTACTCCCGCGCGGCGGAACTGGGTCATGCCGATGCCCAGTACTGGCTGGGCAGCCATCTGGCCAATGGCGAGCAGGATTCGACCGCCGCACTCGAGTGGTTGGGCAAGGCGGCAGATCAGGGACTGCCTGCCGCGCAGTATTATGTGGGGTTGATGCACGAGAATGGTCAGGGCACCTCGCGTGATCCGGCCGCCGCCGCGCGCTGGTATACCGCTGCAGCGGAGCAGGGCTACCGGCATGCCCAGATCGGGCTGGGTCGCCTGCACCAGAACGGTCGCGGGGTCGAACGTGATCTGGTGCAGGCACATGTCTGGTACAGCATGGCGGACGACCGGGAACGCCTGGCCTCGCTGGAGACTCGCATGAACAACCGTGACCTGGTGACTGCCCAGGGGCGCCTCAAGGAACAGAACGCCGCGCTTCGGGCGGCCTCGGCGCGCTGATCGGGCAGCGCCGGAACCCATGCAAACGGCCCCGTTTTTCGGGGCCGTTTGCATGTTGGGCCCCCGGAAAGATGAACCGGACCGGCGCTTTCGCGTTAAACTGACGGGCTTGATTCAAGCGGCCCGTATTCATGTCCTTTATCGAGGAAACCCGCCGACGCCGGACCTTCGCGATCATTTCGCACCCGGACGCCGGCAAGACCACCATGACCGAAAAGCTCCTGCTGTACGGCGGCGCGATCCAGCTCGCCGGTACGGTCAAGGGGCGCAAGTCAGCGCGCCATGCCACCTCCGACTGGATGGAGATGGAGAAATCGCGTGGCATCTCGGTCACCTCTTCCGTCATGCAGTACCCGTACAAGGGCCGCATGGTGAACCTGCTGGACACCCCGGGACACGCGGACTTCTCCGAGGACACCTATCGCACGCTGACCGCAGTGGACTCCGCGCTGATGGTGATCGACGCCGCCAAGGGTGTCGAGGAACGGACCATCAAGCTGATGGAGGTCTGCCGGCTGCGCGATACGCCGATCATGACCTTTGTGAACAAGATGGACCGCGAGGGCCGCGATCCGATCGAGTTGCTGGACGAGGTCGAGGAAGTGCTGAAGATCCAGTGCGCCCCGATCACCTGGCCGATCGGCTCGGGAAAGCGCTTCCGTGGCGTCTATCACCTCCGCCGCGACGCGGTGCATCTGTACGACCCGGAAGAGGGTGGCAAGAAGTCCACCGGCGAGATCATCGAGGGCCTGGACAACCCGCGCCTGGACGAGGTGCTGGGGCCGCAGGCCGGGGAGCTGCGCGAGGAACTGGAGCTGGTGCAGGGCGCCTCGCACGCATTTGACCCGGAGGCCTACCTGAGCGGTGCGCAGACCCCGGTGTTCTTCGGCTCGGCGATCAACAACTTCGGGATCGAGGAACTGCTGGACGACTTCGTCGAGTATGCTCCGGGCCCGTTGCCGCGCCCGACCCACTCGCGCAAGGTAGAGCCGACCGAGGAGAAGTTCACCGGCTTCGTGTTCAAGATCCAGGCGAACATGGACCCGAACCACCGTGACCGCATCGCGTTCATGCGCATCTGCTCGGGCACCTTCGACAAGGGCGCCAAGCTGCGCCACGTGCGCATCGGGCGCGACGTGAAGATCCCGGACGCGCTGACCTTCCTGGCCTCCGACCGCGAGCATGTGGAGACCGCCTATCCCGGTGACATCATCGGCATCCACAACCACGGCACCATCCGCATTGGGGATACCTTCACCCAGGGCGAGGACCTCACCTTCACTGGCGTGCCGAACTTCGCCCCGGAGCTGTTCCGTCGCGCGCAGTTGAAGGACCCGCTGAAGATGAAGCAGCTCGCCAAGGGGCTGCAGGAGCTGTGCGAGGAGGGTGCGACCCAGCTCTATCGCCCGTTGACCAACAACGACCTGATCCTGGGGGCGGTCGGCGTGCTGCAGTTCGAGGTAGTCGCCGAACGCCTGCGCACCGAGTACAAGGTGGAGGCACAGTTCGAGAACGTGAACGTCCAGACGGCGCGCTGGGTCGAAAGCGATGATCCGAAGAAATTCGACGAGTTCAAGGAGAAGGCGGCGACCAACCTGGCCATCGACCACGGCGGCGATCTGGTCTATATCGCCCCGACCCGGGTCAACCTGCAGATGGCGCAGGAGAAGTGGCCGGAGATCCGCTTCCAGTCGACTCGCGAGCACGGCCAGCCGACGGAGTAACCTCCGCGCTCCTAACTACTCCCTCGGCGCGCGGGACATTGGCCCGTCATTGCGCGGAGCGAAGCGACGAAGCAATCCCCCGTGGGCCATCGGATCTAGCTGGGGTGCGAGCTTCTGGAGGGTGCCGCGGCGCCTTCGGCGCCTCGCAATGACGTTGCATCTTGCCTGCGCAGGAGGTTTGCATGGCGTTGAATTTCCGATGGACCCCGGCCCTTGTGGTTGTAGTGCTGGCGCTGGGCGTTGGTGCCTGTTCGGTGCACAAGACCGAGACCCGGGGTGACGGGCCCGAGCCGCGTCCGGGCACGGTCGAGCAGATGAACCCGTTCCTGCATTTTCTCGAGAGCCGCCCGACACCCGCGGAATTCGGGCGCGTCTACCCCGACGTGATGCTGGTGCTGCCCGGCGACATCGTGACCCAGGAATACCGCACCGATCACAGCCGGTTCTTCGCCGATCTGGACGACGAAAATCGTATCCGTGGCGGCGAGTTTCGCTGATCCCGCGATGCTGCAAATCTCCAACAGCGTGAGCGTCCCCGAGCACGAGATCGAGCTGATTCCGATCCGTGCCCAGGGGGCTGGCGGCCAGAACGTCAACAAGGTCGCCTCGGCGATTCACCTGCGCTTCGATATCCGCGCCTCCGGCCTGCCCGATGTCTACAAGGAACGCCTGCTGCGCCGCCGCGATCAGCGCATCAGCAAGGAGGGCGTGATCGTCATCAAGGCGCAGCAGTACCGTACCCAGGAGGCCAATCGCGAGGACGCGCTCGAACGCCTGGCGGAGCTGCTGCGCGAGGCCGGCCGCCCGATCAAGGCGCGCAAGGCCACGCGGCCGACCCGCGCCTCCAAGCTGCGCCGCCTGGAGGGCAAGACCCAGCGCGGCCGCAAGAAGGCCCTGCGCGGCCGCGTCGACCCGGACTGATCCACTTCTCGGTACACCACGAAGCGCACGAAGAAATGACGGAACTCAAGGGCGTATTCAGCACGGAGGACACGGAGAAATTCGAAAGGCTCTGATGTGCGTGATCCGTCAAGGGTGCGGGGTGCCGCTAAGCGCACGAAGCAGCGGCGGTTAACCGGCAGTAACCCAAGCTGCAATCAATACCCGTATCTCACTTCCACTTCGCTGTTTTCTCTGTCCCCTCCGTGGTGAACAAGGGTTTAGTCCCCGGCGTTCGGGCTTGCGTTGGCGGTGGTGGGTTCGTGTTCCTGCTGGTGTTGCCACAGGCGGGCGTAGGCGCCGTTCCTGGCGAGGAGTTCGCGATGGGTGCCGCGTTCGACCACGCGGCCCTGGTCCAGCACCACGATCTGCTCGGCGTCCTTCACGGTGGACAGGCGGTGGGCAATGACCAGCGTGGTGCGCCGCGCCGAGACCTCGTTCAGGGCCTGCAGGATGGCCTTCTCCGAGCCCGAGTCCAGTGACGAGGTGGCCTCGTCGAATACCAGGATCGGCGGGTCCTTCAGCAGCATGCGGGCGATGGCGATGCGCTGTTTCTCGCCGCCGGAGACCTTGAGCCCGCGTTCCCCGACCACCGTGTCGAGGCCGTCGGGCAGGCGCTCGATGAAGTCGTCCAGGTGCGCCAGGTGGACCGCGCGCAAGATCGCCTCTTCGGACGCTTCCGGGTCGCCGTAGGCGATGTTGTAGCGAATGCTGGAGTTGAACAGCACGGTGTCCTGCGGGACCACGCCGATCGCGCGGCGCAGGCTCTGCTGGGTCACCTCGCGGATGTCCTGTCCGTCGATGGTGATGCGCCCGTCGGTCACGTCAAAGAAGCGGAACAGCAAACGCGCGAGCGTGGACTTGCCGGCCCCGCTGGGCCCGACCACCGCGAGCTTGTGCCCGGCGGGGATCTCGAGCGAGACGTCCGCGAGGATCGGGCGCTCCGGCTGGTAGTGGAAGGCGACCTGTTCGAAGCGCACCTGCCCGCTGGTGACCTCGAGATCCGGTGCGTCCGGGCGGTCCTCGACCTGCACGGGCTTCTCCAGCAGCCCGAACAGGCGCTCGATGTTCGCCAGCGACTGGCGGATCTCGCGATAGACGAAGCCGAGGAAGTTCAACGGCATGAACAGCTGGATCATGTAGGCGTTGACCATGACCAGGTCGCCCAGCGACATCTGCCCCGAGGCCACGCGGCTGGCGGCCAGCAGCATCATCACGGTGATCGCGCCGGCGATGATCAGGGCCTGCCCGGAGTTCAACAGCACCAGCGACAGCACGTTCTTGGTACGCGCCTGTTCCCAGGTGGCCAGGCCCTCGTCGTAGCGCCGGGCCTCGAAGCCCTCGTTGCCGAAGTACTTAACCGTCTCGTAGTTCAGCAGGCTGTCGATCGCGCGGGTGTTGGACTCGTTGTCGCGCTGGTTGGCCTCGCGCACGAAGCGGGTGCGCCACTCGGTAATCCACACCGACCAGGCGATGTAGGCCGCCACCGCGATGAGCACCGTCAGGGTGAATACCGGGCCCACCGCGATCAGCAGGATGACCGCGACCATCGCGATCTCGATGATGGTCGGCAGGATGTTGAACACCATGAAGCGCAGCAGGAAGCTGATGCCGCTGGTGCCGCGTTCGATGTCCCGCGCCAGCCCGCCGGTCTCGCGCGCCAGATGAAAGCTCAGCTCCAGCCGATGCAGATGTTCGAACACGCGCAGGGCCGCCCGCCGCATTGCGCGTTCGGCCACCCGCACGAACACCGCGTCGCGCAGTTCCCCGAACAGGGTGCCGCCAAAGCGCAACAGGCCGTAGGCCACCACCAGTGCCACCGGTACTGTCACCAGCGCGTCGGTGCCGGAATCCTCGAAGTGGTCGACGATGTACTTCAGTGCCAGCGGGACCAGCACGGTCGCGAGCTTGGCCAGGCCCATCAGCCCGAGGGCGAGGAACAGCCGCCCGCGGAACTCCGCGAGATAGGGGAACAGGGAGCGAACGATGCGCCAGTTGATCGCATCGTCGGGCGCATCGTGCACGCTGGAATGACCGCGCATGGGGGAGTCCGGGGCTGGGTAGGTCGCTTACTTTAGAGAGGCGCGGCGGAATTCGCACATGGGCGCGCGTTCAGTAGCGGCTCATCCCTGCGTCCGCGGAAGGTCAGCGGTGGATGCGGTAGCCCTCGCCCCGGTCCTGTTCCAGGTCGACCCGCAGACGCCGGATCGAGTTCACGTGCCCTGTACCTGGTTGCGCCCGGCATTCTTGGCGGCGTACAGGGCGCGGTCGGCGCGATCGACCAGGGCCTCCGCGCTCTCGTCCGGTTTCAGCTGGGCCACGCCGAAGCTGGCGGTCAGCGTGTGTCCGGTGTCGAAGTCGGTGGCCTCAAGGGTGCGGCGCAGGTCCTCGGCCAGCTGGCTCGTGGCCATGACATCGCCCTGTGGGCACAGGATGAGGAATTCCTCGCCGCCCCAGCGGGCGGCCCGGTCGGTTTCGCGGATGCGTGCGGCGATCACGCGACCGACCTCGGTGAGCACGGCATCGCCGCGACCATGCCCCAGGGTGTCGTTAATCGGCTTGAAGTGGTCCAGATCCATCATGATCACGCCAAGCACACCCCCGTGACGTTCGGCCCGCCGGATTTCGTCGGCCAGTACCTCGCTCGCCTTCATGCGGTTGTGCAGGCCTGTCAGCGGGTCGGTGGTGGCGAGACGTTCCAGGCGTCTCTGGGCCGCCTCCAGGGAGTGTGTTCGCTCCCGGACCAGGCGTTCGAGCACATGCGCGCGCTCCTCCAGCTCCTTGACCGGGTACGGCTCGTCGGCATCGTGGACGCTGGTGGGGAAGGAACCGTGCAGGTGTTCCAGGCGCCAGCCGTCGTCGGTCCGGTGCAGCAAGAGGCTGGCCCGCAGTCCGTTCAGTCGCACCCGTTGTCCGCGGGTGTCGAGCTGCATGTCGAATACCAGCATCACCAGGGCGACCTGATCCGTGACGAGGCGGACGTCTTCGCGGTGTATCTCGTAGTCGAACGGTTCCGGGACCTGTTCGATGTCGCGTCCGACGACGCGCTCCACGTCCTCGGGTGTGAAGGCCGCTTCGTCGCCTCCGGTTCCGAAGCCACCGACCTGGGGTGCGTGCCACTCGAGTACGCGTGCGAGGTCGCGCTCACGCAGCCAGGCGTCGAGGTAACCGTGAACGACCTGGCGGATGGCGGCCTTCACGCTGGAGGGCATCGAGATCAGTCGATGCCGACGGCGCGCTGCTCCTGGCGGATCCACGCGATGATGTGGGCGGTGTCCTCGCCGGTGACGTCCGCCACCGGCGGCATCTCGCCAAATTCCCAGTGGTGCTGGTGCACGCCCAGGGCCACGGCACGATGGAAGGTGATATCCGGGTGGTGCGAGGGTTCGTAGATCCGGTGGATCAGCGGTGGACCCTGGTCGGTGCCGCGCGCCTCCTCCCCGTGGCACTGCATGCAGTTGGACCGGAACAGCGAGCGGCCGGCCTCGGGGTCGGCGGCGAAATCCTCCGGCGGCAGGCTGTAGTCGAGCTGCGCCGTGGAGCCCGAGGCCGCGTTCGACTCGCTGGCGGGTGCCTGCGCGGCCGCGTCGCCGGTGTCCGAATCCGGAGCCTCGGAGCAGGCGGCGAGCGTCAATAGCGCGAGACAGACAACGGGCAGGAGGCGGACGGGGGTCGGCATTGGATCTCCGGAGAAGAAGGGCTGGGTTGGCAGTCTAGCGTGGCGGGTGTTATCGCGGAAAGGCGCAAAAAATCGAATCAGCGTCTTCTTGCAGGTGTCGGTTGCGGGCGGCGCAGGGTGATTCCGACGCCTGTCGCTTGCAGCGGTGCCGGGCATTCGGCAGTCTTGCCCGCCTGTCATCTTGTTTGGAGTGTATCCATTGGAACCCTCGGGTCTTGCAGCTGGAGAAGCGCAGGGAAGCGCTCCGGCGGCGGCGCTACTGGAGATCCTGCGCGAGACCTTCGGCTATACGGAATTTCGCGGCCAGCAGCAGGCGATCGTCGAGCACGTGACCGGTGGTGGCGACGCGGTGGTGCTGATGCCCACCGGCGGCGGCAAGTCGCTCTGCTACCAGATCCCGGCGCTGGCGCGATCCGGCTGCGGCATCGTGATCTCGCCGCTGATCGCGCTGATGCAGGATCAGGTCGCCGCCCTGCGCCAGAACGGCGTGGCCGCGGCCAGTCTCGACTCCGGCCAGAAGGCGGACGAGGCGCGTTCCGTGCTGGCGGCCCTGCACGCCGGCGAACTGGATCTCCTGTACATGTCGCCAGAGCGGTTGTTTGCCTCGGGCATGCTGGAACGCCTGGAAGGCATCGATCTCGCCCTGTTCGCGATTGACGAGGCGCACTGCGTCTCGCAGTGGGGGCATGACTTCCGCCCCGAATACAGCCAGCTGGCGGTGCTGGCCGAGCGCTTTCCGCAGGTGCCGCGCCTGGCCCTGACCGCGACCGCCGACGGCCCGACCCGCCAGGAGATCCGCGAACGGCTGTGCCTCGATCAGGCGCGCGCCTTCGTCAGTTCCTTCGACCGCCCCAATATCCGCTACCGCATCGCCCAGGCAGACGGCGGCCGGGGCGGCTCGGCACGTGATCGGCTGCTGCGCTTCATCCGCGAGGAACACGCCGGGGAGGCGGGGATCGTCTACTGCCTGTCGCGCAAGAAGGTGGACGCCGTGGCCGAATGGCTGGCGGAGCAGGGTGTCACCGCCCTGCCGTATCACGCCGGCCTGCCGGCCGCGACCCGCGCGGCAAACCAGACCCGCTTCCTGCGCGAGGAGGGGGTGGTGATGGTTGCCACCATCGCCTTCGGCATGGGCATCGACAAGCCGAATGTGCGCTTTGTCGCCCACCTGAACCTGCCGAAGAGTCTGGAGGGCTACTATCAGGAGACCGGCCGCGCCGGCCGCGATGGCCTGCCGGCCAATGCCTGGATGGTCTTTGGGTTGCAGGATGTCGTGACCTTGCGCCAGATGCTGGAGGGGTCGCAGGCCGGGGCCGAACGCCAGCGCGTCGAACAGCAGAAGCTGGAGGCGATGCTGGGCTTCTGCGAGATCACCAGCTGCCGCCGCCAGGCCCTGCTGGGATATTTCGACGAGCACATGCCGGAACCCTGCGGGGCCTGCGACAACTGTCTGGAGCCGCCGGCGACCTGGGATGCCAGCGTGCCGGTGCAAAAGCTCCTGTCCTGCATCTATCGAACCGGCGAGCGCTTCGGCGCCGGGCATGTGATCGACGTGCTGCGCGGCTCGGCCAGTGAGCGCCTGACCCGTCTGGGGCACGATCGTCTGAGCACCTTCGGCATTGGCAAGGAACTGGACAAGGCGCAGTGGCGCGGCGTGGTCCGGCAGTTGCTGGCGCGTGGGCTGCTGCGTCTGGATGACGAGGGCTACGGCGGACTGAAGCTGGATCCGGCCTGCCGCCCGGTTCTGCGCGGCGAGGAGGGGATTCACCTGCGCGAGGAGGCGGCCCGTCCGGAGAAGGGGACACGTAGCGCCAGCCCGGCACGGCGTGATACGGCCCGTACAGTCGCGGCGATGGACACCGAGGATCGCTCCTTGTGGGAGGCGCTAAGGGGCCTGCGTACCGAGCTGGCGCGGGATCAGGGGGTGCCGCCCTACGTGATCTTCAGCGATGCCACATTGCTGGAGATGGTGGCGGCCGCGCCGCGCACCCATGACGAGATGGCCGGGATCTCCGGGGTCGGGCAGCACAAGCTGGAACGCTACGGCGATGCCTTTATCAAGGCCATCGAGGGGCATTTCGGGCTATAGTGGTGCGAAAAACCACACCAAATGATGCGTTCGGGGAGACCGCGTGACCGATACCCGCTTCCTTGAGGATTTCTACCGCCTTCGCGACGGTCAGCTGGTCGTAACCCCGGAGCAGGGCAGCGACTTCGCCAAGACCCTCGCGGGCGACTTCAATCCGATCCACGATGCCGACAACCGGCGCTTCTGCGTCCCGGGCGATCTCCTGTTCGCCCTGGTGCTGGATACCTACGGCGCCAGTGCCAACATGCACTTCCGTTTTACCGGCATGGTGGGTGGCAACGTGCCACTGGTGTTCCCGGACAGCCCGGGTGACGCCTTCGCCATCACCGACGAAGGCGGCAAGAGCGTGATCGAGGTGGAACGCTCCGGGCCGGTGATCGACGAGCCCAATGCGATCGAGTCGCTGATCCGCAGCTATGTCGGCTTTTCCGGGCAGAACTTCCCGCACGTGCTGGTGCCGCTGATGGAGGAACACGGCGTGATGGTCAACCCGAAGCGCCCGCTGGTGATGTACGAGCGCATGGGCTTTCGCCTGCCCGAGCCGCTGGCGGCCAGCGCCGGGGTGCCGGAGCCGCGCCTGAAGGATGCGGTGATGACGGTCAACGGCAAGCGTGGCGAGATCCGCCTGGACTACGAGCTGGTGATCGACCAGTCCGTGGTTGCCGACGGCAGCAAGCACCTGGTGCTGAGCGGGCTGCGCGCGTTCGATGCCGCCGACGTCGAGCGGCTCGTCGCCGACTACGAAAGCTGGAAGGCCGCCTATTTCAATCAGCCGGCTGGGACCCGCGCCCACGCTTGAACTTCAGGAGTCACCACGAAGCACACGAAGGCCCGAACAAAGGCCAGGTCAATCCGCCCTTGACCTGGCCTTTCTTCGGTCGCTTGCTTGGTGGTGAAAACTCAGTAGGTCGTAGGATGGGATGAGCGCAGCGAATCCCATCAAGGAACTGGCAGCTCTTTGTGGGCTTCGTGGTGAAGGCTCAGTAGAACTGGCCAAGCGTCGAGCGCACCCGGACCTCGGTCTCGGGCGTCAGGTGTTCCGCGAGTTTCAGCGGGTGATCGGGCAGTAGCAGCACGACCGACGAGCCCAGGTTGAAGCGACCCATCTCCGCGCCGCGCTCCAGGGTGACGGCACGGTCCGGATACTCGCTCACACTGATCTCGCGACCATGGGGCGGGGTGACCTCGCCGGCCCAGACGGTCTCGATGGAACCGACGTTCTGGGCGCCGATCAGGGCCATGGCCATCGGCCCCACCGGGGTGTCGAAGCAGGTCACCACGCGTTCGTTGCGGGCGTACAGCCGCGGCACGTGACGCACGATGCGCGGGGCGACCGAGAACAGCCGTCCGGGCACATGGATCATGTGGGTCAGGGTGCCGGTCAGCGGCATGTGCAGTCGGTGGTAGTGACGCGGCGACAGGTACAGGGTCACGAAGTGCCCGTGACGGAAGGCCTCCGCGAGCTCGTCCTCCCCGCCCAGCAGTTCCCGGACCGTGTAGTGATGCCCCTTGGCCTGGAAGATCTGTCCGCCCTCGATGCGCCCGGCGGCGCTGACCCGGGAATCGGCCGGGCTGACCAGGGTATTCGCGTCCCCCTCCAGTGGCCGTGCGTCCTCGCGCAGGGCGCGGGTGAACAGCGCGTTGAAGCTGGGGTAGGTGGTCAGGTCCGGTTCCGCGGCCTCGTCCATGTTCAGGCCGAAGCGGCGCACGAAGGCGCGCAGCAGCGGTTGCAGCTGCGGCGACTCGATGCGCGCCAGCCGGTGCACCACGCGCGACAGGGCGTGCTGCGGCAGCAGGTGCGACAGGCGCGCCAGCCAGGGGTCGATCTTGCTCATGCGGGATCTCGCTCGGGCGTACACAGTGACATCGAGGCGGTATGATGACCGCCCCCGCACGCAACGGAAAGACCGGGCATGGATTCAACCACCGGATTGCGCACCTTGCGCGACTTCATTCGCTTCGGCGCCAGCCAGTTTCGCGGCGCCGGGCTGACCTTCGGCCATGGCACCGACAACGCCTTTGACGAGGCGGCCTGGCTGGTGCTGCACACCCTGCACCTGCCGCTGGATCTACCCGAGTCGTGGTGGGATTCGCGCCTGAGCGAGGCCGAGCGCACGCGGGTCGTGGCGGTGTTGCGCGAGCGCATCGCCACCCGCAAGCCGGCGGCGTACCTGACCCGCGAGGCCTGGTTCGCCGGGTTGCCGTTCTATGTCGACGAGCGCGTGCTGGTGCCGCGCTCGCCCCTGGCGGAGTTGATCGCCGCGGGCTTCGAACCGTGGGTGGATCCCGATGGGGTGACTCGGGCCCTGGATCTTTGCACCGGGGGCGGCTGCATCGGTATCGCGATGGCGCTGGCCCTGCCGCAGGCGCAGGTGGACCTGGCGGATGTCTCGCCGGATGCGCTGGCGGTGGCTCGGATCAACATCGAGCGCCACCAGATGAGCGAACAAGTCCGCGCATTGCAGTCCGACGTGTTCGATGGGCTGCAAGCCGGTGACCGCTATGACCTGATCGTGTCCAATCCGCCGTACGTGGATGCCGAGGACATGGCGGCCTTGCCGGAGGAGTACCGCCACGAGCCGGCATTGGGACTGGCTGCCGGGGGCGACGGGCTGGATATCGTGCGCCGCATCCTGGACGGGGCCCGCGAGCACCTGACCGGGGGCGGCGCGCTGATCGTGGAGGTCGGCAACAGCCAGGCCGCGGTGGAGGCCGCCTTCCCGGACCTGCCAATGATCTGGCTGGAGTTCGAGGCCGGCGGGCATGGCGTGTTCCTGGTCTACGCCCGCGACTTGCCCGCCAGCGCCTGACCACGCCGACCCACGCCCGGACCCCGGTCCGAAAACCCGGCAGAAGGCCCTGTAAACGGCGCCGGTGGCGATGCATACTGCGAGGCTATGGAATCACGTCTGGTGGATATGCAGAGTCGGTCCGAGGAAGAGCGGGCGGAGGTCAGCCTGCGCCCGAAACGGCTCGCGGACTACACCGGTCAGCCGCGCGTGGTCGAGCAGCTGGGGCTGTTCATCGAGGCCGCCCGCGGGCGTGACGAGGCCCTGGACCATACGCTGGTCGCCGGCCCGCCCGGGCTGGGCAAGACGACCCTCGCGCATATCATTGCCAACGAACTGGGGGTGGGCCTGCGTCAGACCTCCGGCCCGGTGCTGGAGCGCGCCGGCGACCTGGCGGCGATCCTCACCGCGCTGGAGCCGCGCGATGTCCTGTTCGTCGACGAGATCCACCGCCTGCCGACGGTGGTGGAAGAGATCCTGTATCCCGCCCTGGAGGATGGCCAGCTGGATATCGTGATCGGCGAGGGTCCGGCCGCGCGTTCAATCAAGGTGGACCTGCCGCCGTTCACGCTGGTGGGGGCCACCACCCGCGCCGGGCTGCTCTCGGCCCCGTTACGTGACCGGTTCGGTATCGTCCAGCGCCTCGATCATTACACTGTCCCCGATCTCGCGCATATCGTGAATCGCGCCGCTGGCTTGCTGGGCGTGGGGGTCGAGGCCGAGGGCGCGACCGAGATCGCGCGCCGCGGGCGCGGCACGCCGCGTCTGGCCAATCGTCTGTTGCGGCGGGTGCGCGATTTCGCCCAGGTGCGGGCCGACGGCGTGGTGACGCTCGATGTGGCCGCGCAGGCGCTGGACCTGCTGGCGATCGATGCCTCGGGGCTGGATGCCCAGGACCGCCGTCTGCTGGAGGTGCTGGTGGAGAAGTTTGATGGTGGCCCGGTCGGGGTCGAGAGTCTGGCCACCGCGATGAACGAGGACCGCGGCACGCTGGAGGATGTGGTCGAGCCGTTCCTGATCCAGCAGGGCTATCTGCAGCGCACCCCGCGCGGGCGCCAGGCGACCCGCCGCACGCTGGCCATGTTTGGTCTGGCGCGCACGGAGGAGGGTGACTTGCTGACGCCGATGGCCGAGGGCGCGCGCCAGCCATGACGACGGATTTCGAATGGCCGGTGCGGGTGTATTACGAGGACACCGATGCCGGTGGCGTGGTCTACCACGCGAATTATCTGAAATTCATGGAGCGCGCGCGGACCGAATGGCTGCGTGCGCTGGGCTTCGAGCAGGACCGGCTGCGCGCCGAGTACGGAATTGTGTTCGCCGTGCGGCGTCTGTCTGTGGAGATGCAGCGTCCCGCCCATTTCAACGAGGCCCTGACGGTGACCTGCCGGGTGCAGCGTCTGCGCCGCGCCAGCATCGAATTCGCGCAGGCGGTGCAGCGTGACGCGGCGGTGCTGGTGACTGGCGAGGTCGGCATTGCCTGTGTGGACGTGGCCCGGCAGGCGCCGGTGGCAATCCCCGATGAAGTGACGCACGCGCTGCGTGCGGCGGATGGAACAAAGGCATAACGGGAGATGGACAAGTGACAGTCGACTTTTCAATGTACCAGCTGATCATGGACGCGAGTCTGATCGTGCAGCTGGTCATGGTGATCCTGGTGGTCGCCTCGGTGCTCTCCTGGCTGGTGATTATCATCAAGGCGCGTTCCCTCAACGCGGCCCACCGCGCCAGCGATGAATTCGAGGAGCGCTTCTGGTCCGGCGCCGATCTGTCGCATCTGTACGAGGGGGTGCGGCGCAAGTCGGAGATGTCCGGCATGGAGCATGTCTTCTCCTCGGGCTTCAAGGAATTCCTGCGGGCCCGCCAGCACGGCATGGCGCCCGGCGAGCCCGCGCACCGCGCGATGCGCGTGGCCATCGCGCGCGAGACCGACGAGATGGAGCGCTACCTGCAGTTCCTCGCCACGGTCGGTTCGACCAGCCCGTACATCGGCCTGTTCGGGACGGTGTGGGGCATCATGCATGCCTTCCTGGGGCTGTCCGGGGTGCAGCAGGCCACACTGGCGATGGTGGCCCCCGGGATTGCCGAGGCCCTGATCGCGACCGCGCTTGGCCTGTTCGCCGCCATCCCGGCGGTGATCGCCTACAATCGCTTCGCCGGGGATGTTGACCGCGTGGCCTCGCGCTTGGAGAACTTCGGCGACGAGTTCGTGGCCCTGCTGAATCGCCAGGGGGCGGGCAAGCCTGCCGAGGGTGCCGCCGGGGCGCCGGCCTAAGCCATGGCCGAGTCGCGTCGCAACAGTCGCCGCCTGCGGCGGCCCATGTCGCAGATCAACGTCGTGCCGTTCATCGACGTGATGCTCGTTCTGCTGATCATCTTCATGATCACCGCGCCCATGCTGCAGCAGGGCGTGGAGGTCGACCTCCCGGAGGCCGATGCCGAGGCCATGGAAGAGGACCCGCAGGCGGCCGAGCCGCTGGTGGTCACGGTGGATGCCGGCGGCGCCATGAGCCTGAACCAGGGGCCCTATGTGAACGAGCCGCTGGCGCCGCAGGAGATGACCGAGATCGTGCGCGAGTTCCTCGCCGAGAATCCGGGTACCCAGACCTTCGTGCGCGGTGACCGCAATGTCGATTACGGCCGCGTGATCGATGCCATGGTTGCCCTGCAGCGTGCCGGAGGCGGCCGGGTCGGGCTGATCACCGAGCCGCCGCGCGACAACCAGGACTGAGCCGCCCCGCCGTGTTCGAGCTCCTGCGCCGTCATCCCTTGAGCCTGGTCCTCGTCCTGCTTCTGCATGGCGTGTTGTTCGCGGCGTTGTTGCTGAATGTCAGCCTCGTCTCGCCGACCTCCACCCGTGCCGCTGTCGAGATCGCGGTGCAGGAGGATATCGAGGTGATCGACGCGGTCGCGGTGGATGCCGAGACCTTCGATCGCATCGAACACCAGCGCGAAGTCGCCGAGCAGGAGCAGGTCGCCGAACAGCTGCGCGCCGAAGAGGAGCGCCGCCGCGCCGAGGAACAGGCCCGGCGCGAGGAAGAGCGCCGCCAGGCGGAGGAGCAACGCCGCCGCGAGGAACAGGAGCGCGCGCGCCAGCAGGCCCTGGAGGATGCCGAGCAGGCCCGCCGCGAGGCCGAGGAGGAGCGTCGCCAGGCGCGCGAGGAGGCCGAGGCCGAACGCGAGCGTATCCGCCAGGAGCGCGAGGCTGCGGAACAGGCCCGGCGTGAGGCCGAGGAGGCGCGCGAGCGTGAGGCGGCGGAACGGCGGGAGCGCGAGGAAGCGGAGCGTCAGGCGCAGGAAGAGGCGGAGCGCCGCGAGCGCGAGGCGGCCGAACGCCGCGAACGGGAAGAGGCCGAGCGTCGCGCCGAGCAGGAGCGCGAACTGGAAGAGCAGCGCCGCCGTGAGGCGATGGAGCGCGAGCAGGAGCGCATGGCCGAGGCCCAGGCCCGGCGCGAGGCCGCGGAACGCCAGGCACAGGCGGATCGTGAGCTGAACGAATGGCGCGCGCAGGTGCAGTCGGTGGTGCAGCGACGCTGGCGCCAGCCATCGGGGCTGGATGCCTCGGATCGTGCCATCGTTCTCGTGCGCGTCAACGAGACCGGGCGTATCATCAATTTCGACATCGAGAGCTGCTCCGGCGGGCCCGCCTTCTGCGACTCGGTCCGTCAGACCATGGATCGCCTGTCGTCGCTGCCGCGCCCGCCGGATGCGGATGCCGTGCGCGGTGGGGTGCTCATCCGCTTCGAGCCCGACTGACCGGGCCGGCGCAAGCCGGTCCACGAGGAAACACATGCGACGAATGATTCATACGATGCTGCTGGGGTTGGCGCTGCTTTGGTCGGCGCAAGCCCAGGCGGTACTGGAAGTGACGGTAACCGAGGGGGTGACGGGTGCGATCCCGGTGGCCGTGGCTCCGTTCACCTGGGACGGCGACGGGCGTCCGGGCGAGGATGTGGACCAGATCCTGGCCGCGAACCTGACCCGGAGCGGGCTGTTTGACGTCGAACGCGACGGTTTGCCCCAAGCACCCTCGGGCCCAGCCGACTTCCTTGCCCAGCCCTGGGCCGAGGCGGGTCTGGAGTACCTGGTGGTCGGCTCCATGCGCCCCGACGGCGACAACGTGCTGGTCGAGTTCCACGTGTTCGACGTGCTGGCCGAGGAACGCCTGGGCGGCTGGCGTATCCCGGTGCCGGCGGACATGCTGCGCCGCGGCGCGCATCGCGTGTCGGATATCGTCTACGAGCAGATCACCGGAGACCCGGGTGCCTTCAGTGCGCGTATCGCGTTTGTCAGCGTCGAGCGCCGCAACGACTCGCGCGAGTTTCGCCTGGAGGTCGCCGACTCCGACGGCGCCAATCCGCGCACCCTGTTCCGGTCGCGGGATCCGATCATGTCGCCGGACTGGTCGCCGGACGGTCGTGAGCTGGTCTACGTCTCCTTCGAGAATCGCCGCTCCGAGGTCTTCCGTCAGAATGTGGAGACCGGCGAGCGCAACCGGATCGCGAGTTTTACCGGCATTAACAGCGCCCCGGCCTGGTCCCCGGACGGCCGCCAGCTGGCGCTGAGCCTTTCGCGCGACGGCTCGCCGAATATCTACGTGATGGATCTGGCCTCAGGCGATCTGCGTCAACTGACGCGCTCCAGCGCGATCGAGACCGAGCCGGTCTGGTCACCCGACGGCGACACCATCTACTTCACCTCGGATCGTGCGGGCGCGCCGCAAATCTATGCCCAGCCGGCCAGCGGTGGCAATGCGCGCCGTCTTACCTTCGAGAGCGGCTACGCGGCGGCGGCCACGATTTCCCCGGATGGTCGCTCATTGGTGTACGTCCATGGGGGCGATGGCGGATTTCAGCTGGCGCGTCTCGATCTGGATGATCGCCGTGTGACGCGCCTCACGGACGGGCGCGATGCAGAGTCGCCAAGCTTTGCACCCAATGGCAGCATGATCCTGTATGCCCTGACGGATGGGGGGCGAGGCGTGCTCGGCTCGGTCAGTCGCGACGGCCAGGTGCACCAGCGGTTGGCCGCCCGCGAAGGCGAAGTGCGCGAACCTGCCTGGTCGCCCCTGAACTGATGTCCCCAGACCTATTTACTATCCCTTTTTCGAGGAAACGAAAGCCATGAATAACCTGTTTCGCCTGGCCGTTGCGGCTGTCGTCATTGCGGCCCTGTCGGCCTGTGCCACACCCACGCGCGATGCCGAGGATGCCGAACGTGCCGCCGAGCGCGAGGCGGCCGCCGAACAGGCGCGTGCCGAACGCGAGGCCGCCGAGGCCCGCGGCCTGGGTCGAGATCGCGATTTCGACGCGGCGGCCCTGGACGACCCGGAAAGCCCGCTGGCCGAACGCCTGGTGTATTTCGAGTTCGACCGCGACGAGGTCAAGTCCGAATACATGCCGATGCTGGAGGCGCATGCCGCCTATCTCTCGCAGAATTCGGGTGCGCGCCTGCGTCTGGAAGGGCATACCGACGAGCGCGGCACGCGCGAGTACAACCTGGCTCTGGGCGAACGCCGGGCGCAGTCGGTGCGCCGGGTGCTGAATCTGAACGGCGCCTCGGATGACCAGCTCGAGGTCATCAGTTATGGTGAAGAGATGCCGGTGGCCTTCCAGCAGAACGAGGAGGCCTGGGCCAAGAATCGCCGGGTCGAGCTGGTCTACGAATCCCGGCGCTAAGCGACGGGAAGCCAGATGCAATCAAAGCTCGACAAGTCTTGCGGAAATGCCCCCTCGGGGGCATTTCTGTTTCGGTGCCCGGGACGTCCGGGCCTTCTTTTTGGCGTCATTCTGGCCGTAACCTTTGCCCTGGCCCCGCTGGCCCTGGTGCCGGGCACGGCCGGGGCCCAGGACGATACGGTGTTCGCCACCCAGTCGCAGATCCGCCAGCTCGAACGCCGCCTCGAGCGGGTCGAGCGGGTGCTGGATTCCAGTGCGATGAATGAACTGCTGCAGGTCTCGGAGTCGCTGAGTCGGGACCTGCGCGAACTGCGTGGCGAGGTGGAAACCCTGCGCCACGAGATGAACCGTCTCAGCACCCGCCAGCGCGATCAGTTCCGTCATCTGGATGAGCGGGTGGGCGCGTTCGAGAGCGGGGCGGTAGCCACGGATGCCGCGCCGCGGGAGGAAGTGGTCGAACTGGACCTGCCGGAGGCGGACGAGCAGGCCGCCTATCAGGCGGCGTTTGACGACCTGATGGCCGGGGATTACACCACGGCCATGCGCAAGCTCGAGCAGTTCATCGAGGACTACCCCGAGGGCAACTTCACCGCCAATGCCTGGTACTGGCTGGCCGAGGCGAAATACGCCAGCGGCGAGTTCGAGGCAGCGCTGGAGGATTTCGAGCGACTGCGAGAGGATTTCCCCGAAAGCGACAAGGGTGGGGATGCCCTGCTGAAGATTGGCTACGCCCACTACGAACTGCAGAACTTCGACGCGGCGCGCGAGGCCCTGGAGGCGGTGCGGGCCGACCACGGCGGGACCACCCTGGATCGCCTGGCCCGTGAGCGCCTGCGGCGGATCGAAGACCGCCAATGACCACGGACACGCTGCGCGATGCCCGGGGCGCCGGGGTGATCGACCCGGCCGCGGTGCGGCTGAGGATCACCGAGATGTTCGTCTCCCTGCAGGGGGAGGCGGCGCAGGTGGGCTGGCCCACCGCCTTCGTGCGCCTGACCGGTTGCCCGCTACGCTGTCGCTGGTGTGACAGCGAATACGCCTTCGAGGGGGGCGAGGCCCTGATGCTGGCGACGATCCTTGACTGGGTCGGGCGCGCCGGGGTTCGGCATGTCTGCGTGACGGGTGGCGAGCCGCTCGCGCAGCCGGGCTGCCTGCCGCTGCTGGAGGGCCTGTGCGATGCCGGTTTCAGCGTGTCGCTGGAGACCAGCGGGGCGATGGCGATCGCGGGTGTCGATCCGCGGGTGGCCATCGTGATGGACTGGAAGGCGCCGGCCTCGCAGGAGGCCGCTCGCAATCGCCCTGAAAATATCCCCCGGCTGAAGGCCGGCGACCAGCTGAAGTTCGTGCTGGCCGGGCGCGAGGACTTTGACTGGGCGCGAGCCGAGCTGGAGCGTCTGGGGCTGGCCCCGGAGGTCGAGGTCCTGTTCTCGCCGGTGTACGACGAACTGGAACCGAGGGCCCTGGCCGACTGGATCATCGCGGAACGCCTCCCGGTTCGCTTTCAGGTGCAACTGCACAAGCTCCTCTGGGGCGATCAGCCGGGCCGTTGAGATGAGTGAGCGCGCGGAGAAGGCCGTGGTGCTGCTCTCGGGCGGGCTCGACTCGGCGACTTGCCTGGCCATGGCCCGCGCCGAGGGGCTGGACTGTCACGCCCTGTCGATCGACTATGGTCAACGCCATCACACGGAGCTGGACGCCGCGCGGCGCGTAGCCGCCGCCCAGGGCGTGACCGATCACCGCATAGTGGCGGTGGATCTGAGCGCGATTGGTGGGTCCGCACTGACGGACGCCGCGATCGCCGTGCCCACGGCACCGACCGAGGGTATCCCCGTGACCTACGTGCCGGCACGCAACACGGTGTTTCTGGCGCTCGCCCTGGGGTTTGCCGAGACCCTGGACGCGCGCCTGCTGTATGTGGGGGCCAATGCGGTGGACTACTCCGGCTACCCGGATTGTCGTCCGGCCTTCATCGAGGCCTTCCGCGACCTCGCCCGGGTGGCGACCCGCAGCGGGGTGGAGGGCACGCCCTGGGAGGTGCGGGCGCCGCTGATGCACTGGTCCAAGGCCGAGATCATCCAGGCCGGGGTCCGCCTCGGGGTCGACTACAGCCAGACGGTCAGCTGCTACCAGGCCGACGCCGCCGGCCGCGCATGCGGGCGCTGCGACAGCTGCCGCATCCGCCGCGAGGGCTTCGCGGCCGCCGGTGTGCCCGACCCGACCCGGTATGTCCCCGACTGATCCGTGGCCCCGGAATGCCTCGGGCAGGAATGAAAGCGGGCTCGATCTCGTCTAGCGTCCGATGTATGCTGCGCACCCCATGGGTGCAGGCGTGCCCTGAAATCTTTCATCGAGAGGATACGTGATGGAATTCTCCAGTTTTTCGACTGCCGCAATGGCGTTCCTGGGTGGGGCGTTCATCCTCGCCTTCATCATGGGAGCCGTAGCGAACAAGACCAACTTCTGCACCATGGGCGCCGTGTCCGACTGGGTGAACATGGGCGACACAGGGCGCATGCGTTCCTGGTTGCTGGCGATTGCCGTGGCCATGCTGGGCGTGGCGATCCTCGAGTTCTTCGGCGTGCTGAGCGCGGATGGCTCCTTCCCCAACTATCGCATGACCGAATTCCAGTGGGTCGAGCACGCCTTGGGCGGCTTCCTGTTCGGGATCGGCATGACCTACGCCTCGGGTTGCGGTAACAAGACCCTGGTGCGCGTCGGCGGCGGCAACATCAAGTCGCTGATGGTGCTGATCGTGATCGCGATCATCGCCTTCTACATGGTTCGCCCGCTGCCGGGCACGTCCGACACCCTGTATTCCCTGCTGTTCATGGACTGGACCACCGCGCTGGCGATCTCCACCCCGGCGGGCCAGGATCTGGGCACGCTGGTGGCCGGTGAAGAGAACGGCCTGACCGCGCGCCTGGTGCTGGGTCTGGTGATCGGCGTTCTGCTGCTGGCCCTGATCTTCAAGGCCGCGGACTTCCGCAAGAGCTTCGACAACATCCTGGGCGGTCTGGTGATCGGCCTGATGGTGCTGGGTGCCTGGTGGCTGACCAGCAACATCCAGGTCGATGACGGCATGGACACCTACACGCCGCAAGCCTATGTCTCGGACTGGGACTTCGTGGCGGATGCCGACGCGGGTGAGCGCCCGGCCGAGAGTGCCCCCTGGGCCAACCAGTCGTTCACCTTCATCAACCCGATGGGGCAGAGCCTGCGCTACGTGTCGACCGGCTTCGACAGCACCGTCCTGTACTTCGGCGTGATGGCGCTGGCCGGCGTGATCCTGGGTTCCTTCTTCTGGGCCCTGGTCACGCGTGCCTTCCGCTTCGAGTGGTTCGCTTCGGTGCGCGACTTCGTGAACCACTTCATCGGCGGGATCCTGATGGGCTTCGGCGGCGTTCTGGCGATGGGCTGCACCATCGGCCAGGGGATCACCGGCATCTCCACGCTGGCCCTGGGCGGCTTCCTGACGTTCATCATGATCGTCTTCGGCGCCGCGCTGACCATGAAGATCCAGTACTACAAGATGGTCTACGAAGACGAGGCCAGCTTTGGCAAGGCGCTGATCACCTCGCTGGTGGACATGAAGCTGCTGCCGGGCGGCATGCGCAAGCTGGAAGCCATCTGATGGCATAGCGACGGGGGCACGTCTTGCGTTTTCCCCGTCGCGCCGTAAACTACGCGGCACTGGAGGCCCGGCGATCCCGGGCCTTCGACTTTGCAACGGCCAGGGCGATTCAGATGTTCGCTCCGGGCCGAACCGAAAAGGGTCGTTAGCTCAGTTGGTAGAGCAGTTGGCTTTTAACCAATTGGTCGTAGGTTCGAATCCTACACGACCCACCATTTTCTCCGGTCCCCGCACCGGCACAAGGGCCCGTCTATACGGGCTCTTTGTGTTTGTGGGTGGGGAACACGCTAGAATGCGCGGCTAACGCGCGAACGCAACAAGAGTTTTCTGCAAGATTGCGAAAGTGGCGGAACTGGTAGACGCGCTGGGTTTAGGTCCCAGTGGGGTAAAACCCGTGAGAGTTCGAGTCTCTCCTTTCGCACCACTGTCTGCATTCCGACCAGCCATGAAGGTTACCACTGCGATCGGCAGGGATGACCGATTACCGAACTATGACGAGGCCCTCCATGCAAGTTTCTGTTGAAGCCACCGGCAACCTGGAACGCAAGATGACCATCCAGGTCCCCTCCGAGCGGATCGATACCGAGGTCGACAATCGCCTGAAGTCCCTCGCCAAGCGGGTCAAGCTGGACGGCTTCCGCCCGGGCAAGGTCCCGCTGAAGGTCGTGCGCCAGCGCTACGGCACCGGTGTGTATCAGGAGGTTCTGAGCGAGGTCCTGCAGGAAAGCTACCGTGAGGCGGTGCAGCAGGAAGGCCTGGAGCCGGCCGGTAACCCGAGCATTGAGCCGACCAATCTGGAAGGCACCGACGCGATCGAATTCACCGCCAGCTTCCAGGTGTTCCCGGAAGTGGAGGTGGCCGATTTCTCCGGCGTCGAGATCGAGCGCCCGGTGGCCGAGGTCGGGGACGAGGACATCGATCGCGTGATCGACTCCCTGCGCGAGCAGAACAAGGAGTGGGCCGAGGTCAAACGCAAGGCGAAGAAAGGCGACCGGGTGACGCTGGACTTCGTCGGTTCGCTGAACGGCGAGGAGTTCGAGGGCGGCAAGGCCGACGACTTCCAGATCGAGCTTGGTGCCGGGCGCCTGATCGAGGACTTCGAGAAACAGCTCAAGGGTGTGAAGACCGGCGAGGAGCCGACCATCGATGTCACCTTCCCCGACGACTACCCGGCGGAGAACCTGAAGGGCCAGACCGCGCAGTTCGCGCTGACCATCAAGCAGGTCGAAGGCCCCAAGCTGCCGGAGGTCGATGAGGAATTTGCGAAGAAATTCGGCATCGAGGACGGCTCGGTCGAGAAACTTCGCGCCGATGTGCGGTCCAATATGGAGCGGGAACTGCGTCAGGCCCTGAAGGGTCGGGTCAAGCAACAGGTGCTGGAGGCCGTGGTCGACAAGCACGACTTCGATCTTCCGGAGGCCCTGGTGAAGTCGGAGGTCAACCGCCTGCGCGAAGAGGCCGAGAAGCGTTTCGGCGGCGCGCAGCAGACCCAGCCGCTGCCGGACAGCCTGTTCGAGGAAGAAGCCAAGCGTCGCGTGCGCCTGGGCCTGGCGCTGCGGGCCATCATCGAACAGAAGGGGTTCGAGGTGGACGCCGAGCGGGTCGAGCGCGATCTCGAGGAGATGGCCGCAACCTACGAGGATCCGGAAGAGGTGAAGCAGTACTACCGCTCCAATCCCCAGGCGAAGAGCAACCTGGAGTCACTGGTGCTGGAAGATCAGGTCGTTGACTGGGTGCTCGAGCAGGGCAAGGTCACCGAGAAGGAAACCAGCTTCCAGGACGTGATGAATCCGAACAAGGAGTCGACTGAATGAGCCACGATATGGCCGACCAGGGCGCACAACACGCCCAGGGGCTGAACCTGGTACCGATGGTGGTCGAGCAGACCGCCCGCGGCGAGCGCGCCTACGACATCTACTCCCGCCTGCTGAAGGATCGAGTGATCTTCTGCGTGGGTCCGGTCGAGGACTACATGGCCAATGTGATCGTGGCCCAGCTGCTGTTCCTCGAGTCGGAAAATCCGGACAAGGAAATCAGCCTGTACATCAATTCCCCGGGCGGTGCGGTCACCGCTGGCATGGCGATCTACGACACCATGCAGTTCATCAAGCCCGAGGTCAGCACGCTGTGCGTCGGCCAGGCGGCGAGCATGGGCGCCGTGCTGCTGGCGGGCGGTGCCGCTGGCAAGCGGCACACCCTGCCGCATTCACGGGTGATGATCCATCAGCCGCTGGGCGGATTCTCGGGCCAGGCCTCGGATATCGACATCCACGCCCGCGAGATCCTGAAGATCCGTGATGAACTGAACAATGTGCTGGCCCACCACACCGGCCAGCCGGTGGAGAAGATCGCGGAGGACACCGATCGCGACCGTTTCCTGACCGCGACTGAGGCGAAGGAATACGGCCTGGTCGACCACGTGCTGACCCACCGCGACTCCGCGAGCTGAGTCCGCGTCCTTCGCAACTGCGCCCCGGAGCACCGCTGCGGGGCGCAGCTTCAATACCGGACTTCCGCTTGGCTCGTTTGCAACTGCCAGGCAAACGGGGCATGTTCTGAAGAACACTGAAATCGCAACCGAGGCAAACGGATGAGCGACGAAACCACCCCCCCCGCCGACGGCAAGCTCCTGTACTGTTCTTTCTGCGGAAAGAGCCAGCACGAGGTGCGCAAGCTGATCGCCGGGCCATCCGTATTCATCTGCGACGAGTGCGTCGAACTGTGCAACGACATCATCCGCGAGGAGATGCAGGAAGCGGGGCACGCCGAGCGTGATTCCCTGCCGACGCCGCACGAGATCCGCGCGATCCTCGACGACTACGTGATCGGCCAGAACTCCGCGAAGAAGATCCTTTCGGTCGCGGTGTACAACCACTACAAGCGCTTGCAGGCCCGGGCCGGCAAGGACGATGTCGAGCTGTCCAAGTCGAACATTATGCTGATCGGCCCCACCGGCTCCGGCAAGACGCTGCTGGCCGAGACCCTGGCGCGGGTACTGAATGTCCCGTTCACCATCGCCGATGCCACCACGCTGACCGAGGCTGGCTACGTGGGCGAGGATGTCGAGAACATCATCCAGAAGCTGCTGCAGAAGTGCGACTACGACGTCGAGAAGGCCGAGAACGGCATTGTCTACATCGACGAGATCGACAAGGTCTCGCGCAAGTCGGACAACCCGTCCATCACCCGTGACGTCTCGGGCGAGGGCGTGCAGCAGGCCCTGCTGAAGCTGATCGAGGGCACCACCGCCTCGGTGCCGCCGCAGGGCGGGCGCAAGCACCCGCAGCAGGAATTCCTGCAGGTCGATACCAGCAATATCCTGTTCATCTGTGGCGGTGCCTTCTCCGGGCTGGAGAAGGTGATCCAGCAGCGCGCCGAGAAGGGCGGGATCGGCTTTGGCGCCGAGTTGCGCACCACCGAGGCGGCCAAGTCCGGTGGCCAGTGGTTGAAGCAGCTGGAGGCCGATGACCTGGTGCGCTATGGCCTGATCCCCGAGTTCGTTGGCCGTCTGCCGGTGCAGGCGACGCTGGACGAGCTCGACGAGGACGCACTGATCACGATCCTGACCCAGCCGAAGAACGCCCTGATCAAGCAGTACGCGCGCCTGTTCGAGATGGAGGGCGTGGAGCTCGAGTTCCGCGACGATGCCCTGTCCGCGATCGCCCACAAGGCGATGGCCCGCAAGACCGGTGCGCGCGGGCTGCGCACCATCATGGAGAACATCCTGCTCGACACCATGTACGAGCTGCCCTCCATGGAGGGGGTCAGCAAGGTGGTGATCGACGAGGCGGTGATCCGTGGCGATGCCGAGCCGTACCTGGTCTACGAGAACGACTCGTTCGCCAAGAAGCAGGCTGCCGCGGATTCCTGAGCGGAAGTGTTGCGGCGCCCTTGAAACGGGCGCCGCCGCCCCCACTTCCTCCTGTACATTCGTCCAGCCCTTAGGGGGCAACATGACCGATACCCACTCCTCCCAGAACGAGGTGGACTCCCCCGTCAAGCGCGTCGCGGTCCTGCCGCTGCGCGATGTCGTGGTCTATCCCCACATGGTCATCCCGCTGTTCGTGGGTCGCGAGAAGTCGATCCGGGCGCTGGATTCGGCCATGGCCGAGAACAAGCAGGTGCTGCTGGTCGCGCAGAAGAGCGCGGAGGTCGACGAGCCGGAGGCCGGCGATCTGCACCAGATCGGCACCCTCGGCAATATCCTGCAGCTGCTGCGCCTGCCCGACGGCACCATCAAGGTGCTGGTCGAGGGTGCCCAGCGCGCCCATGTGATGGATATCTCCACTACCGGCAATGTCGAGAAGGAAGAGGACTACTTCGTCTCCGACATCCGGTTGATCGACGAGGAATACGACACCGAGGACAAGGAGCTGGAGATCCTCGGCCGCTCCGCGCTGAATCAGTTCGAGCAGTACATCAAGCTGAACAAGAAGGTCCCGCCGGAGATCCTGACCTCGCTGGCCGGGATCGACGACACCTCGCGCCTGGCCGACACCATTGCCGCGCACATGTCGCTGAAGCTGGAAGAGAAGCAGGAAGTCCTCGAGATCGCCAATGTGCGCGCGCGCCTGGAGCACCTGGTCGCCAAGATCGAGGGCGAGATGGATGTGCTGCAGATCGAGAAGAAGATCCGTGGCCGCGTGAAGCAGCAGATGGAGAAGTCCCAGCGCGAGTACTACCTGAATGAGCAGATGAAGGCCATTCAGAAGGAGCTGGGGGATCTCGAGGACGCGCCGAACGAGCAGGAAGACCTGGCCGACAAGATCGAGAAGGCGGGGATGCCGGAGGAGGCCAAGAAGAAGGCCACCGCCGAGCTGAACAAGCTGAAGATGATGTCCCCGATGTCGGCCGAGGCCACCGTCGTGCGCAGCTACATCGACTGGCTGGTCAACGTCCCGTGGAAGAAAAAGACCCGGGTCAGCAAGGACCTGACGCGCGCCGAGAAGATCCTCAACGAGGACCACTACGGCCTGGAAGAGGTCAAGGAACGCATCCTCGAGTATCTCGCGGTGCAGTCCCGCGTGCGCAAGCTGAAGGGCCCGATCCTGTGCCTGGTCGGCCCGCCCGGGGTTGGCAAGACCTCGCTGGGGCAGTCCATCGCGCGTGCGACCAATCGCAAGTTCATGCGCATGGCGCTGGGCGGCGTGCGCGACGAGGCCGAGATCCGCGGCCATCGTCGGACCTACATCGGCTCGCTGCCGGGCAAGATCATCCAGAACCTGGCCAAGGTCGGTGTGCGCAACCCGCTGTTCCTGCTGGACGAAATTGACAAGATGGCGATGGACTTCCGGGGTGACCCGGCCTCGGCGATGCTCGAGGTGCTGGATCCGGAACAGAACCACACGTTTAGCGACCACTACCTGGAGGTCGATTTCGACCTGTCGGACGTGATGTTCGTGGCCACGGCCAACAGCATGCACATCCCCGGGCCGTTGCTGGACCGCATGGAGGTCATCCGCCTGTCCGGCTACACCGAGGACGAGAAGGTCCACATCGCGCACAACTATCTGCTGACCAAGCAGATCAAGGCCAACGGCCTGAAGCCGGCCGAGATCCAGATCTCCGATTCGGCGGTGCGCGACATGGTGCGGTACTACACCCGCGAGGCCGGCGTGCGCTCGCTGGAGCGCGAGATCGCCAAGGTCTGCCGCAAGGTGGCCAAGCAGCGTCTGCTGGCCAGCGAGAAGGAGCGGGCACGCACCACCTCGGTCTCGCCCAAGACGCTGGAGAAATATCTCGGCGTGCGTCGCTTCCGCTTCGGCCTGGCCGAGGAAAACGATCAGGTCGGGCAGGTCACGGGCCTCGCCTGGACCGAGGTCGGCGGCGAGTTGCTGACCATCGAGGCCAGCGTGGTCCCGGGCAAGGGCAAGACCCAGCAGACCGGCAAGCTCGGCGACGTGATGCAGGAATCGATCCACGCCGCCCTGACCGTGGTTCGCTCGCGCGCCGAGGCCCTGGGCCTGGAGGAGAACTTCCACGAGAAGAAGGACCTGCACATCCACGTGCCGGAGGGCGCGACGCCGAAGGATGGCCCGTCCGCGGGCATCGGCATGTGCACCGCGATCGTCTCGGCACTGACCGGTATCCCGGTGCGGGCGGATGTCGCGATGACCGGCGAGATTACGCTGCGTGGTCAGGTTCTGCCGATCGGGGGCCTGAAGGAGAAGTTGCTGGCCGCCCACCGCGGAGGGATTCGCACCGTCCTGATCCCGGAAGAGAACGAGAAGGATCTGGTCGACATCCCGAAGAACATCAAGCAGAAGCTGGATATTCGTCCGGTGCGCTGGATCGACGAGGTCCTCGAGCTCGCGCTGACCCACATGCCGGAAGGCAAGGCCGGGGAAACGCCAGAGAAGGTCGAGGAAGTCGTCAAACCGGCCAAGGAAACCGGTCGCCGTCGGGTCCGGCATCACTAAGCATCTGTAATTGGAGCGAAACCGCGGGCGCTGGGTTCATCGGCGCCCGCGGTTTTTTTGTGTGCGGGTTCACGCCCGGCCGAGCGCCCCGCCGGGCGGGCGTTTGACACTTTTTCGGGGGGCTTGCTATAACCCCATGCGCATCATCTGATTTCGTGCCGAGGGCAGTCGCGGGACCATGGAGAAAAGGTCCCCGGCTGGTGTAAGCTAGGCCCCGTCCGGCAGAAAGCCTGAGTCACCACTGAGATAAGGAAGCGCTTCATGAATAAATCCGAATTGATCGACGCGATCGCGGCGGAAGCCGATGTTCCCAAGGCCCAGGCCGGCAAGATCGTGGATGCCATGGTGAGTGTGGTCGGCGATACCCTCGCCAAGGGTGACCAGGTCTCCCTCGTGGGCTTTGGTACCTTCCTGGTGCGCGAGCGTGAAGCCCGCACCGGCCGTAACCCGCGTACCGGTCAGAGCATCCAGATTGCCGCCTCGAAAACGCCTTCGTTCAAGGCTGGTAAAGCGCTCAAGGATCGAGTAAACTAGCGCGCTTTATCGGGTGCTTAGCTCAGTTGGTAGAGCGTCGCCTTTACACGGCGAATGTCGGCGGTTCGAACCCGTCAGCACCCACCAAGTGCAACCCTGACCCTGGTTGCGCTGCACGAATACGGAGCGGTAGTTCAGCTGGTTAGAATACCGGCCTGTCACGCCGGGGGTCGCGGGTTCGAGTCCCGTCCGCTCCGCCATCTTTGAGAAAGGCGCCCTTGTGGCGCCTTTTTCTTTGTTGACTACCACGAAGCGCTCGAAGCCACACCTTTGGGCCAGACCTGGGTCCATAGCAGTCGACCGCAATGTGGGAAGGGCAGAACTAAGCCCGAGACGCATTTTCGGGAGTCCGGGGGCGGGCACTGTCATCGCGCGAGCGCATCGAATGCGAGTCCGATTCTTCAGGCCGACGGCGCCGAGGTGCGCCCCCAGTGTTCGGCGCCGGTAAGAGAGTGGGCCAGGCTTCATGCGAGGAGACCGCTCCAGGGGCTCAGGTTTTCGCCGCGCCCCCTTCCAGTCGTCTCTTCTGCCTGTAGATGATCTTGGTCGGGGCCTTCTTCTTGTCAGCGCGCGCTGCGTGGCAGACACCGCCGCCCAGGCGCAGACGCGCGCGGGCGTGCCTGCTACCATCGGCCGCTGATTCCCGTTTTCCTCCCAATTGCCGGAGTGAGCAGAGACCATCATGTTGCAAGCGATTCGTGACCGGGCGAGCGGCTGGCTCGCCTATGTGATCATTGGCCTGATCACCATCCCCTTTGCCCTGTGGGGCCTGGGCGAGTATTTCGGCGGGGCGGGCCCGCTGGTCGCCGCCGAGGTGAACGGCACGGATATCGCGGTGCGCGACGTGCACCAGGAGGCCCGCGCCCAGCGCGACGAGATGGCGCGCATGTTTGGCGGCGAGATCCCGGATGACGTCCTGGACGAGCAGGGCATCCGCCTGCAGGCGATGGAGACCCTGATCCGCCAGGAACTGCTGCGCCAGGCGGCCGATTCCGCCGGCTTCAAGGCGGCGGGCGACAGCGTATTGCGCGAGATCCGTGGCATGCCGGTGTTTCAGGAGGAGGGCCGCTTCAGCCGCGAACGCTACAGCCAGTTGTTGAATGCCCAGCGCATCAGCCCGGCCGACTTCGAGCAGGACATCGCCCGCAGTATTGTGATGTCGCAAATTCAGCGTGGCATCCAGGCCACGGGCGTGGTGCCGGAAGCCCTGGTGGCGGATTACAGCCGCCTGCGCAACCAGACGCGGGTTGCGAGCTGGAAGGTCTTCGCCGCGGACGAGTTTGATCGTCCCGATGTGGTGGATGACGACGCGATCCGCGACTACTACGACGCCAATCCGGAAGACTTCACGACCACGGAGCGGGTGCGGGTGAGCTATCTGCGCCTGGACCCGGAAGGCCTCGAGGCCGGGGTCGATGTCACCGAGGATCAGGTGCGCGAACACTACCGGGTCAATCGCAGCCGCTACGAAGAGCCGGAACTGCGCGAGGTGCGCCAGATCCGCATCCAGGATACCGACGAGGACGGCGAGGCGCGTATCCGCGAACTGCGTAGTCGCCTGGATGATGGCGAGGACTTCGGCGACCTGGCGGAGGAATACTCCGAAGACAGCCTGACGGCCGACCGTGGTGGCAGCCTGGGCGAGGTCGCCCGGGGCGATCTGGATTCCACCCTGGAGACCGTCATTTTCACCCTGCCGAAGGATCTCATCAGCCAGCCGGTACGAACGGATCGCGGCTGGTTCATCCTTGAGGTGACCTCGATTCAGGAATCCCGGGCGCAGCCGTTCGAAGATGTGCGCGAGGAGGTCGAGCAGGATCTGCGCGACCGGACGGCCGAGCAGATGCAGATCGACGCCCTGGACGACCTGATGGCACTGGCAATCGAGTTTCCGGACACTCTGGAGCCGGCCGCCGACGCCACGGGCCTGGAGGTCCAGACCAGCGACTGGTTCTCCCGCGGCTCGGGCGATGGCATCGCCCGCCATCGGTCCATCCGCGATGCGGCGTTTGACCCGCGGGTACTGGAAGACGGCAACAACAGCGAGGCGATCGACCTGCAGGACCGCTCCACCGTGATCCTGCGTGTCGATGAGCACGAGCCGGCCGAGGTGCGCCCGCTGGCGGAAGTGGAGGACGAGATCCGCGAGCGCCTGCAACGTCAGGCCGCCGCGGATGCCGCGCGTGAGGCGGGAGAGGCCCTGATCGAGCGACTGCGCGAAGCCGATGACTGGACCGCCGAGGCCGGGGAGAACGGAGAATGGAGTCGGTCGGTCGAGATCACCCGTGAACGGGCGGCCGATCTGCCAACCGGGTTGCAGGACCACCTGTTCCGGCTGGCGGCGCCAGGCGAGGGCGCAGTGGAGATTGCCGGCGCCCGGGTCGGGGAGGGTGACTTCGCGGTGACCGTGCTGGAAGCCGTACGCATGGGCGAGGATGCGGTGGATGCCGCGGCGCGCCAGCAGGCGCGCGACCAGATTGGCAACGCCTACGGGAGTGCCGAATTCCGGTCCTATCTCGCATGGCTGGAAGAGCAGGCGGAGATCAAGCGCTTCCCCGACGCGCTCGACTAGTCGCCGCAGAACCGCGAGGGGGCGCTTGGTGCGCTCCCGACCACGAAAAAGCCCGGCCCGCTTGCGCGGTGCCGGGCTTTTTTCTGGTACCCGGAATCGCCCGGGTGCCGCAGGGTCGCCTTATTTTTGGTTCATCGAAGGATACCGGGGAGGTGTTCGACCGCTGAAGGGCATCGTAGTCTCGCGTGGAGCCAGGAAGGACACGGGAGGGAGCGATGCTGGACAAGAAGACGTTGCAGAAGCTGGGCGGCTGGGAAGGCTATCGGCTGGAGCGTGCGGTTTGGCCGGAGGAGGCCGGCGGCACGCTGGAGTTGCACCTGAAGCCGACGCGGCAGTGGATGCACTGCGAACGCTGCGGTCATCGGACCCGGCAGGTGCACGAGACGACGCTGCGGCGGGTCCGG
>NZ_KB905107.1:30610-194940 GCF_000377825.1 Thioalkalivibrio sp. AKL9 | reverse complement strand
AGAGACTGTGGTTCCAGCGCAGCCCCGAGCGGACGCACCAGGCGTGGCGGCAATGGGTGCAGCAAGCGCACGAGAGCGGAATCCAGGCCCTGCAGCGCTTCGCACGCCTGCTGGAGCCCTACCTGCCCGGCATCGTCTCGCGCTGCCGCCACCGGCTGAACACCAGCGTCGTCGAGGGCATTAACAACACGATCAAGGTCATCAAGCGTCGGGCCTATGGCTATCGCGACCAGGAATACTTCTTCCTCAAAATCCGCGCAGCCTTCCCCGGTAATGCTCGATGAACCTAACGTATGCCACCACAGCCTGATGTGGAGTCTCCCGAGGTTGTCCCCAGGTAGGCCGAGGACAACCTTGGGAGACTCCGCAACTAGGACTTCCTTCACGACCTGGCTCACGGCGCTCACCTTCGTGGCTTGAGTACGTTTCTGCAGAAAAAGATTTCCTTCCATCCGGACTTCGGGGTCAGACCTTGCCTCTTGCCCCGGAGCAGGGTCCGGGAAGGTTGCAGAATCGGGAAGGGTCTTCGGCGTCATCGCGGAGTGTCCTCCAGCAGCATCTGGGCCGGTGCCGGTTCGCGGAAGAATTCGCTGCGGAATTCGCGGCGCGCGCGGATGCGCTGGTTCGTGCACTCGACCATCTGGGCTTGGGAGTCCCAGCTGTCGCAGCCGTCCGGCACCTCGTACTGGGCGATGAATGCGCGTTCGAACTCGCGCTCCCGGCGCGCTTGCGCGGCTTGGCGCTGACGGATCGCCTCTTCACGCTGACGGGCCGCGTCTTGACGCCGGTGTTGCTGTTGCAGGCGTTCCTGTTGACTGCGCAGACCGTCGAGCGCCGGTTCGACGAGCTGTTCGGCTGCTTCTGTCTGAACGACTCCCAGCCGCTCCAGCATGTTGTTCACGGCCCGGATCTGCATGTGGTAGTGGAGCAGATAGGCAAGGGCGAGGACGAGCGCCAGGATCAGCACGACCATGAGGAGTTGTTTGGTGCTTCGGTCCAGCGCTGGTTCTTCTGGGGCGGCAGGCTTGCGCCCCCGCTTACGACGGGGTGGCCCGTCGCGGTCGTAATCTCGGTCTGATAGCCCCATCCGTGCAGCCTTTGCGTTGCTTGTCCTGGTAGTGCGTCGGGCACTTCGCGGAAACCATACCAACATTGAGCTAAAGGCGCGTGTGCATGTCCGCGTGGCCGCGATTACTGGAGCAGGGTCGAGTTCGGTACGATGCCGGCAAGCAAAGGCATCGATGCCACGGGGGAAGGATGAACGCAGATTCGGGCAGTGCGCAGGGACTGGAGGAGTTGGCCTCGCGACTGGAGGCGTTCGTCGAGGAACGGGACTGGGCGCAGTTCCATTCGCCGAAGAACCTGTCGATGGCGCTGGCGGGCGAGGTTGGCGAGCTGATCGAGCACTTCCAGTGGCTGACCGAGGAGCAGTCCCGCGAGTTGTCCGGCGAGGCCCGTGAGGCGGTGCGGGAGGAGATCGCGGATGTGCAGATCTACCTGCTGCTCCTGGCGCACAAGCTGGATGTGAACCTGGTGCAGGCGGCGAGCGACAAGCTGGAGGCGAACGCGCGGAAGTATCCGGCGGACAAGGCGCGGGGCAGTGCGCGCAAGTACACCGATCTGTAGGCCGGACCAGGGAGTGTCGCGATGCTGATCTACACGGCCGACAAGCGCCAGTTCGTCGAGCACGTCCAGGGCAACGAGATCGAGGAGCGCATCCTGGCCAGGATGCTAGGGAGTGGGAAGGGCAAGCCCTCGCGGAACGAGATCACGTCCTGGCGCAACTCGATGCAGTACATGGAGAACGTCCTGAGCGCATCCGGCATCCCCGATGATGCCGGCGTGGCGATCGAGTACATGATCCCGCAGACCTCGAAGCGGGTGGATTTCATCCTGACCGGCCGCAACAGCGACGGGCATGACACCGCGGTGATCGTGGAGCTGAAGCAGTGGGAGCACGTGGAGGCGACGGAGAAGGATGCGATCGTGCGTACCTTCGTCGGCGGCCGGGAACGCGAGGTCACGCATCCGTCCTACCAGGCGTGGTCCTACGCGGCGCTGCTGGAGGACTACAACGAGACGGTGCAGACCGACAACATTGGTTTGCACCCCTGTGCCTACCTGCACAACAGCGTGTCGCCGGCGATCGGGGATGCGCGATACAGCGACCACCTCGAGCGCGCCCCGGCCTTCCTGAAGCCGGACGCCGAAAAGCTCGCGCGCTTCCTGAGTCAGCACGTGCGCAAGGGGGATGCGAACGACATCCTCTATCGCGTCGAGCACGGGCGGATTCGCCCGTCGAAGTCGCTGGCGGATCATCTAGCGTCGCTGCTGGAGGGCAATGCCGAGTTCTTGATGATCGACGATCAGAAGCTGGTCTACGAGAGCGCGCTCGATCTCTCCGCGATCGCCGAAGAGCACGGCAAACAAGTGTTCATCGTGCAGGGCGGGCCGGGGACCGGAAAGTCGGTCGTCGCCGTGAACCTGCTCGGGGCGCTGACCCGGCAGGGCAAGGTGGCGCAGTACGTGACGCGCAATGCGGCGCCGAGGGCGGTCTACGAGGCCCGGCTGACCGGTACGATGAAGAAGAGCCGCATCAGCAACCTGTTCCGGGGCTCCGGTTCCTACCACGAGGCGGAGGCGGACACCTTCGATACCCTGATCGTGGACGAGGCCCACCGGCTGAACGAGAAGTCGGGCATGTATCAGAACCTGGGCGAGAACCAGGCCAAGGAGATCATCCACGCGGCGCGCACGGCGGTCTTCTTTCTGGACGAGGAGCAGCGGATCCACTGGAAGGACATCGGCTCGCGCGAGGAGATCGAACGCTGGGCGAAGGCCGCGGGCGCGACCATTCACTACGCCGAGCTGCGCTCGCAGTTTCGCTGTTCCGGTTCCGATGGCTACCTGGCCTGGCTGGATCAGGCCTTGCAGATCCGGGACACCGCGAATGAGAACCTGGACGAGCTGGCCTACTCGGTCGAGGTGGTCGATTCGCCCACCGAACTGCGCGATCGCATCTTTGCGCTGAACGTGCAGGCCAACCGGGCGCGGCTGCTGGCCGGCTACTGCTGGGACTGGGACAGCAAGAAGGACGCGGAGGCGATGGATATCCGCTTCGCGGAGCACAACTTCGCGATGCAATGGAACCTGGACAAGGACGGTTCCACCTGGATGATCCAGCCGGATTCGGTGCACCAGATTGGATGCATCCATACCAGCCAGGGGCTGGAGCTGGATTATGTGGGCGTGATCATCGGGCCCGACCTTGTCGTGCGCGATGGCGAGGTGATCACGGTGCCGGAGGCGCGTTCGAAGAACGACGCCTCGATCAAGGGCTACAAGAAGGCGCTGAAGGAAAACCCGGACCCGGCGCGAAAGAAGGCCGACCAGATCATCAAGAATACCTACCGCACGCTGATGAGCCGCGGGATGAAGGGCTGCCTGATCTGGTCGGCGGATCCGGAGACCAACGAGTACTTCCGCGCGCTCGTGCATCAGCATGGCGGGACGCCGGATGCGGCGGGTGAGCAAGAAGCCCAAGCGGATGTCCTGCCGTTCCCCAAGCTTGCACCGGAGGAGGTCGAGCCGTTCGTGAATGCCCTGCCGGTGGTTTCGTTCAAGGCGGCTGCGGGCGGTTTCAGCGAACTGCAGAACGTGGAGCAGAGTCCGGAGGCCTTCGACTGGGTAGCGCCGCCCGAATTTATCGCGCTGAAGCCCGGTATGTTCATTGCGCAGGTTGTCGGGGCGTCGATGAATCGCCGAATCCCGGATGGGGCGTGGTGTCTGTTCGCCCCGCCCGGCGGCGGTACGCGCGAGGGCAAGATCGTGCTGGTGCAGCACCGCGACATCGACGACCCGGATACCGGCGCCAGTTTCACCATCAAGCGCTACCACAGCGAAAAAACGAGCGATCCGGACACGGAGTGGCGCCACGCACGGATCATCCTCAAGCCGGAATCCAGTCTGCCCGGCTATCAGCCGATCGTGCTGGAGGACGATGCGTTGTCCGAGCTCGTGGTCGTGGGCGAATACGTCGCCCAGCTGGATAGCTGACGGGTATTCCTCCAGGTCGTTGAGACTTGCCAGTCGATCGCCGCGGCCGCGTTGCGGGCTCGCGATGACGGGGTTTGTGGGGTTTAGATGGTGCGGGTGGGGTGGCTTGCGTGGGAGATCCCGGCTCTTCGCTGCGCTGCGGCCGGGATGACAGGGTGGGGCGCCGCGGCCGGGGTTTCGGGTTTGGCGTTGGTGCCTGCCAAATGTGGGGCATCTGTCCCGTCATCGTGAGGCGCGAAGCGCCGTGGCGTCCGGTCCGGTGCCCTGGGCACTCGCCGATCCTGAACCTTCCGGTCTGCGTGTCTTCCTGTGAAAGCATTCTGGTTCTGGCACGAAGCTCGGGCGCGCGGTTCGCCCTGGCGGGCGCATGATCTTGTTTTCCGCGTGGGCGGTGTGGCGTTCTGACCCGGTCGCGATAACTCATGTGTCGTTTTGCATCATTCCGGAGTGGAGTGTTGCGGTGTGAGCCAGCGGAATCGATCACACTTTGTTTCGATGATGAGATCTTCGTCAGCAGGGGTCATGTTTGGCATCCCCCTTGCTCCTTCTCTGGCGCAGTCAATTGAAAGCCTGACTGGCCCGATTCGGTTGGCTGTGACTCGATTCCAACTTGAAGGAGAGAACCATGATGTCGACTTTCCAGAAAACTGCGATCGCGATGGTGCTGGGTTCCATGTTTGCGCTGGGCGGTCTTGGCGCGGCGCACGCTCAGGCGGGCGGCGACGCCGGCGCAGATACCGGTGCCCCGGAGGCCGGTGCCGGTGCTGAAGGAGGCGCTGGCGCTCCCGAAGGCGCTGCCGGTGGCGGCGCGGGTGCTCCGGAAGGGGGTGCTGGTGGCGCCGGTGGCGGCGGCACCATGGGCGGCGGTGGTGCCGAAGGTGGTGCGGCTGGCGGCTCCATGGGTGACCACGACGAAGAAGACGACGACGATGACGATGACGAAGGGGCCCCTGACTGGTAACAAGCCCCAGTCCCCTCAACAAGCCGGGCTCCCCGCCCGGCTTTTTTGATTGTCTCCCATCGCCCCGGTGCTTCCTCCCTGTAGCCCGGACGGGCGAGGCCTCTAACCCGTTATCGCGGTCCGACCCTGCCGTTGTTCCCGGTCGGTCGTTGGCTTTGTTGCTCCGGAAGCCGCGCTTTGTCCCAGTGTCGTCATCCCGGAAACCGCGAAGCGGTTATCCGGGATCTCGGGCGTCGGGGAGGGTCTTGGCGGTGGAGATCCCGGCTCGTGGTGGCGCTGCGGCCGGGATGACGAGGTGGGGCGCAGCGGGCGGGATCATCGCGGGTTTTATATGCAGGAGCCTGCAGTGAGGGGGAGATGGCTGGTTACAGCCAGCCGCGGCGGCGGAAGAGGTAGAGCATGACGGCGACGACGGCGAGCATGATGCCGAGCAGGATGGGGTAGCCGTAGTAGGTGTAGAGCTCGGGCATGGACCAGGGGCTGTCGGGGTTTTCGAAGTTCATGCCGTAGATGCCGACGATGAAGGTGAGCGGGATGAAGATGGTGGCGATGATGGTGAGCACGCGCATGACGTCGTTGGAGCGCTGGTTGATGGCGGACATGTAGGCCTCGATCAGGGTGGCCGCCATCTCGCGGTAGGACTCCAGCAGATCCATGATTTGGATGGTGTGGTCGTAGGCGTCGCGCAGGTACGGGAACAGCTCCGGGGTAAAGGGTTCGAGGTCGTCGCGCATGAGGCGGGCGATCACGTCACGCGTGGGCCAGAGCTGGCGGCGCAGGACGAGGAGCTCGCGCCGCAGGATATGGATCTCGTTGAGGGTGTGGCGGTCGGGCTGTTCGAGGACGGTCTCTTCCAGTGTCTCCAGGCGTTCGCTGATGTGTTCCAGCACCGGGAAGGCCTGGTCGATCACGCTGTCCATCAGGGCGTAGGCGAGGTACGCGGCGCCTAGGCGGTTGAAGTTGCGGTTGGCGTTGCGCATCCGTTCGCGGACCGGCCCGAAGGGATCGGCCGCGCCGCTATGGACGCTGATGACGAGGTGGGTGCCCACCACGAACAGGTTGAGCTGGTCGAGTTCGATGTTGCCGTTGTGATGGCGCGGCTGACGCAGGATGGCGACCATTTGCGCGTCGAAGAAGTCGACCTTGGGACGCTGGCCCTGGTGGCGCACGTCTTCCAGCGCCAGCGGGTGCAGGTCGAAAGCCTCGCCCAGGTCGTGCAATTGGCGCGGGCTGGGGGCCCCCTGCAGGTGCAGCCAGACGAATCCGCCGTCGACGGTCTGCACGCCTTCGCGCAGGGTGCGTTGCGGGTCGAGCTCGACGAGCTGTTCGCGATGGTAGTGCCAGGCGGAGACGGTGGCGTCGGCGGCGTGCGGGTGTTCGGTGGCGTGGGCGCCGTGTCCGGGGGCGGCGCCGGGCTTGAGATAGGTCTTTTCGAACAGGCGGGTCATCGCGGTTCCTGTGCCGATTTTCTGCCCAGTATAGGGTGCTGAAAAGTGCTGCGCGCGGGGGGCAACTCTGGCAGTCTGGGCGGCGACTGAACGGCCGCGGAAGCGGGCGAGTCCCACGGGGTGAGAAACAAGGAGCGCGGTATGGAACTGAAGACCATGTTGGTGCCGGTGGATGGTTCCGCCAACGCCTGGCGGGCGGTGGAAGTGGCCGCGGATCTGGCGTCCAAGTATCACGCCCGGGTAGTGCTGGTCAGCGTTCTGCTGCAAGGCGAGGTGCCGCCGCATATCCGCCAACTCTCGGACCTGCCGGACCCGAACGATCCGCCGCTGGCAGCGGGCGGTGCGGCCGTGGGCGCCGCGGTGCCGCCGAAGGTGCTGCGGGATATCGCGAAGAAGCTGATCGAGCAGGCCCACGGATACTTCACCGATCTGGGCGTGACCGACATCGAGCACCATGTGGAAGACGGCTCTCCGGCCAAGGTGATCCTGCAACAGGCGGAGTATCACGACGTGGACATGGTGGTGATGGGCTCGCGCGGCCTTGGGGGCCTGCAGGGGCTGCTCTCCGGGAGTGTCTCGCACAAGGTGCAGCAGCTGGCGCGCTGTATCGTGGTGACGGTGAACTGAGCCTCTACTCGCGGGGTTCGCGATGTCGCGGTTGTCGATCGATCTGCACGAGTGCTTCCGCAATGGCCGCCGGATCGACGCCGAGTTGAACGGCGCGATCGAGCAGGCCTGTGACAAGCGCATCAAGACGGTGGAGATCATCCACGGCAAGGGCAGCGGGCAGCTGAAGAAACGCGTGCTGCGCTTTCTGCAGCAGCCGGAGGTCAAGGCGCGCTATCACCGCCTGGAGAAGGATTCGAAGAACCACGGGCGGCTGTTCGTGCACTTCAAGCATTGATCCGAGGCCTCCTACAGTTCTTCGGGGTGCTGTCGGCGCGTGCCTGCATCCGACTTTGGCAGGGGCTTCGCGTGCAAGCACGTTCCCACAGTGATGTTCCCACCGGGGGTAACTAAGGCTTCTGGAGTCCCGGAAGAAGCTGTCATCCCGGAAACCGCAAAGCGGTTATCCGGGATCTCGGGCGTTGGGGGTGGGCTGGCGTTGGAGATCCCGGCTCTTCGCTTCGCTGCGGCCGGGATGACGGGGATAGGGGCGATGGCCGTGATGACCTGGTGGGGCGATGGCCGGGAGGATATGGGCTGGGGTTCTGTAGGAGCGTGCTTGCACGCGAAGCCCCTGCCCGCGTCCGACTCTGGCAGGGGCTTCGCGTGCAAGCACGCTCCTACAGTGATGTTCCCACCGGGGGGCAACTAAGGCTTCTGGCGGCCGGGAAGGGGCTGTCATCCCGGAAACCGCAAAGCGGTTATCCGGGATCTCGGGTGTTGGGGTTGGGCTGGCGTTGGAGATCCCGGCTCTTCGCTGCGCTACGGCCGGGATGACGGGGGTGGGGCGATGGCCGGGATGACGGGGTGTGGTGCGGCGGCCGGGATGACCTGGTGGGGGCGATGGCCGGGAGGATATGGGCTGGGGTTCTGTAGGAGATTCTATGTCTCTCCACAAGGGATCTTAGGTTGGTAATCGGTCTGATTTTTCATCAGGGCGAAGGCGACGCGGGCCAGCTTTCGAGCCAAGGCGTTCAGGGCCTGGGTCGTCGCCAGGCCACGGTCCAGGCAGCGCTGGTAGTAGTCGCTCCAGGCGGCTTTCGACTTGGCCTGCATCGCGGCCAGATAGAGCAGCCGTCGCAACTCTGGATCGCCCTGTTTGGTGAGTTTGCGCTGCCCCCGTTTCGTGCCGGAGTCGCGTATGCGGACATCCAACCCCAGGAAGGCAACGAACGCATCACCGCTGCGGAAGGCGCCTCGATGGAACGCCATCGTCAAGCCGGTGGCGGTGAGCGGGCCCACACCCTCGATCTGCTGGCAGCGTCGGGCGTGATCCGACCAGCCGGCGCGACCGACCGTCTCGCGCAGCACACGCTGGAGGACGGCATCCAGCCGACCGATCTCCTGAAGCAGCTGCTTCAGGTTGGACTGCAGTTCGGGTACGCCTCGCAGACTCTGCTCCAGCATGACCCGTGCCCGCACCAGCGTGGCACGCCGGCGCAGCAGCTTTTGCAGGGTCCGGTAGCCCTCGGGCGGCGGTGTCCAGGGGCGCAGTTCGTCCTGTTCGCGTTGCAGATAACGCACCAGAAGCCGAGCATCCCCGGCATCGGTCTTGGCCCGGCCACCGATGCTCTCGCGGTAGCGATTGAGGCGATAGCCATTGATCAGATACACCCGGTGGCCCTGATGATGAGCCTCCAGCGCCAGGGCCAGGTGATAGTCGTTGGTCGCCTCCAGGGCGAAGTCGGCCGGACCCTCCAAGCCACGGACCCACCGGCGGATCGCCGGGAGCTCGTTGGGACACGGCTGTGCGGTTTCACCGTCGATGCTGATCCACAACTCGGCCTTGCCGACATCGACCCCGATCCGATGCGTTGCCATCATTACACCTCCCGAGCTAGCTTGGAGTTGTCTGTCGGGGCCTCACCGAACGCTGGCTTGCCATCTATCGTCGGTCCCGAGCCGATCGATTCCTTATCGGCGTTTAAGGTGAGGGGTGGGACGAACTCTCCTACCGTCTGTGCCACAGGCCAGATGCGGGCCTCGTCCCTCCACCCCGACAGACCCTTTCTAGGCCTGCCGGGGTTAAACATACAAGCGTGCTTGCACGCGAAGCCCCCGCCCGCGTCCGACTCTGGCAGGGGCATTCGCGTGCAAGCACGCTCCTACAGTGATGTTCCCGCCGGGGGGGCAATTAAGGCTTCTGGTGGCCTAGTTTGCGGTCGGCGAGTTCGTAGCCGAGGTCGATCATCTCGGCGGCGCGGTGGAAGTCGAATATGCCGCAGGCGTTGACCGGGACTTCGATCAGGTGCTCCGGGTTGTAGGCGGCGATGCGAAAGCGCGCGATCGTGCCCTGCATGGCCTCGATGGAGTGGGAGACGATGTCGATCATGCCCAGCGCGTGGGCTTCCTGTTCCCGGCTCAGGCCGGGGTCGGTCTCGCCCAGGCCCAGCTTGTCCTGCCAGTCCAGCAGCCAGCTGCCGACGCGATCCGGCAGGGCATCTGTCAGGCGGTGGTTGAGGAACCCGCTGTCGGGTTCTTCCCGGTCCGGGTCGGGCGCCTTGGCGCGCTCGGGACGGATCAGCTCTTCGCCGACGCGGCCGTTCAGGCTGACGGCCAGGGTGATGTCGGTGTCGTCGGTCAGGGTCGGGGCGATCGGGACCGGGTTCAGCAGGCCGCCGTCCACCAGCAGCCGGCCCTTGAGGCGCACCGGGGTGAACACGGTGGGGATGGCGATGGAGGCGCGGATGGCGTCGAACAGCGAGCCGGAGTTCAGCCAGACCTCGCGTTCGCGTTCGATATCGGTGGCCACGGCGGTGAACGAGATCGGCAGGTCCTCGATGTCCATGTCCCCGAGCATGTCGCGCAGCTTCTCGATCAGGCGGTCGCCGCGGATCAGCCCGGCGCCGCGGAAGGAAAAGTCCAGCAGCCGCCAGACGTCCTGGCGCCGCAGGGACTTCACCCACGCCTCGTAGGCGTCCAGTTGCCCGGCGGCGTAGATGCCCCCGACGACCGCGCCCATGGAGGCCCCGGCAATGGAGCGGATGCGGTAGTCCGAGTGCTCCTCCAGCCAGCGGATCACGCCGATCTGTGCCAGACCGCGGGCGCCGCCGCTGCCGAGGACCAGGGAGATGGACTGGGGCTTTCGCGTCATGGTTGCCGGTGTGCCTGGGTGGAGTATTGGGAAATCGACGGGCGTGCGCTGCGGTTTTCCGTAGCGTGTCAATCGATTCGGGGAGCTGCCGGATTCGGTTGGCTTCAAGGATATGTTGGGGGTGTGATCGGGTTTTTCCAGCCTGAAGGCCCGGTTCCAGCGAATGGGTCTCACGGTAGGAGCGTGCTTGCACGCGAATGCCCCTGCCCGCGGCCAACTCTGGCAGGGGCTTCGCGTGCAAGCACGCTCCTACCGGGGCGGATGGTATGCGGCGATGCGTGCTATTCGGGGGAACGGTCCGGGTCGAGCAGGTGGTCGTGCAGGGCCTGGGCGGACTCGCCGGCCGGTTCTTCGACCCGCAGCTGCCAGACGGCGGCGGGGTGATCCGGCGACCATTCGCTGAAGACTACGAGGCCGGCGTACGGGCCGTGCCCGCGGATGGTGCCCAGCGTCAGGCGGCCGTCCGGGTCGCCGTACAAGTGCACTTCGAACTCGGGGGCGGGTGGCGGCAGCTTCCAGTAACCGTCGCGACCGGTCTCGCGGAAGGTGGCGTCGGAAGGCTCGGCGTCGTCGCCGAAGTGGCGGCGCAGCAGCGGCACCGACAGTCGGTGCGGCAGCCCCAGGACGGTCTCGATGCCCGTGCGGCCATGGTCAACGGCCTGGGCGGCGGACGCCAGCGGATCCCGCCGGCCCAGCCATTTCTTCAGTAGCTTGCGCATGCGCCGATCATCCGTGTGCTGTCCGCGGTCTGCAAGCGCCGGGCTTCACGTGCTGGCTTGGAGACCGGCGGTCGGCGGCGTTACCGTGCGGGTAGGTAAAGGAAAGGAGTACGTCATGGGTTTTGCACTGTCCGAGATGCAGCTGTCGAGTTCCGCCTTTGGCCCTGGTCAGCCTATCCCCAAACGCCACAGCGGCGAGGGTGAGGACACCTCCCCGGCATTGCGGTGGCGGGACGTGCCGCAGGGCGCCGGGTCCCTGGCGGTGATCTGCCATGACCCGGATGCGCCGTTGATCCAGCCGGGCACCTACGGCTTCGTGCACTGGGTGCTGTACAACCTGCCGCCGGATCTGGATGGCCTCCCCGAGGCAACCGATCTGGGCGCGACCGGCCAGACGGACTTCGGTCGCACCGGCTACGGCGGGCCGATGCCGCCCGAGGGCCACGGCAAGCACCACTACTTCTTCTGGTTGCTGGCGCTGGACGCCGACCTGCAGCTGCCACCCGGCCTGACCCTGTGGCAGTTCCTGGAGCACGCCGAGCCCCACGTGATCGGCATGAACCGCCTGGTGGGCACCTACCAGCGCGACTGAGGCCTTGGGGGCATGGGGCATTTCCTGTAGGAGCGTGCTTGCACGCGAATGCCCCTGCCCGCGTCCGACGCTGGCAGGGGCTTCGCCGCCAAGGCGGCTCCTACAGTGATGCCCCCACCGGTGGGGGCCAAGGCTTGTGGCGGCCTGGAAGAGGGCGTCATCCCGGAAACTGCAAAGCGGTTATCCGGGATCTCGGGTGCTGGGGGTGGGCCTGGCGTTGGAGATCCCGGCTCTTCGCTTCGCTACGGCCGGGATGACGGGGTATGGCGTTGCGGGCGGGATGACGGGGGCAGCGGTCGGTGCTGGCAGGGGCTTCGCGTGCAAGCACGCTCCTACAGGGGCCCCCTTTCCCCGCTTCGGGCCGTTTGGTCTTGACCGGGTTGTGCGGTGGGCGCACGATATGTACCACTTTATGTACGTTTCGGGTGACTGGCGATGACGACGCTGACGGCTACCGAGGCCCGCAAGGGTCTGTTCGATCTGATCAAGGGCGTGAACGAACAGCACGCGATCTACCATATCCGGCATCGCAACGGCGATGCGGTGCTGATGTCGGAAGACGAGTACGCCAGTCTGATCGAGACCCTGGAGCTGCTCTCCGAGCCCGGCTTCCGGCAGGAATTCGAGCAGGGCCGCCGCGAGGCGGATGAAGGCGATACGCTGGGATTCGAGGAGGTGTTCGGGGAGAAGCAGTGACCTGGACCATTCGGTTCACCCGTCAAGCCGAGAAGGACTTGCGGCGTCTGACGCCGAAGCTGCGTGACAAGGTGAAGCAGATCCTGCGCAACCGGGTGGCGGTTGACCCGTACTGCGGCAAGGCGCTGGTTGGTGATCTGCGCGGGTACTACTCCCTGCGGATCAGCTACAAGGACCGTCTGCTGTACACGATTCGGGACGAGCAGTTGCTGGTGATTGTGATCCGGGCGCGTACGCACTACGGCGAATAGCCTTGCAGGAATGTCTTGTGGGAGCCGGCTTGCCGGCGAAGCCCCTGCCAGAGTCGGACGCGGGCAGGGGCATTCGCGTGCAAGCACGCTCCCACAGTGATGCCCCCACCGGCGGGGGCCAAGGCTGGCGGCGGTCTGGAAGACGGCGTCATCCTGGAAACCGCAAAGCGGTTATCCGGGATCTCGGGCGTTGGGGGTGGGCCTGGCGTTGAAGATCCCGGCTCTTCGCTTCGCTACGGCCGGGATGACGGGGTATGGCGCTATGGCCGGGGTGACGGGGTATGGCGTTGCGGGCGGGATGATGGGGGGTGCGGTTGGTGCGGGCAGGGGGCGGCGGTGTTGTTGGCGCCATCCAGTCACAAAAAAGGCCCGGGCCGAGCGAACTCGGTCCGGGCCTTTTGCGTTCCCGGGCGGGTGCCCGGGGCGGCGGGGTCGCTTACTTAGTAGCGGTAGCCGAAGGCCTTTTCGAACTTGTCGGCGAACTCCTCGGCGGTGAAGTGGTGGTTCTGGGTGCCGGAGTGCGCGATCTTGATCGAGCCGATCAGCGAGGCGATACGGCCGGTGGTCTCCCAATCAAAGCCCTTTTCCAGGCCGAACAGGATGCCGGCGCGGTAGGAGTCGCCACAGCCGGTCGGGTCCTTGATCGCGGCCGGTTCGACCGACGGGATGGTGATCTTCTTGCCGCCGGTGTAGATGTCGGAGCCCTCGCCACCGCGCGTGACGATCATGGCGTCGACCATCTCGGCCAGCTGTTCCAGGCTCAGGCCAGTGCGGTCGGCGGTCAGCTGCGCTTCGTAGTCGTTGAACGCGGCGTAGGTGGCGTTCTCCATGAAGCGCTTCAGGTCGTCGCCGTCGAACATCGGCAGGCCCTGGCCCGGGTCGAACATGAACGGGATGCCGGCGTCGGCGAACTGCTGGGCGTGCTCGATCATGCCGTCACGGCCGTCCGGGGAGACGATGCCGACCTTGATGCCGTCGGCGTCGGTGACCTTCTGCTGGTGCGAGAAGCCCATCGCGCCCGGGTGGAAGGCGGTGATCTGGTTGTCGTCCTGGTCGGTGGTGATGAAGGCCTGACCGGTGTAGGTGTCCTTCAGCTCCTTGACGAACGTGCGCGAGATGGCGTGCTTGTCCATCCAGTCGGCGTACGGGGTGAAGTCGCCGCCCACGGTGGCCATGATGGTCGGGTCCGCGCCCAGCAGCTTCATGTTGTAGGCGATGTTGCCGGCGCAGCCGCCGAACTCGCGGCGCATGTCCGGGACCAGGAAGGACACATTCAGCATGTGCACCTTGTCCGGGAGGATGTGGTTCTTGAAGCGATCGGGGAACACCATGATGGTGTCGTAGGCCATGGACCCACAGATCAGTGCGGACATTGTTGCTCCTTAGCGTTGGCTGAAATCGTTGTCGTGCGCGCCTTTGAAGGCGGCACAGGACGTCCCGTGGCGCGCGCTGGAAGCCATGATTGCGCGCCGATGGCGGGTCGTGCGATGTGCATAGGGTAAGTATTTGGGCGCAAAACAACAAATCGGGGGGCGATGGAAGCAGGGGTCGCGCTGGTATTTCACCCCCTGTCATCCCGGCCGAAGCGAAGCGCAGAGCCGGGATCTGCGACGTCAGCGGTGCCACCGTGGGAGATCCCGGATCACCGCTGCGCGGTGTCCGGGATGACGGGGATGGGGCGCACCACATGACGCAGATCCCGGCTCTGCGCTTCGTTTCGGCCGGGATGACAGGAGGTTGGGGCGGGGTGTCCGGAAGCGCCTCGTTGCGGGGCGCCGCAGGTCGCCCCGAAGGGCGAGCGCAGCGAGTAACCTTCTGAAGCTGACACCGAAGGCGGATCTTGGAGGCACTGCCAGCGTTCGGAGGTTGCTTCGTCGCTGTGCTCCTCGCAATGACGGGGACAAAAGCACCGTCATTGCGAGGAGCCGCAGGCGACGTGGCAATCAGGTGAAGCTGGCGGTGCGGCGGGATTGGTTGGTTCTGGGTGGAGATCGCCACGGCGCTACGCGCCTCGCGATGACAGTGATTGATGCCCCGTCATCGCGAGGCGCCGAAGGCGACGTGGCGATCATCCGGAAGGAACCCCGACGTTTGCCCGGTTGGCGCCGGGACGGCCCCGAAGGTTGCGGCGGCGCTGCACGCCCCGCCATCACGCTGCGTGCGGTGCCGTTGTGCCGGGGGCTTTGTGGCAGCATGGGGTCATTCCCGCGAGCGAGGGCGTGACTGATGAATCCGCGCGTACTGATCCCGATCCTGATCATCCTGCTGTTGTTGCTGAGCCTGTGGTCCATGAGCCTGGACGGTGACGGGGGCATCCTGCCCGGCGTGCCCGATACGGGTGCGGCACCGGCGGCCGAGCGCTTGGCCGCTGGATCAGGATCGGTTGCGCCCCGGGCGGCATGAATACAGCCACGGCGCCCGCCCCGGATGCGCCGCACGCCGGGCGCGAAGTGATCTTCCGCGCGGCCGGGGTGACCAAGGTCTACCGCATGGGCGAGGTCACGATCCACGCCCTGCGCGGGGTGGACCTGGAGCTCTATACCGGCGAGCTGGTGGTGATGCTGGGGGCCTCGGGCTCCGGCAAGTCGACGCTGCTGAACATCATGGGCGGGCTGGATACCGCGTCCGAGGGCGAGGTGCGCTACCGCGACCAGGATCTGGCGCAGGCCTCAGAGCGCACGCTGACGGCCTTTCGCCGTGACCATGTCGGCTTCGTGTTCCAGTTCTACAACCTGATCGCCAGCCTGACCGCGCGCGAGAACGTGGCCATTGTCACCGAGATCTCGCGCGACCCGATGCCACCGGAGGAGGCGCTGGCGCTGGTCGGGCTGGAGGACCGCATGGACCACTTTCCCTCGCAGCTCTCCGGCGGCGAGCAGCAGCGGGTGGCCATCGCCCGCGCGATCGCCAAGCAGCCGGCGGTGCTGCTGTGCGACGAGCCGACCGGTGCGCTGGACTCGAAGACCGGCATCCGCGTGCTGGAGGTGCTGCAGCACATCAATGAGCGCCTGGATACGACGGTGGCGATCATTACCCACAATGCGGTGATCGGCGAGATGGCCGATCGCGTGATCCACCTGAGCGACGGCCGCGTGAGCGAGATCCACGAGAATGCCAGCCGGCAGTCTCCTTCCTCGTTGCACTGGTAGCGGCGCCGGTCCCGTCTCGTGCGCGCCCTGAACCGCAAGATCCTGCGCGATCTCGGCCACCTGAAGGGCCAGGCGGCGGCCATCGCGCTGGTGATCGCCAGCGGGGTGATGACGCTGGTGATCGCGGTGACCAGCCTCGACGCCCTGACCATCACCAAGGAGCGCTTCTACTCCGAATATCAGTTCGCCGACGTGTTCGCGGAGATCACGCGCGCGCCGGAGAGCGCGGTGGAGCGCTTCCGCGATGCGCCGGGCATCAACCAGATCGAGACCCGGGTGCAGGCCCCGGTGCGCCTGGAGGTCGCCGGCTTCGACGACCCGATCCGGGGCACCATGCTCTCCCTGCCGGACGGGGGCGAGCCGCTGCTGAACCGGCTCTACCTGCGCGAGGGCCGGCTGCCCGAGCCGGGCCGCGAGCGCGAGGTGGTGCTCAGCGAGGCCTTCGCCGAGGCGCACGGACTGGGCAGCGGGGATGCCCTGCGCGCGATCATCGACGGGCGCCTGACCGACCTGCAGATCAGCGGCATCGCGCTGTCGCCGGAGTTCGTCTACCAGATCAGCCCCACCGACCTGCTGCCGGATTACGAGCGCTACGGCATCCTGTGGATGAACCGCCGCGCGCTGGCGGCCGCCTACGGGATGGAAGGGGCGTTCAATTCCGTCGCCGTGAGTTTGCAAGCGGGCGCCGACCCGGAGCCCGTGATCGAGGCCATGGACCGCGCGCTGGCCCGCTACGGCGGCCTGGGCGCCTACGGGCGCGAGGACCAGTTCTCGCACCGCTTCCTGTCCGAGGAACTGACCCAGCTGCGCGCCCAGGCGGCGATCCTGCCGACCATCTTCCTGGCGGTGGCGGCGTTTCTGCTGAACGTCGTGGTCGGACGCATCATCCGCTCGCAGCGCGAGCCGATCGCGGTGCTCAAGGCCTTTGGTTACGGCAATGGTGCGATTGCCGCGCACTACGCTCTGCTGACCGGCGGCATCGTGCTGGTGGGCTGTGGGCTGGGGCTCGCGTTCGGGGCCTGGGCCGCGCAGGGCCTGGCCGGCATCTACGCCGAGTACTTCCGTTTCCCGGAGATGAGCTTTCGCCTGCAGCCCTGGGTGATGGTGCTGGCGGTGGCTGTGGCGATGGGCGCGGCCATGCTCGGCACCTTCCGCGCGGTGTGGCAGGCGGTGCGCATGGCCCCGGCCGAGGCCATGCGCCCACCGGCACCGGAACTCTTTCACCGCGGCTGGATGGAGCGCACGGCGGCGTGGCGCGGGCTGGACCAACCGACCCGCATCATCCTGCGCAACCTCGCGCGCCACCGGCTCAAGTCCGTGCTGTCGGTGATCGGCATCGGTCTGTCCGGTGGACTGCTGCTGATGGGTGCCTACCAGCTGAACGCGGTGGATCAGATGCTGGATACCCAGTACGGGCAGGTGCTGCAGATGGACATCGATCTGCAGTTCACCGATCCGGTGCCGGCGCGCGTGGCCGGGGAGCTGCGCCACGAGCCGGGCGTGCTGGCGGTGGAGACCTTCCGCGCGGTGCCGGTGCGCCTGGTCGGGGTGAACCGCGAGGAGCGCGTACGCCTGCTGGGTCTGGACGCGGAACCGCGTCTGCGCCAGTTGCCGATGGCGGGCGGTCGCGGCCGCCTGCCGGACGAAGGCATGCTGCTGACCGACTACCTGGCGGAGCAGCTGGGGCTGCGCGTCGGCGATCCGGTGGAGCTGGAGATCCTGGAGGGACGCCGGCGCACGGTCTCGGTGCCGCTGGCCGGGGTGGTAGAGGAGCCGATCGGCGTTGGCGCCTACATGTACCGCCCGGCGCTGAATCGCCTGATCGGCGAGGGGCCGGCCGTCTCCGGGGCCTGGCTGCTGACCGACCGCGCGCAGGAGGGCGCCCTGTTCGCGCGGTTGTCGGATCGTCCGCGCGTGGCCAGTGTCGGTCTGATCGCGGAGGCGGAGCGCAACATCCGCGAATACATCGGCGAGACCATTATCGTGTTCGCCCTGGTGTTCGTGGCGCTGGCGGTGTCCATCGCCTTCGCCGTGACCTACAACAACGCGCGCATCACCTATGCCGAACGCGCCCGCGACCTGGCCACGCTGGAGGTGCTCGGCTACTCGCGCGGCCAGGTCAGCTGGATCCTGCTGGGCGAGATCGCCGTGCTGACGCTGGCGGCGATCCCGGTCGCCTGGCTCACCGGCACCGGTTTCGCCTGGCTGCTGAACCAGGCCTTCGCGATGGACCTGTTGCGCGTGCCGTTCGTGATCACGCCCCAGGCCTACGGCTTCGCCGCGCTCGGCATCCTGGTCGCGGCCAGCCTGACCGCGTTCCTCGCCTGGCGCCGCCTGCAGAGCCTCGACCGCGTACAGGCCCTGAAGGCCGCGGAATGACATTCCGGAGGACCGCCCAACATTCGAGCAGGCCGGCCGTCATTGCGAGGAGCCGAAGGCGACGCGGCAATCTCCATCCGGAACCACCACAGCCGGATCTTGAACGCATTCCCAGCTTTCGGAGATTACTCGCTGCGCTCGCCTTTCAGGTCGGCCTGCGGCCGTTCAACGCGCTGCGCGCTTTTGTGCTTCGTCGCTGCGCTCCTCGCAATGACGGGTACGGATTTGGGTGGGTGCGGCGCGGGGCAGCGACGTAGGATGTGACGAGCGGAGCGAATCGCATCATCTGGAAGCCACGGGAATCCACCGATGCAGAAAGGTGGCGAAACCGTGGATACCGGCCATTCGCGCGGCTTCCCGGCGCCGTCTTGATGCGATTCGCTTCGCTCGTCGCATCCTACGTGTGGGGGGGCGTGTTGCTCGGGGGTGGCCCTGGGCGCGTCGAGGCGGGATTTGCGAGACTGATGGCATGTTGATGAAAAAGCGGATCACGATCGGGCTGGTGGTGTTGGCGGGGGTGGCCGCACTGGTGTGGGCGCTGCGGCCGCAGCCGGTGCCGGTGTCGCTCAGCGAGGTGCACAAGGGCTCCTTCGAGGAGACCGTGCGCGAGGAGGGGCGTACCCGGTTGCGCGACACCTACACGGTGTCGGCGCCGATTGCCGGCTATCTGCATCGGGTGGCGCTGGAGGAGGGCGACGCGGTGGCGCTGGGCGATACGTTGTTCCGCCTGGAGCCGTTGCCGACGCCGGCGCTGGATGCGCGCTCGCGCGAGCAGGCGCGCGAGAACCTGGCTGCTGCGCGTTCGCGGCTGCAAAGCGCGGAGGCGAACCTGGAGAACCTGCGGGCCGAGGCGCGTTTCGCCGAGTCCGAGTATCGCCGGCATCAGGAGTTGTTCGACCGCGGGGCGGTGTCCGCGACCGAGATGGAGCGCATGGAGACGATGCGCGACCGGGCGCGTTCCGCCGTGCGCGCGGGCGAATCCGCCGTGGAGGTCGCCCGCAGCGAGATCGAGAGTGCCCGGGTGGTGCTGGATATCGCCAGCGGCCAGATGCCGGAATCCGAGGCGGATACCCTGTCCGTGCGCTCGCCCGCCGAGGGCGTGGTGCTGGAGCGCTACCGCTGCTGCGAGGGCACCATCGGCGCCGGCGAGCCGGTACTGGTCGTCGGCGATCTGGACGACCTGGAGGTGCAGGTGGACCTGCTGTCGATGGATGCGGTGCGCGTGGTACCGGGAATGCGCGTGCGCCTGACCGACTGGGGTCGTGATGCGAAGCTGGACGCCACGGTGCGTCGGGTGCAGCCCTTCGGCTTCACCAAGATCTCCGCGCTGGGCGTGGATGAACAGCGTGTGCCGGTGATCCTCGATCTGGATGCGGTGGAGGCGCGCCTGGCCGGGCTGGCCGTTGGCTATCGCGTGGAGGCCGAGTTCCTGCTGTGGGAGGGTGACGACGTGCTGCAGGTGCCGACCAGTGCGTTGTTCCGCGACCGTGGCGACTGGTCGGTGTTCGTGGTCGAGGACGGCCGTGCTGAACCGCGCCGGGTAGAGGTGGGTCGCCGTTCCGGATTCACCACCCAGATCCTGGAGGGGCTGGAGGGGGGCGAGCGCGTAGTCACCCGCCCGGGCGACCGCGTGCAGGCCGGTACCCGCGTCGTCGAAAACTGACCTGCCGATGGTCGAAACCCCGAATGCCTCGCCCGAGGCGCTGGATGACCTGCTGAGTCCGCTGGATGCCGCGCTCGCCACGTGCGGTGCGGCCGTGCTGGTCGCCGAGCCGGGGGCGGGCAAGACCACGCGGGTGCCGCTGCACCTGGCGGATTCCGTATCCGGGGGGCGGGTCATCGTGCTTCAGCCACGCCGCCTGGCCGCGCGCATGGCGGCCACGTTCATGGCCGCGCAGCGCGGCGAGCCGGTCGGGCAGACGGTGGGTTACCGCGTGCGCGACGAACAGAAGGTCTCGGCGCAGACCCGCGTCGAGCTGGTCACCGATGGCCTGTTCCTGCGCCGCATCCAGGCCGACCCGCTGCTGGAGGATGTCGGCGCGGTCGTGTTCGACGAATTCCACCTGCGCCGGCCCGAGGCCGAACTGGCGCTGGCCTTCGCGCTGCAGGTGCGCCGGTTACTGCGCCCGGAGCTGCGGATCGTGGTGATGTCCGCCACCCTCGACGACGAGGCCGTGGCGCGACTGCTTGCGGGGCCGGAGGCGGACCCCGTGCCCGTATTGCGGGCTCGCGGACGACAGTTCCCCGTGGAGGTGCGCTACGCGCCGCCGAAGAAGGACGCCCCGCTGGCCGACGCCGTGGCGCAGGCGGTGCGTGAGGCACTGGAGGCCGAGCCAGGTTCCGCCCTGGTTTTTCTGCCCGGCGAGCGCGAGATCCGCGAGGTCGCTGCGCGCCTGGGGGAGACCCTGGAGACGCCGGTCGGCCCCGCGCGGGTGGCACCGTTGTTCGGGCGGCTGTCGGCGGAGGAGCAGAACCGCGCGGTGCGCCCGGCCCCGCAGGGCGAGCGCAAGGTGGTGCTGGCCACCGACATTGCCGAGACCAGCCTGACCATCGAGGGTGTGCGCGTGGTGGTCGACGCGGGGCTGTCGCGCGAGCCGCGCTTTGATGCCGCGACCGGGCTGTCGCGACTGGTGACGGTCGCCGCCTCGAAGGCTGCGGCGGAACAGCGCGCCGGCCGTGCCGGGCGCATCGAACCCGGCGTCGCGATCCGGCTGTGGGCGCGCGCCGAGGAGGTGCAGCGCCCGGACTACGCGACACCCGGACTGCAACAGGTCGATCTGCTGCCGCTGGCCCTGGAGTTGGCGGGCTGGGGCGAGGCGGTGGCCGAGCTCGACTGGCTGGAGCCGCCGCCGGCGCACGGCATGGCCGCCGCGCAGGCGATCCTCGCGGAGCTGGGCGCGGTGGACGCCGAAGGGCGGATCACCGCTCACGGCCGCGCCCTGCTGCGGTTGCCGACGCAACCGCGCCTGGCGCACATGCTGCTGCGGGCGCGCGAGCGGGGACTTACGCGCCTGGCCTGCGAGCTGGCGGTGGTGGTCGAGGAGCCGGGGATGGCCGGGCCGGGTGCAGCGCTGGAACTGGGGGAGCGCCTGGTGCAGGCACGGCGTGCGGGTGGCCGTGCCTGGAAGTCCGGGCTGCGGCGGCTTGAGCAGGCCCTGGCGCGGCTGGACGACAGCGCCGGCGCAGCAGAATCCGTACTGGACGAGGGTGTGGCGCTGGGGGTGCTGGCCGCGCTGGCCTGGCCCGAACGCATCGCGCGGCCACGCGGCGGGCAGGCCGGGCGCTTCGTGATGGGCAATGGCCGCGGGGCGTTGCTGCCGGAGCGCGAGCGCCTGGCGCATGCCGAGTACCTGGTGGCAGTGGACTGCACCGACGCCGAACGCGAGGCACGTATCCGCTGCGCGGTGGCGCTGGACCTCGCCGCGCTGGAGCGCGAGGCCCCGGAACTTTTCCACCGCGAGACGCGTTGCGATTGGGTGGACGACGGGGCGCGGCTGGAGAACGCGCGCATCCGCCGCATTGGCACGTTGGTGGTCGAGCGGCAGATGGTCGCGCTGGACGACCCCGCGTCCACGATCCCGCGCTGGTGCGAACGGATGCGCCGCGAAGGGCTGGCGCTGCTGCCGTGGGATGACGCGGCGACCCAGCTGCGCGCACGCATCCAGCTGCTGCATCAGGCGATGCCGGAGGCGGGCTTTCCCGACATGGATGACGCCGCGTTACTGGCCGGTCTCGAGGACTGGCTGGGGCCGTACCTGGCCGGGATGACGCGGCTGCGCGATCTGGACCGGCTGGACCTGGTGGCGATCCTGCGCGCGCGGCTGGACTGGGGGCATCAGCAGCAACTGGAGCGCGAGGCGCCGGCCCGTATCGCGGTGCCCTCCGGTTCCGCCCACCGGGTGGACTACACGCAGGATCCGCCGGTGCTGGCGGTGAAGCTGCAGGAGCTCTTCGGCCTGGCGGAAACGCCCGCTGTGGCCGGAGGCCGTGTGGCGCTGGTGCTGCACCTGCTGTCGCCGGCGCGGCGCCCGGTGCAGGTCACCCAGGATCTGAAGAGTTTCTGGGAGAACGGCTACCCGGAGGTGCGGCGCGAGCTGAAGGGGCGTTACCCGAAACACCCGTGGCCGGAGGATCCGTGGAATGCGCCGGCCACGCGGCATGCGAAGCGGCGTGGGTAGGCGGATCAAGTTTGGCGGGGGCTTCGCCTGCAAGCAGGCTCCCACAGGGGTCAGGGCAATACGGGACGCCGGGCGTTCTTCCCTCTGTCGTCATCCCGGAAACCGCGGAGCGGTTATCCGGGATCTCGGGCGTCGGGGTGGCCATGGCCGCGGAGATCCCGGCTCTTCGCCGCGCTGTGGCCGGGATGACGCCGGGGTGATGGGCGCCAGGCAGCACTTGTGGCGCCGGGTGGTGGGGACGATGCGGCGGCGGACGTTCTCCGGTAGTGTCGCGTTCAGCTCTGTTGTGAGTCCCGTGCGAGGAAGCGAACCCCGATGCTGAAGTTTCTGACCGTGATCCTGATCCTGCTGTTCGTCTGGTGGCGGGTGTCGCGCTGGATGGATGTACGCCGCCGCCGTGCGCGGGGGGAGGATGTGTCCTATCAGGTGGACGTCAAGGGGTTTCGCCCGATCACGGTGCTCAGTGTCATCTTCCTGCTACTGTACGGCGGCTACGTGATCTGGTTTGCCCTGACCGAATGGGTGGATCTGCTGTAGCTTCGGGCCGACCGGAGGCCGGTTACTCGATCCCGAGTTTCTTCAGGCGGTAGCGCAACTGGCGAAAGCTGAGGCCGAGCAGGCGTGCGGCGGCCGTGCGGTTGCCGCCAGTCTGTTGCAGGGCGGTGGCAATGGCCTGGCGTTCCTGCGCGGCGAGCTGGTCGTCCAGCGCCCGGTCCTTCTCGTCCCGGGTGGTGGCCGCGGGGCTGTCGGAGCCGGCGTCGGTGGCGGGTTCGGTGCCGAGACCGTTGGCCGGGAGGTCGACGTTGTCGGCGTGGATCAGGGGTCCCTCGCACAGCGTGGCGGCGCGTTCCAGGACGTTCTCCAGTTCGCGGACGTTGCCGGGGAAGCTGTGTCCCTCCAGGGCCGCGAGGGCATCGGGCGCCAGCTCCAGGTCGCCGGTTTGCCACTGCTCGCTGATGCGTCTCAGGATGCGCGTGGCCAGGCGCGCGATATCGCCGCGGCGGCTGCGCAGCGGCGGCACCTTCAGTTCGATCACGTTCAGGCGGTAGTAGAGGTCCTGGCGGAAGCGACCCTCGCGCACGGCCTTCTCCAGGTCGTGGTGAGTGGCGCTGAGGATGCGCACGTCCACCGGGATCTCGCGGGTGCCGCCGACCGGCTTGATGGCGCGTTCCTGGATGGCGCGCAGCAGCTTAACCTGCATCGGCAGCGGCAGGTCGGCGACCTCGTCGAGGAACAGCGTGCCGCCATCGGCGGACTGGAACAGACCGGTGTGGTCCTGGGTGGCGCCGGTGAAGGCGCCCTTGCGGTGCCCGAAGAATTCGCTTTCCATCAGCTCGCCGGGGATGGCGCCGCAGTTGACCGGCACGAACGCTCGCTCGGCGCGCGGGCCGAGGCGATGGATCTCGCGGGCGACCAGCTCTTTGCCGGAACCGGACTCGCCGGAGATGAACACCGGTGCCTGGCTGCGCGCCAGTTTGTGAATGGTGGCGCGCAGCCGCTGCATGGGTTCGGACTGGCCCAGCAGGGGGCTGTCGTCGGGGGTGGCCGGGGCCGCGTCGTCATCGGACGCGTCCCGGCCCGGGCTTCCAGTCTCCAGGCGCAGGGCCGCGTCGATCAGTTCGCGCAGCTGCTTGAGATCGACCGGTTTGCTGACGAAGTCGAAGGCCCCCAGCTTCAGGGCCTGCACCGCCGTATCCACGCTGCCGTGGGCCGTGATCACGGCCACCGGGAGTTCCGGACGCTCACACTGGATATGGCGGACGAGATCCAGCCCGTCGCCGTCGGGCAGACGCATGTCGGTCAGGCACAGGTCGAAGTCACGCTCGGCGATCAGGGCCCGCGCCGGCTCCAGCCGGGTCGCCGTGGTGGCCTCCAGCCCCATGCGGGCCAGGGTGATCTCGAGCAGTTCGCAGATATCGGGCTCGTCGTCCACGACCAGCACGTGGCGGATACTCATGCGCCTTGTTCCTTTGGCGAATTGGCTTCCAGGGGAGCGAACAGGATCCGGAAACAGCCGCCGGTGGGTGTCCGGACGTACTCCAGCGAGGCCCCGTTGTTTTCGCACAGCATGCGCGAGATGTACAGGCCGAGACCGGTGCCCCCCGTGCGCCCGGAGACGAACGGCTCGAACAGGTCCTTTTCCTGCTCGGTGGAGATCCCGGGTCCGGCGTCGATCACGTCCAGGCTGACGACACGTGCGACCTGGCCGGCACCGCCGCGCAGCACGATGGGCGGACTGTCCGGCGTGTCGTGGCCGCCGTGGATGCGTGCGTTGGTGCACAGGTTCCACAGGATCTGGTTGAGCTGGGAGCGGTCGAACTGGATCTCGGAATCTCCCGGTTCCACCCGGGCGTGCAGGGTCTCCCGGGGGAGTTGCAGCGCGCCGCAGAACTCCTCGGCGAAGCGGTCCAGGGACTCCTGCAGGTTCAGCCTCTCGCGCTCGCCGGTCTCGCGGCGCGACAGGCTGAGGACATTGGAGATCAGTTCGTTCACCCGCTTGCTCTGGTTGTTGATGATGTCGAGCAGGCGCTGGTCGTGGGGCTTGAGATCCGGCGATTCGCCCAGCAGCTGGGCACTGTGGCTGATGGCGCCCAGTGGATTACGGATCTCGTGGGCAATGCTGGCGGTCAGGCGGCCGAGGGCCTGCAGCTTGCCGGCCTGGGCCTGACGCTGGAGTTCGGCGGCGTCCTCCAGGATCAGCAGACTGCCCTGGTCGCCGCGGTCACCCAGCGGGGCCAGACGGATCCGCAGGGCCGGCTGGTCGCGGTCGCCCGGCAGCTGCTGGCTGGTCGTGGGCATGCCGTTGCGCTGCCAGTCGCGGATCACGCGTGCCACCGAGGGCGACAGGGACGACAGGTGGCGTCCCGGCCGCGGGGGGAGCAGACGGCGCGCGGCCTCGTTGATGGAGCGGATGTACCCGTCCGGGTCGACCGCGATGACACCGGCGCTCATGCGCGCGATGATCTGCGCGTTCAGTTCGGCCAGGTTGGCCAGGTCCGCCTCCTGGCGTTCCACCTGGGCGCGGGTCTCGCCGGCCCGGCGGGCGAACTGGCGGGCCAGCAGGCCGGCCGCAAACAGGGTGGCGCCCAGCAGCCCCGCCTGGGTGATGGCGGTATCGGCGGGGTGCAGGAATAGTGCGCTCACGCCCTCGGCCAGCAACAGGGCCAGGGTGGCGATCGCGGCCAGGGTCAGGGCGAAGCGTGCGCTGGAGAGCAGCACGGCCGCCACCAGGGCCGGGACCAGCAGCAGGCCAATGCCGGTGCCAACCCCTCCGGAGACGATCAGCAACGCGATCAGGCCGATACCGTCGCCGGCGCCGCCGATCAACGCGATACGGGTGAGGCTGGTGGTGTCCGGATTGTGGGTGCAGCGCCAGGCGAAGGCGGCGGCGACGAGCGCAAAGGCGAGATAGGCGGTGGCGATGACCGCGTAGAACTGGGGGGTGACGAGATGCAGCCCCAGCGGGGTATCCGGGAACAGCCCGAGCAGTAGCAGGACCGCCGCGACAAAGACCCGGTAGAGCGCGAAAAGCCAGGCGGAACGCCGGGTGTCGGCGTCGATCGGCGTGTTCCCCCCGGACTGGTTATCCATGGACGAGGGTCAGTCGTCTTCGGTGCGGGAGTCGGCGTCCGAGCGGTTGCGGTCGACCTCGGCGTGCTGCGGTGAGCAGTAGAGGCGGTCGCCGTCGCGGTAGGCCTCGGCCTCCGGCACGTGCACGCCGCAGAAGGCGCAGCGGATCACCGCGCCGCCCTCTTTCAGGCGTTCGGGCCGTTCATCCTGGCGGACCTGCTTGCGGTTGCTGGTGGAGCGCACGAGGGTGCGCACCGCAAGGAACACGGCGACGATGGCGACGATCAGTAGCAGCAGGCGCATGGCGTGATTCTAGGGAGACGCTGATGAATTTGCACGTCCGCGTAGACGCCCCGTTGTACCGGCAGGATGACGATCGCGGACCCCCGTCGTGGGAGGCCCGCGAGCCCGTTGGCTTTAGCCGGTGTTGCGCATGCCTGCGGCGATCGCGTTGATCGAGCGCAGCAGGGGCGACAGCCACGGGTTTTCGTCGGTGTCGTCGTCGGCCTCGGCGTCGAACTGGCGAGACTCGCGCAGCAGGTGAATCTGGATGCTGTTGAGCGGGTCCAGGTACGGGTTGCGCCGTTGCAGCGAACGCGCCAGCAGGGGCGTTTCGTCCATCAGTCGGTCCAGTTGTGCCACGCGCAGCACCTCGGTGACGGTGCGGCTGTGTTCCTCGCGCACCAGGACGTAGATACGCTCGGCCAGTTCCGGGTCGCTGCACAGGCGGGCGTACTCCGCGGCGGTGCGCATGTCGGCCTTGGTCAGGGCCATCTGGCAGTTGGACAGCAACGAGCGGAAGAACGGCCACTCCTGGTACATGCGCTGCAACTGGGCCAGGCGTTCGGGGTCGTCGCCGCGCCACTGTGCCAGCGCGGTGCCGATGCCGTACCAGGCGGGCAGGGTGTGGCGCGCCTGGGCCCAGCCGAAGACCCAGGGGATCGCGCGGATCGAGCTCTTGGAGCGGTCGGTCTTGCGCCGGTGCGATGGCCGCGAGCCGATATTCAGGAAGCCGATCTCCTGTACCGGGGTGATCTCGTAGAAGTAATCGAGCACGCGTTCGGTGCGGTCGATAAGTTCGCGGTAGGCATCCTCGCCAGCCTGCGCGAGCTCGTGCATGGTGGCGCGGTAGTCGTCGCGGTCCTTGCGCGGCGGCCGGATCAGGCTGCGCGAGGCCAGCATGACGCCGGTCGCACCCATGCCCAGTTCGTACACCGCGGTCTCCACGTTGGAGTACTTGTACGACAGGACCTCGCCCTGTTCGGTGAACTTGATCCGGCCCTGCACCGTGGCCGGGGGCTGGGCGAGGATGGACTCGTGGGTCGGGCCGCCGCCGCGCCCGACGGTGCCGCCGCGGCCGTGGAACAGCTGGCAGCGCACACCGAAGCGATCGGTAATGCCGACGATCTTCTTTTGTGCCTCGTAGAGGTTCCAGCTGGAGGCGAGGATGCCGCCGTCCTTGCAGGAATCGGAGTAGCCGAGCATGACGTCCTGGATGTTCCCGGAGGCGGCCAGCAGTCGTGCATACACCGGGTTGGACAGCAGGCCCTCGAGGACGTCCTCGACATGCAGCAGGTCCTCGATGGTCTCGAACAGCGGCGAGATGCGCAGATGGCAGAACGGGTTGCCTTCTTCGTCGTTGCCCGCGAGACCTGCCAGACGGCCCAGCAGCAGGACCTCCAGCACATGCGAGGCGGCGTGGGTCATGGAGATCACGTAGGTGCCGATGCCGTCCGGACCGACCTCGCGGCGCATGCTCTGGATCACCTCGAACACGCGCAGGGTCTCGCGGGTGCTCTCGCCCAGGGCCTTGCGGTCCACCTCGGGCAGGTTCTCCAAGGCGATCAGTTCGCTCAGCGCCTGCTGGCGGCCGGTCTCGTCCAGCGCGGCGTAGTCGGTGTCCGGTGCCAACTGGCGCAGCAGTTCCGCGATCGCGTCGGAGTGGACGGTGGACTCCTGGCGCACGTCCAGGTGGTGAAGGTGAAAGCCGAAGGTCTCGACCAGGCGGATCAGGTCGGTCAGCGCGCCGCTGGCGATGTTGCGATCACCATGGCTGACCAGCGAGTCGCGGATCAGCTTGAGATCGTTCAGGAAGGCCTGGGCGTCGGCATAGGCGCTGTTGGTCGGCAGCACGGCGGCCTCGCCGCGGACCCGGCGCACCACGGTGTCCAGGGTCTCGCGCAGACGGTAGCGCATGATGTAGAGCTTGCGCCGGTAGGGCTCGCTCTCGAAGCGGTCGGAGGCGCCCTGGAACACCGCGTTGGCGATATTGGAGTCGGCGTCCAGGCTGTCGAGGAATGCCTGCGACGGCTGGCACATGAAGGACGAGTGAGTCAGCACGTTGCGCAGGTGGTTGACCCGCTTGAGGTACTCGCGCAGGACCTGTTCCATTGCCAGGCGGCAGGACAGCTCGGTGACCTCGGGAGTCACGTTCGGGTTGCCGTCGCGGTCGCCGCCGATCCAGGAGCCAAAGTGCAGGAAGGCCGGGATGCGTACCGGCAGGCTGCCGTCCGGGTTGACGCCGTAGATCCGGCGGATGGCCTTCTCGAGGAAGCGGTAGGACTGCGGGATGGCCTCGAACAGGCTCTCCTCGAAATAGAACAGGCCGTACTTGATCTCGTCCTGAACCTGCGGCTTTTTCACCCGCACCTCGTTGGTGCGCCAGAGGATCTGGATCTGGGTCTCCAGTTCCTCGGTGATCAGGCGGCGTTCCTCCTCGCCCAGCCCCGGCTGGTTCAGCCGGTCGGCGGTCTCGAACACGCGGCGCTGGTTCTCCATCGTGGTCCGGCGGCGGGCCTCGGTGGGGTGGGCGGTGAACACCGGCTGGTAGTGCAGCTCGTTGAGCAGGCGTTCCAGCTCCTCGGCGGTGACGCCTTCGCCATGCAGCTCGCGCAGGGTCTGGTCGAAGGAGCCGGTCCATAGCGGCTCGCCGCTGGAGACCTGGGCTCGGCGCCAGCGGTAGAACAGGTCTTCCTCGGCGATGTTGACCAGGCTGAAGTAGATGCTGAAGGCCCGGATCACGCGCTCGGTCAGCGAGGCGTCGAAGTGCGTGATGTCGGCCATCAGCTGGCGGCGCAGGTCCGGATCCTCGTCCTTGCGCAGGCTGACGAAGCCGCGGCGCAGCTTCTCCACCGCGTCGAACACGGCCTGGCCTTCCAGGTCGTGAATCACGTTGCCCAGGAGTTCCCCGAACAGGCGCACGCGGGCGCGCAGTTCCTTGTCCTTGGGGAGGAATCGGTCGTGTTGATCGCTTCGAGTCATATCGGGCCTGTGCGCGCAGGACGACGATCGCCGCTGCCTGGGCTTGCCGGTTGGGGTTCGGGAGGTCGCGAAAAGGACGCGATTATAGCGCAGATGCCGCCTTCGCACGCCGGCTGCGGCGCGGAAGCTGTTCGCGGTACAGGGCGAGATAGGCATCGGCGCTGGCGGTCCAGCCGAAGTCGCGTGCCATGCCGTTGTGCATCAGCTGTTCCCAGTGGCCGTCGCCGCGGGCGGTATACAGCGCCAGGGCGCGCTCCAGGGCGGCGCCGAGGGCGGCGACGCTGTCCGGGGTGAAGCTGAAACCGGTGGCGGTGCCCGCCTCCAGGTTCTCCGGCGTGGCATCCACCACGGTGTCGGCCAGACCGCCGGTGGCGTGGACCACCGGCGGGGTGCCGTAGCGCAGGCTGTAGAGCTGGTTGAGCCCGCAGGGCTCGAAGCGCGACGGCATCAGGAACAGGTCGGATCCGGCCTCGATCTGGTGGGCCAGTGGTTCGTCGTAGCCGATGTGCACGCCGACCTGGCCGGGGTAAGCGCGGGCGAGGGCGCCGGTGGCGTGTTCCAGGTCCTTCTGGCCGGAGCCGACCAGCGCCAGCTGGATGCGCCCGGCCTCCAGCAGTGGCATGCAGGCCGCATGCAGCAGATCGACACCCTTTTGGTCGACCATGCGGCCGACATGGCCCAGCAGCGGGATGTCCGGGTTGGCCTCCAGGCCCATGCGGGTCTGCAGAGCAGCCTTGTTGGCGGCCTTGCCCGCGAGGTCCTCGGCGCTGTAGCGCGCGGCGATGTGGCGGTCGCGCGCCGGATCCCAGTCGCTGTAGTCGACCCCGTTGAGGATGCCGTGCAGGTCGGCGCTGCGGGCGCGCAATACGCCGTCCAGCCCCATGCCGTGGACCGGTTCCTGGATCTCGCGGGCGTAGGTGGGCGAGACGGTGGTGATCGCGTCGGCGAAGATCAGGGCCGCCTTCATGAACGAAAGCTGGTCGTGAAACTCGAGGGCCTCCGGGTGCCACAGGTCCGCGGGCAGGTTCAGATCCTGCACGGTGCTCGCCGGGAACAGGCCCTGGTAGGCCAGATTGTGGATGGTGAACACCGTCCGCGGGCGTTCGACGCCGGTGCGCTCCGGGTCCAGCAGCAGAGGCACGAGACCGGTCTGCCAGTCGTTCAGGTGAATCAGTTCCGGCGCCCAGTCCAGCCCGGCCTCGTCCCGCGCCAGCGCCACGATGGCGCGGGCGAAACCGGCAAAGCGCTGGGCGTTGTCCGGCCAGTCCATGCCGTTGCTGGCGCTGTAGGGGTTGCCGGCGCGCTGGAAGTATTCTGGCCAGTCGATCAGGTAGACCGGGAGCCGGGTCCCGGGCAGCCGGCCCTCGATGATCTGCCAGGGGGCGCCGTCCGGACCCGGGCGCGGGGTGGCATCCACCAGGTTGCGACAGGCCTCGGGGTAGCCGGGTAGCACCAGGCGGGCATCCTGGCGCCGCCGGCGCAGGGCGGCGGGCAGGCTGGCGCTGACATCGGCGAGTCCCCCGGTCTTGACCAGACCGTAGGCCTCGCTGCTGGCGAACAGGATGCGCATGCAAAAAATCCCCAAGTGCGGAACCGGCGGCGCCGGATGACTTTCTGTTAATTGTAACGCAGGGGCCGGGGCGGCACTCTGGGCTTGGGACAATCGAGGAAACAGGATGACGGCAGGAGTGGTTGCGGTGATGGAGAGTGCCTTGCGGGTCGAGGCCCGACGGTTGGCGGACGAGCCCCTGCGCGAGCTGTTCGCGCGCGATCCGGATCGCGTGCAACGCGACGTGCAGGAGATCGCCGGGTTGCGCCTGGACTGGACGCGCCAGCGCCTGGACGGTGCGGCCTGGGATGCCCTGTACGAGCGCGCTGCGGCCTGTGAGGTATCGGAGGCGCTGCGCGCGTTGTTTGCCGGCGAGCGGGTCAATACCACCGAGGGGCGGGCGGCCCTGCACACGGCCCTGCGCCTGCCGCGCGAAGCCCACTGTGAAGTGGATGGCGCGGACGTGGTTCCGCAGGTGCATGCGCAGCTCGACCGGGTCGAGACGTTCGTGCGGCGGATCCACGACGGGGTCCATCGTGGCTACAGCGGGCGTCCGATCCGTCGCGTGGTGAACATCGGCATTGGCGGCTCCGACCTCGGGCCATGCATGGTCTGCCGGGCACTTGCGCCGCATGCACAGGCGACGGCCGACGGCGTGCCGCTGACCGTGCAGTTTGTCTCCAACGTGGATGGCGCGGCGCTCTCCGCCGTGCTGCGCGAGGCCGATCCGGAAACCACGCTGTTCATCGTCGCATCGAAGACCTTCGGCACCCAGGAGACCCTGACCAACGCCCGTGCGGCCCGCGCCTGGCTGCTGCGGCATGCGCCGGACGACACGGCCGTCGCGCGCCACTTCGTGGCGGTCTCCACCGCACGCGACCGGGTAACGGAGTTCGGCATCGACCCGGACAACATGTTCGGCTTCTGGGACTGGGTCGGCGGGCGCTATTCCGTGTGGTCCACCATCGGGTTGCCGGTGGCGCTGCTCCTCGGCATGGACGGCTTCCGTGCGTTTCTCGGCGGGGCCCATGCCATGGACGAGCACGTGCTCCAGACGCCGGTCTCCAGCAATGCCGCAGTGCGCATGGCGTTGGTGGATTTGTGGAACCAGAACCTGCTGGGGGCGCAGTCGCGCGCGGTACTGCCCTACGACGAACGCCTGTCGCTGCTGCCGCCGTACCTGCAGCAGGCGGAGATGGAGAGCCTGGGCAAGCGCGTGGGGCTGGACGGGCAGGTCGTGACGGACGCAACCGGCGCGGTGGTCTGGGGTGCGGTGGGCACCGATGGTCAGCACGCCTTCTTCCAGTTGCTCCACCAGGGCACGCGCTTCATCCCGGCCGAGTTCATCGGCGTGGCCCGCCCCGAGCACGACCTGCCGGCGCAGCACCCGTTGCTGTTGGCCAACCTGGTGGCGCAGGCCGAGGCGCTGGCGATGGGCAAGGACGAGGCCGCGGTGCGCGCCGAGATGGCGGCGGCCGGGCAGTCGCCGGAGGCGATTGATGCGCTGGCGCCGCACCGGACCTTCCCCGGCAATCGGCCGAGCACGCTGATTCTGCTGGAACGCCTGGATCCGGCCACGCTGGGCGCGTTGATCGCGCTGTTCGAGCACAAGATCTACGTGCTGGCCACGCTGTGGGGGATCAACGCCTTCGATCAGTGGGGGGTGGAGCTGGGCAAGCAGCTGGCCGGTCAGGTACTTGAGGACCTGGCGCCCGGCGCGACCGCCGGCGAGCACGATCTTGCAACCACCGCCACGCTCGACTGGCTGCGCCCGCGGCTTCCGCCGCGGGACTGACCCGCGTCCGTTCCGGCTCTGCTCAGACGGTCAGGGCGTCGTCGGACTCCTCGATCTCGGGGACGTCCGTGGGCAGCGTGATACTGCGGGTCTCGCCATCCAGCCAGTAGCGGATTTCGGCGGGCTCGCCCTCCGGTGTGGCGGAGATCGCCTCGAGGAAGTCCATCGGGGTGGTGGGCGTGCGCCCGTTCACTTTCAGAATCAGGGCGCCGTGGGTCAGGCCCGCGGCGGCGGCGCGGCCCGCGGCACGGCTGACCAGCACGCCGGATTCGTCCGGCAGTTGCAGGGCTTCGCGCAGGTCGTTGCGGGCCTCCACAACGGTGATGCCGAGGGCGGTGACGACCTCGTCCTCGCCCGGCGGGGTGTAGTCGAAGGCGACATCGGCCTCCAGGATTTCCGGCGCGACATGGATGGCGGCCCCGCTGCGTACCGCCAGGGCGAGCCCGTCGCTGGGGCGGGTGTCGATCAACCGGGGTTCGGCCTCGCCGGCGATCCGTACCTCCAGCCAGCCGAGATAGGTACCGTTCTCCAGGCCGTCAATGATCACCCGTTCCAGGCGCGCATCCATCTGCTCCAGCAGGTCGATCATCAGGTCGTGGGTCTGCGGGCGCGACAGTGTTATGTCGTGCATGGCCAGCAGGATCGCGCGGGCCTGGTCGGTCCCGATCACGATGGGGACCACCTCGCCGGACGCCGGGTGTCGCAACAGCGCGATGGGCGTGCCGGAGCCGGCATCCACCCCGACGGTGGCCAGTTCAACCGGCAGCAGGCGCTCCGGGTCGGTCGCCATGTCGCGGGCCAGCGCCTCGCCGCCGATGACCAGCAACAGGACGAGCAGGGCGGGCAGGAACAACCGGAAGCGGGGTGTCATCAGGGCAGCCTGGAAATAGGGTGTATCCCGATCATGGCAGTGCGGTTGCGGGGCGTCCAGAATACCGCCTTGTCCCCCGTGAACGGATCGCTGCGATGACCTCCGACAAGCCCTATGCCCCGGCCGCGGATCAAAACCGCGCGCCGATCCTGGCCCAGCTGCGCGAGCAGTTCCTTGCGCATGGACGGGTGCTGGAGATCGGCGCCGGCACCGGGCAGCACGCGGCGCATTTCGCCGCGGCTTTGCCGCATCTCGACTGGTATCCCAGTGACGTGGCAGAGAACCTGCCGGGCGTGGAGGCCTGGCGACGCGACGCGGCCCTGCCCAATCTGCGGCCCCCGCTGAAACTGGACGTGCTACGGGATGCCTGGCCGAAGGGGCCGTTCGAGTATGTCTACAGCGCGAATACCGTGCATATCATGCACTGGCCGGCGGTGGAGGCGCTGTTTGCCGGCGTGGCCCGGGTGCTGGCGCCGGGTGGGCTGTTCGCGCTGTACGGCCCGTTTGCCCACGACGGTTCGCATACCGCCGAGTCCAACGCCCGGTTCGACCAGATGCTGCGGGCGCAAGATCCGGGCATGGGCGTGCGCGACCGCGCCGACCTGGATGCCCTCGCCACGGCCGCCGGCCTCGAGCCCGCGGCGGTCATCGACCTGCCGGCCAACAATCAGATCCTCCTCTGGCGCAGGGCTTGACGACCACGAAGGCACGAAGAAAAGTCCGGGGGCTGAAGCGACGCAAGTCGCGCCCCGTACTTGTGCCTCGTTCCAGATCGTTCTTCTTTTCCGGCCCTCTGTGACTTCCGTGGTGAATACGGGGGGTCAGCAGTCGCCGATGCGCTGGCCGCGCATTTCCATGCGCACGTTCATCGGGCCCATGGGGGTGTCCATCTCGCTGGTCATTTCGCCCTCGGCGCGGTCACCCATGAAGCGCATGCTGCCGTCCATCTGCATGCGTCCGCCCTGCGGGCCGGGGCAGCTCATGGTGTAGTCCATGCGGTCGGCGCTCATGTCGACGTGGTCCAGGGTGCAGCCTTCCGGCGCCTCGATGATGTTCTCGCCGCGGTCGATGTCTTCCTGGGTGACGCACTCGGTGCTGGTCTCGGTCTGGTCCGGCATGCCGCCCATGCCTTCCATGATCATGGTGGTCTGGTTTTCCCAGAGACCGGGCTGGATGTTCGGGGTCTCGGCCTGGACGACGAGCGGCAGGGCAACGAGCGGCAGGGCGGCAAGAAGGGTGCGCAGCATGGCAGTCTCCTGAATCGGGGGTATCGAATGGGTTCAATGGTGCCTGGCGCGTCATGACGGGGCAAACGCGGGTGGCGGCGCCCGTTGGCTGGTACCTTGGGTGTGTGCGAAGGAGGAACTGTAATGGCAATACCGTTATGGCTGGTCGGCGGTGTTGGGGCGCTCGCGCTGGGCGGTGTCCTGTGGCAGGAGGGGCACTTGTCGGGCGGCTCCGCGGGGCATGCGCACTTGGCCGCGCCGCGCTGCGAGGTGCCCATCACCCTGCATCTGGAGGCCGTGGACCGGCGCTTCCGGTTGGAGCGTGACGCGGTGCAGGCGGCCCTGGATGCGGCCGTGAGCATGTGGGACGGGCCGACGCCGGAAACACTTTTCCGTCAGCGCGAGGGGGAGGGCATGCCGGTGCGGCTGGTGTTCGACGAGCGGCAGGCGGGTGCCGAGAGTCGCGACCGGGCGCGCGCGGAGCTGGACCGGCTCAAGCGGGGGATCGCCGAGCGCGAGGAGCGTCTGGATCACCGGCACTCGGCGCTCGCAGCGGATGCCGCGGGCTACCAGGGGCGCCTGGAGGACCTTCAGGCGCGCCAGCGCGAGTACGAAGAGGCGGTGGCCGCCTGGAATGCCGGACGCATGGCGCACAGCGCGGGGAACCGCGAGCGGCTGGAACGGCAGCGCCGGACGCTGGATGCGGCGCGGGACGACCTGGAGCAGGGCCGCCGCACGCTGGAGCGTCGGCGCGACGAGCTCAACCGCGAGATCCGCGACCTCGAGGGCGAGATCGATGGGTTCAACGAACGGGTCGCGGAACTGAACCGCGAGATCGGCGCGACCGGTGCCTTCGACATGGCGGTCTACGAGCAGCAGGGCGCGCGGCGCTCCATCACCGTGTTCAAGGCCAGTGACGCGGACGAGCTGCGCCTGACGCTGGCGCACGAGCTGGGGCACGCCCTGGGGATCGAGCACGTGGACGACCCGGCGGCGGTGATGCACGCGATCCTGGGCGAGGCCAACGCCGGACGGCGCGACCTGAGCGACGCCGACCGACGCGCCCTGGCGGCGGCCTGCGGAGTGGAGCTGGAGTGGTGATGAACGGGGCGGGGCGCATGCCCAGCCCCGGATTCGGCGCTAGAAGTGGTAGCGCATGGCGGCCGACAGGACGTGCACGTGACCCTTGGTCGTCCCCTGCATTCTCACGCCGTTACGCGTGATGTCCAGCTCCTCGCTGGCGATGTGGATGTAGCTGTAGCCCAGGTCGAAGGTGAAGCGCTCGCTGCTGGCGTAGCTGGCACCGAAGGAGAACCAGGTACGGTCGCCATCCGGGGTGCGCGTGCTGCGCCCGTCGGTCTGCGTCGGGGTCTGGTCGTACTGGATGCCGCCACGCAGGGTCCAGCGCGAGTTCATCGCGTATTCGGCCCCCACCGCCAGGGCGTAGCTGTTGCGGTAGTTCTGTTCCAGCACCTGCTCGTTGCCCTGGGGCAACTGGATCCGGATCTCGTCGAAGTTCGACCAGTTGAACCAAGTGTACTGGGCCAGGCCGGTCCAGCGGTCATTGAAGCGATGACGAATGCCAATCGAGGCGATATCGGGCAGCTTCAGGTCGGCCTGGCCACCTTGAACGATGGTGTCGCCTACTTGGGCGCGTAGGGGGTCGTTTGTCGATAGCGTTGCGGTGGCTGTGCCCTGGAGGGTATGCGTGACGCCTTCACGGTAATGGATGCCCAGGCGGGTCGCATCGCTCAGGTCGAACAGCATCCCGATGTTGAAGCCGACATCCCAGTTGTCGCCCTCGAGTTCGAATGTCCCGTCGGTGTCCGGATTGAGACCGGCCGGGTCTGGTGTCGCGCTGCGCAGGGTGGCATCGGCGTACTGCAGGTCGAGGCCGCCGCCGATGGAGATCCGGTCGGTCAGCTCGAACGCGATGCTCGGTTGCAGATTGAGCACGCGCAGGTCGGATTCCAGTGAGTCGTAGCGGGCGAAGAAGTCGTCGTTGTACTCATTCTTCAGGCCGAACGGGGCGCTGAGGCCGAAGCCCAGCCAGACTCGGTCGGAGTACTGCTGTGCCCAGTACAGGTTGGGCACCGGGGTCGGATCGTAGGGGTTGCTGCTGTCGCGCCCGGGGATCTGGGTGCTGCGCTGATTGACCTCGGAGTTGGGCATCAGCAGATGCACACCGGCCTGGAGTTCGTTGCCCTTCAGGCGGGTCATGCCGGCCGGGTTGAAGTAGATGGTGGAGGCATTTGAGGCGACGGCGACATCCCCCGCATGGGCCCGGCCGAGGCCGGACGCGCCCTGCGTCTGGATGTAGAAGCCGGCGGCCATCAGGGTTGCGGGGGCGGCAAACAGGGCGGAGCTAACGGCGATCGAGAGCGCCAGGCGGCGAGACGGTGTCAGAGTCATGCGGTCTCCCCTCGTTTTTTGTTCCAAGGGGGGCCGCAGCGATGCCGCGTCCGGTGTCGGTCGCAGGCTCCCCCGAGGCGGACCCTACCGCCTCGGGAAGATCACGCCAACCGCATCACATTTTCGAGGTCATCAGGATCAGGCCGATCAGCGCGGCCACGCCGCCACCGATAAGCAGCGCGAGGGTGCGCCGGGTGAAGCGGCCAAGGAACAGCCGCGCCGCGCGCTCGCGCATGCCGAAGGCGTCCTGAACACCGACCAGGGCGGCGATCAGGCCGCCAACCAGCAGGATGATGCCGAGGATCTGGATCATGAGAACTCCTTGGATCGGGTGGATCAGGCCTTTCGGATCAAGCCAAGCAGACCGAGCAGCAGCACGGCGCCCACGGTGGCGGCGGCAAGGCTGCCGATCAGTCCGGCTGCCTGCACCCCGAGCTGGGTGAACAGCCAGCCGCCGAGGAAGGCGCCGATCACGCCAACCACGATATTCAGCAGGATGCCCTGCCCGGACCCGTGTACCAGCAGGCCTGCGAGCCAGCCGGCAATGCCGCCGATGAGCAGGAGGAGAAGAAGGGATTCCACGGGCATGTTGTCGCGCTCCTGGCAAGTGACGGGCGATTGGATCGCGCGGATGTCGAGGTGTTCCCCCTGGGCGTCACCGATCGATGCGCATGCCCGCGCTCGAGTTGTTGATCGGTGTCGCCCTGGGCCTCAAGGATGCCCGCTGGGTTGGGCGGAGCCTTGGGCCTTGTTCCTGGCCGCGGTCGTTCGCTCGGCGATGGGCCGGACTTCGACTGTACAGGGCGTGTCGCCCTTGTGCCCACCGGCACGGGTGAGCCGAACATCCGTGAACGGATGCTTGGTGATTCTGCAACCCCGCGAGTGTGGGTATTTTTGAGAACCATTCCGCAAAACCCTAGTCTCTGTATCGGACATTCATGGATCCGTCATGGAATCGGTTGGCGTTTGACGCCGGCTGCCGACGGGAAGGAAACCGGTATGACCGAAGAATCGAAGCGCACGGGACGGGTCACTCGCTCCGCGCGCTGTGGGCGAGCCTTCCGGGCATTGATCCCGGCGGCCCTGCTGGCGTTACTGGTCGGGTGTGGTTCGGAGAACGGGCAATCCGGAACGATGGTTTCCAACGCGGCTGCGGGCGATCGCCTGGCCTCCGTGGATGAGACCGGAACGCTGCGCGTGGTGACCCGCAACGCACCCACCACCTGGTACTTTGACCAGCATCTGGAGACGTCCGGCACCGAGCACGACCTGGTCGAAGGCTTTGCCCTGGCGCATGGCTGGAAGGTGGAATGGGTCATGGCCGACTCGGTTTCCGGTGTCCTCGATGCGCTCGAATCCGGCGCGGCGCACATGGCGGCAGCGGGTCTGACCCATCTGCCGTCGCGTGACGAGCGCTTTCGCCGCGGTCCGCACTACATGGAGGTGAGCGAGCAGGTCGTCTGCCATCGCGACTTGTCCGGCTTGCCGGGTTCGACGGACGAGCTGGAGGGCGTCGATCTGGTCGTCTCGGCCGGCAGCAGCTACGTCGAAACCCTGGAGGAGGCACTGCCGGAATCGGTCGAGTTCGAGGTGCGCGAGATTGGAACCGAGCGCCTGATGGCGCAGGTCGCCCGGCAGGAGATCGGCTGCACCGTGGCTGATTCGCACATCGTGCGTTACAACCGCCGCTCCTTCCCGCATCTCGACATCGCCTTCGATCTGTCCGCGCCGCGCGCGCTGGGGTGGTATGTCGATCCGGAGCATGCCGAGCTCGCCGAGCTGGCCGCCACCTGGATGCAGGGCGCCGGTGGCCGCGAGCTGCGCGACCTCGTGGACGAGCGCTATTACGCCTACATCAACCAGTTCGACTTCGTCGACCTGCGCGCGCTGAACCGGCGCATAGAGGATCGCCTGCCCCAGTACCATCCCCACTTCGAGGAGGCGGCCGAGCGCACGGATCTGCCCGCGGATCTGCTGGCTGCACTGGCCTATCAGGAGTCGCACTGGGATCCGGAGGCGCGCAGCCCGACGGGCGTGCGCGGGCTGATGATGCTGACCCGTCGCACCGCCGAGTCGCTGGGCGTGGATCGCCTGGACCCGGTGGAGAGCATCGACGGCGGGGCCCGCTACCTGCAGCGTCAGCACGGGTTGCTGCCGGATGACATCGTCGAGCCGGATCGTACCTACCTGGCGCTGGCGGCCTACAACATCGGCCGGGGTCACTTGCTGGATGCGCGCCGCCTGGCGCGCGAGCTGGGACGGGACCCGGATCGCTGGGCCGACATGCGCGAGATCCTGCCGCTACTGACCGAGGAGCGTTACTACAAGGATCTGCGTTACGGCTATGCGCGCGGGTATCAGCCGGTGTACTACGTGCAGCGCATCCGCAATTACCGCGACGTGATCCGCCCGGTGTTCGTGGCCGAGGACGAGATGTCGGATCGGGTCGTCGTCAGCCGCGATTGACCCGTGACCCCTTGCGCTCGCCCATAACGAGGTCGTCCAGCATCCCTTTCCAGTCCGGCTCCAATCGGCCCGGCGTCCACGCGCGGACGTCGGGTGCGGGCGGGGCGCCTTGTTGCAGCCATGCCTGCAGGCGCTGCGTCAGCGTGTCGACATCGCCTTGCGGGTAGCGACAGGCATCGGGGTATTGTTCGCGGTAGGCCAGGGCATCCGGGACCAGCGGTGTGGCACCAGCGGCGCTGGCCTCCAGCACTGCCAGGCCCTGGAACTCGTGCCGGGCGGTACTGACGACGATGCCTGCGCGGCCCAGTAACGCGTCGTATTCGCTGCGGGGCAGCTTGCCATCGGCGATGATCCGGTTCCCCAGGGCCTCGCGCAGCTTTTGCAGGGGTTCGGGGGCGTTCGCCGGCCGCGGCCCCAGCAGGGCAAGACGGAAATCCACGCCCGACCCGGCCAGCGTCAGCATGGCCTCGGCAAAGACCTCCGGGGCCTTGTCGTATTCCCAGCGGTGATTCCAGAGGATCAGGCCCGGATCGCGAGTGCCGCCGGCCACGGCCGTTGGCTGGATCGGCACCGGGAGGATCGCGCTGCGCTGCGTCAGTCGGTCCCGTATCCCGGGAGGTACCGCATCCGGCATGCGTCCGAGCAGGGTCGCCATCCCTTCCAGGAACGAGTCGCGGTTGAACGCCGAGTTGAAGGCGATGCGGTCCGCGGCCAGCGCCGCATAGATCTGCACCATCTGCGGGTCCACCGAATCCACCTGTTGCGGGCCCAGCGGATAGGCAAACTGGTTCTCGTGCACGTAGTAGAGCGTCGGCAGGGCGGCGAGATGCGGATGGAGTCCGCGCAGGGTGGCGAGATCCACCATCGAGGTGGCGATGACTGCGTCGGCTTCCGTGGTCGCCAGTTCGTCCAGCCAGGAGATCGGGTTGCCGCGGATGCGCCAACGGAAGTGGCGCCCCGGCAGTTCCAGTAGCCGCCAGTCGAACGCATCGAAGGTGCTGGTTAACCAGTCCGCCCAGGCCGCGTGGCTGTCGGCGCGATAGGCGGACAGCAGGAGGATGCGCTTGCGATGGTCCGGCACGCCCCTGTACGCCTCCGGTCGGAGAGGGGCCACCGGTGCGGCCCCTCGGGTGATTACCAGGTCAGGACTTTGCCGGCCGACCCCAGCGAAGGCAAGGCCTGCGAGGGCGTAAGCAAGGGGAGGTCCGGGTAGGCCAGATCCGATTCATCCATTCCGTTCAGCTCAAGCGATTGCCGGCAGCCCATCATCTGGACGCCGTTGTCCATGGCGTTCTTCATGAAGTCGGCGATGCTCTTGCCGCCCTCCATGGGATGGATGTTCTCGGCGACGCCGGTTTTCAGCAGTTCCGTGGCCGGCCCGGTGAAGTACATGATGACGTTCTGTTCGCTTGCGGCGGCGGTGGCCGCCAGAAAGAAGGCCGACGGCAGACGGCGCTTGTTCTCCGGCCCGGTGATCATGATGACAACAAGATCGGCGGTTTCTTCGCTCATGTTGGTTTCTCCTTCGGGGACATTGGGACGGCGCGGTTATGCGCCCGGTGCCGTCCAGCGCTCGCCGGCCATGGGCTCGTCGACCGGGGTGCCGGCGATGTGGTTGGTGTAGTTGGACAGGGTCTTCAGGCCGATCGCCAGGATCACCTCCAGCATCTGCGGGTGCGTGTAGCCGGCGTCCAGGAAGGCCTGCTGGGTGGCCTCGTTGACCCAGCCACGCTGTTCGATCATGGCGCGGGTGAACTGGCGCAGCGCCTCCAGCTTCGGGTCGTCGATCGGTCGGTCCTCGCGCAGCGCATCGACCACGCCGTCCGGAACGCCGGTCATGCGGCCGGTCATGCTGTGCGCGGCCATGCAGTAGTCGCATTCGTGATAGCGGCTGACCGTCAGCAGCAGGGTGCACTGCTCGGTCGGGCTCATGGAGGTCTGCTGCAGCAGGGTATTGAGGGACAGATAGGCCTCCGCCAGGGCTGGCGCGCTGGCCATCTTGCGGATCAGGTTGGGGACCATGCCGAAGGTCTGCTCGGCCTGCTCGAAGGCCGGCTTCGCGTCGGGGGCGCTGGCGGCGTCATGCAGGGGGAAGTGTTCATCGCTCATGGTGGACCTCCGGGGTCGGGTTGAGCAGGAGCGCCCCGAGCGCGGGGCCCAGGCGCAGGATCGTGGTCGGATCCTGATCGGCCTTGGCCATCACCAGGATCCCTTCCATCAGCGCCAGCCACTGTTCGGCGGCGGCCGCGGTGTCGGTTTCGGGCGGAAGCTCGCCGTTCTGTACGGCCGCGTCCAGCACGGCGCGAAAATGTGCGGTGACCGCATCCAGGTGCTTCCGGATCGCCTGGCGCAGGGCCGGGTTGTGGGTACCCATCTCCACCGCCAGGTTGCCGAAGGGGCAGCCGGGCAGCTGTCCGGATTCCGTCTGCATCCGCGCCTCGAAGGCATGGATCGCGTGGACGAACGCGTCGATGCGAGCGCGGAGCCCGTTGGCGCCCGACAGCCCGGGGATCAGCACGTCGCGCTCGAAGTCCGCGTAGAGCGCGTCCAGCATCGCCAGGGTGAGCGCCTCCTTCCCGGGGAAGAAGTGGTACAGACTGCCCTTGCGCACGCCCGCCTGCGCACAGATCTCGGCAATGCCGACGGAGGCGTAGCTGCGCGTGACAATGAGGTCGCGGGCGGCCTGCAGCAGGGCTTCGCGGCTTGCACCGCGGGTGTCGTTGGGTGTGATGGCTTCCATGTCTTTGCACACTAGTTGACCGGTCGGTAAAGTGCAAGAACGACACCTTGTACGGAGACGAGCCAATGACGCGCGAACGGGGTATACAGGATGGGGACGAGGGTGGCGTGGCCATCCCGGCGCACTACGCCGAATCCTGGGCGGATGGCTTTGGGGTGCGTGGCTGGAAGCTGGATCTGCCAGGACGCGGCGCGGACGTGATCGCGGCGACGCCCTTTGCCGGCGAGCGCATCCCGACGTCGGTGTTCGTGCACGACATCGTGGATCATCACTTGTGCGGGTTTGCCCTGTCCGGTTATCGCGACGAGGCCGGGGCATTGATCCAGCTGGCGCAGCGCACGGGTTCCGATCCGGTCCCGGACTTCGTTCAGATTATCGACGAGGATTTGATGCCGGGCGCTTTCGAGAGCGATGACTGGCGCGAGCTGTTGCCCGCATCGCTGGTCGCGACGGTGGAGGCCGCCGCGGATACGCGTTCCGGGATGGCGCAGTTGCGCCAGCAGTGGGGTGACGGGGTGCTGCGCGCGCTGTGGATTGCCGGGTTCGTCGAGACCGGCTGGAGACTGGCGGATGCGGCCCGTGCCGGATGGGAGTGCCACGGCCTGGAATACGCGGCCCGGGGTGCCACTGCGTTGGCGCTGCAGCGGCTGTTCGAGCGGGTCGACGCGAGCGTCCTGGAACAGGGCTGGATACAGGCGGAAGGCGAGTTCCGGGTCGCGACGGATGCCGTCGGCTTTCGTTTCGAGGGGGGTGGGGCGGAGCTCGTTGAGCGTGTCGAAGTGATGGACTGAGCCGCTTTCCGGAAAGGAACGCCGGTTCTATTCCGTGTCGCTCCGTTCGCGGGGGATCTCCAGGGATGGCCGGTGCAGGTGATAGCCCTGCGCCATGTCCACGCCCAGTTCGGCCAGCATCGTGAGGGTCGGGCCGTCTTCCACGCACTCGGCGACGGTGCGTTTGTCGAGACCGCGGGCGACATCGACCATCGCGCGGATGAAGGCCTGGTTGTCGCGGTTGTTGGGCAGATCGCGCACGAACATGCCGTCGATCTTGAGGATCTGCACGCCCAGGTACTTGAGATAGGCGAAGGTGGAGAAGCCGGAGCCGAAGTCGTCCAGGCAGACGGTGCAGCCGGTGTGCTGCAGCGCCTCGATGAAGCGCTGGGCGTCCTGCATCTCGGACACCGCGGCGGTCTCGGTCAGCTCGATGATCAGCCGGCGGGGTTCGACCGCATGCTGTTCCAGCTGCTGGGCGATGTACTGCGGAAGGCTGGGTTCGTCGAAGCTGCGCCCGGAGATGTTGATCGCGATGCCGGCGATCGTCGGGTCGCCGGCCAGGCGGGCGATGCTCTCGCGGATCACCCAGCGGTCGATATCCAGGATCTGGCCGGTCTTCTCCGCGATCGGGATGAACTGGCCGGGCATGGCGATCTCGTCGGGTTTGGTCGGGTCGCGCATGCGCACCAGGGCCTCCAGGTGGTGCAGGTGGCCGTCATTGATGGCGTAGATCCCCTGGTAGTGCAGCTCCAGGTGGCCCAGCTCCAGGGCCGTAGCGATGCGCTGGCTCCAGGACATCCGCTCCAGCATGTGCTCGGCGGTGTTGCGGCTGCGGTCGAATACCGCCCAGGTGTTCTTGCCCAGGTCCTTGGCCTGGTACATCGCGGTGTCCGCGTGGGCCACCAGATCTTCGACGTTGTCACCGTGCTCGGGGTAATGGGCGATGCCGATGCTGGCGGTGAGCCGGTAGTTCTGGCCGCGGAAGCGGAACGGGATCGAGGCGATCGCGCGGCCGACGCGTTCGGCCAGCTCGATCGGTTCCTGATCCGATTCGCGGTCGACCAGGATCGCGAACTCGTCGCCGCCCAGGCGGGCGAAGATGTCCTGGCTGCGCACCAGTGCCGCGATCTCGCCGGCGGCGCGTACCAGCACGGTGTCTCCGGCGCGGTGGCCGAAGGTGTCATTGATGGTCTTGAATTCGTCGAGATCGAAATACAGCAGGGCAAAGCGGCCGCTGCGGCGGCGTTCGCTGTGGATCATGTGTTCCAGGTGCTTCTGGAAGTGATGGCGGTTGTAGAGCCCGGTCAGGGCATCATGCTCGGCCAGATAGACCAGCTGCTGGGCGGTCTGGCGCTCGTGGGTCACGTCCTCGTACAGCCACAGGCGGCCGATCGTGCGCTCGTCGGTATCGTGCACCGGGTAGGAGACCTGGGTGAGGATGCGCCCGTCGTACAGGTCGACCTCGAAGCGTTCGCTGATCTCGTGGGTATCCAGCACGTGCAGCACATGGCGCGAGGCGTGGTCCGGCCGGGCGAAGCGGTGGGTGGAGTGCTCCAGCACCTCGCGTGAGGCCCGTCCCACCAATTCCAGTTGGTTGTCGATGGCCCACATCCGGCGGAAGGCCGGGTTCACGTATTCCACGCGGCCGTCGCGGTCCTCGAACAGGATGCCGATGCTCATCGCGGAGAGCAGAGCGGCCATGCGCCCCTGTTCGCGCTGGGTCAGTTCCAGCAGGCGGGATTGTTCGTCGCGCGAGGTCTCCAGCTCGGCCAGGGCCTGCAGCAGCGCCTCTTCGTTGCGCTTGCGCTGGGTGATGTCGTGCGAGATCGCCACATACCGGGCCGTCTCGCCGCGGGGCGCCACCATCTGCAGGGAGATTTCGACCGGCACATCGAAGCCGTCGCGATGCCGGTGGCTGGTATCGAAGCGGAGCTGGTCGCGTACGCCCCGGCGCAGCGGCTCGATCAGCTGACGAAAGCGGCCTTCCGGGAAGTCCGGCTTGATATCAAAGGGGTGCAGGGTCAGCAGTTCCTCGCGCGGGATGCCGGTCTGGTCCACTGCTCCCTGGTTCACGTAGATGAAGCGCAGGGTCTCGACGTCGAACAGGAAGACCGCGTCCAGGGTCAGATCGAGGGTGGAGCGAAAGGCCTCCAGTTCGTCGGTCTTGGCGCGCAGGCTCTCGCTGGTGGTGACCAGTTCGTCGGCATCGATCACGTGGCCCTGGATGTACCGAAGCCGGCCCCGGTCGTCGTAGGTGCCGGCCCCGCGTTCGAATACCCAGCATACCCCCCCATCCTGCCGCATCATGCGCCACTGGATCTGAAACTGACCGGAGCGCTGAAGGCCTTCCGAGACCTCGCGCCATACCCGTTCGCGATCATCCGGATGGACCAGATCGCCGAACGTCATGCGGCCCTCGACAAAATCCCCGCGCGGGTACCCGGTGAGTTCCTCGAGCGCGCCCTCGGCATTGATCACGTCCCAGCTCGGGTTGTTGCGGCAGCGATAGACGAAGCCGTTGATGGTGTCGAGGATGCGCAGCAGGTCGTCGCCCTGCTGGGTGCCCAGGGTACGGGTCAGGCTCATCAGTGCGATGCCGGCGAGGAGGGCCGTGAACATGCGCAACAGCTGTACCGGCAGCCCGGTCGCCTCGAGGAAGTCGCCATAGGTTGGCAGCCAGCCGGGCAGCCCCGGATCGACGGTCCCCGGGAACGGGGTCAGCAGGGCATAGCCGAGGAAGGCCAGTGCCAGGGTGGCTACGGCCGGATAGTGGCGGCCATGATCGCCGGGTTGCGGGGCGCGCAGGGCGGGGCGCCGCAGCAGGAACCAGAAGGCCAGGCCGACGAGCAGCGCGCCGGGGAAGCCGACCAGGTAGCGCCCGCCATTGGCGAGGCCGCGGCCCGGATCCTCCGCCATCCCGATGACGAGCAGCAGTCCGGCGACGATGACTGGGTACAGCCACAGGGCATCCAGGCGGATGCGCGCATGGCTGGCGATCAGGGCGCGCCGTCCGAATTCCAGCAGCGGCACATAGGAGAGCAGTTGCCAGGTGGCGTTGAGCCACAGGTCCCGGGCGGGCGGATAGTGCAGGCCTGCGGCCTGCAGGAACTCGTAGGTGCCATGGACCAGGCCGAACAGGGCCAGGAGCCAGAAATGCCGGGCAAACGGCAGCGTGCCATCGCCCCGCGGCAGGACCAGGGCGATCACGCCCAGCGAGAAAAACGCCAGGCCGTAGACCAAGTAGAGGATGGTGAAAGCGGCGGGCGAGAGATCCATCAGCGGCCGACTCGCGAGTCGGGGCGTGGGTCGCCGGAGGCGATGCGGCGAGACGGCCGGGATGAGTGGTCAGGCACGCACATTCCTTTCGGCCACGTTCGGCAAGGGTGAGGCCGGTTTACGGAATTGAGGGTCTAGCTTGCGGGGAGGTGCGGCGGGGATGCAAGTCGCAGCGGGGGAGCGCTGCGGGAGGCCAGTGTCCGGCCCGGACACCCGGACCGGACGGAGGTGTCAGGATCAGGCCCCGACGTACTCGTCACACCAGCCAGCGGCGTTCACCTGAACGCCCTGGAAGTCAGCGTGGAAGCACTGGCCCCATTCGGCGTCACCGCTGCCCCAGAAGGCGCAGTTCTTGCACTTCTCGCCTTCCGAGTAGTCCTCGTGACCGGCAGCGTCTGCTGCATTGTTCACGTAGTCGTGGCGATGGCCGTCCTCGGCCTTGGGGTTGTCGGCCTTGGCCGTGGACATCCCAGCCATGCTGATCACCGGGATGGCCGCCACGGCCGCGGATGCCTGACGCAGGAACTTTCGACGATTTGCATTCGGTTGGTCGGACATGAGGTCCTCCGTTTGCTTCTGAGTGGATGGTTCTTCTTGTTGCTTGGAAGAGCGAACTTCGCCTTTTCGGGTTGGGCGGGTTCACCCCCTTTGAGGCCTTCGGCCGCCGAGGGTTCCCCTGAATTTTTCAGGGATCAGGAAAACCCGTCCGGGGTCGAGCTTCGGCTGAGAGATGCAACTGCGGGGAGGAAAATTCCATTCCGGGCCACGCGTTCCGTGAGCGCGTGATGAAGATCACGCCATGCTGGTCTACCATTAGCGTCTGCTTATTCATGTTGATCAGGAGGTGTGCGATGCAGCACAAGAAGACGATGTCGATGTTGGCCCTGGGTGCATTCGTGCTGGTGCCGTTCGCGCAGGCCAGCGCGGTCGAGCGCGGCATGGAGCCCAGTGTGGCCCTGCTGGGCGGGGTGGTTGCGCCGGATCTCTCCGATGCCAGTTCGGATGCGGCCTATGGGGTCGAGATCGGTGCCAACTGCCAGTTGTTTCAGCCGGCCACCGGGGTGCTGCGTCATCACTTCAGCGTGAGCCGCTACAGCGACGACCCACTGAAGATGACCAGCGCCGAGATCAACAGCCACTGGATGTTCGAACCGAACGAACGTCTGTCGCTGGGCTTCGGTCCGGGCATCGGTTACGTGCGGGCCGAACTGGACGACGAGACGAACGGCCTGTGGGCGGCCCAGGTGGGCGGCAGCCTGAAGTACCAGCTGGATCGCCAGTGGTTCCTGGGGCTGGAGGCGCGCTACCAGTTCACCGAGAACGACCGTTTCGACGGCCGCCGCGCGGATGCCGACAACATGCGCGTGATGGGCAAGGTCGGGATGCAGTTCTGATCCTTTCGCCGATGCGGCAGGCAGGCATCCAGGGATACACCGATCAGGGTTTCCCTGGGGCTTGCCGTTCCCCGGGTGCCGGGGGACGATAGGGCAGCGCTGACATGCGAATGGGTTGCCCATGGCCGAACTTTCCGACCCCCAGTCCCCCCGCGCGGATCGCGATGTCCCGGCATGGCACAGCCAGAACGCGGATGCCGCGTTCGAACACTGGGGGACCTCGCGCGAGGGGCTGACGGCAGAACAGGCCGAGGAGCGCCTGGCGCACTACGGCCCCAATCAGTTGCGTCCGCCCGAACGGGCGGGTGTTCTCCGGCGCTTCCTGCGCCATTTCCACAATGTCCTGATCTACATCCTGCTGGTAGCCGCGCTGGGGACCGCGCTGCTGGGTCACTGGGTGGATACCGGCGTGATCCTGGCCGTGGTCCTGATCAACACGCTGATTGGGTTCGTCCAGGAGGGCAAGGCGGAGAAGGCCCTGGATGCCATCCGCCGCATGCTCTCCCCGCGCGCGCTGGTGGCGCGCGGCGGTGAGCGGCGCGAGATCCCCGCGGAGCAGCTGGTCCCCGGGGACGTCGTGTACCTGCAGGCCGGGGACCGGGTGCCCGCGGACCTGCGCCTGTTCGAGACCAAGAATCTGCGCCTCGAGGAGGCCGTGCTGACGGGCGAGTCAGTGGCGGTGGAGAAGGACACCGCCGCGGTAGAGCCGGAGGCGGACCTGGGGGATCGCCGCGGGATGGCCTTCTCCGGCACGCTGGTCGCCTTTGGCCGCGGTATGGGCGTAGTGGTGGCGTCCGGCGAGCACACCGAGATCGGGCGTATCTCCACCATGCTCGGCGAGGTCGAGGGGCTGGAGACGCCGCTGGTGCGCCAGATGGAGCAGTTCGGCCATTGGCTGGCCGCGGTGATCGTGGTGATCTCGATGGCCACGTTTGCCTTCGGCTACTGGGTGCGCAGCTATCCGCTGGACGAGATGTTTCTGGCTGCGGCCAGCCTGGCGGTGTCCACCATCCCCGAGGGATTGCCGGCGATCATGACCATTGCCCTGGCCATCGGGGTGCAGAAGATGGCGCGGCGCAATGCCATTATCCGCCGCCTGCCGGCGGTGGAGACCCTGGGTTCGGTCTCGGCGATCTGTTCCGACAAGACCGGCACGCTCACGCGCAACGAGATGACCGCCCAGACGCTGCGTATGGCCACCCGCGAGATCCTCGTCAGTGGCGTGGGTTACGCGCCGCAGGGTCAGTTCTCCGAGGACGAGCGGGACATCGACCCGGACGACGACGCGCTGTTGAGCGAGGTGCTGCGCGCGGGTCTGTTGTGCAACGACGCCCGGCTTTACGAGAAGGACGGCGACTGGGTGATGGAGGGTGACCCGACCGAGGGCGCGCTGATTACCCTGGCGCGCAAGGCCGGGCTCGACCTGCACCTGGAGAGCAAACGCCACCCGCGCATCGATGTGATCCCCTTCGAGTCGGATCACCGCTACATGGCTACGCTGCACCACGACCACGAGGGGCACGCGCGGATCTTCCTGAAGGGCGCGCCCGAGCGTGTGCTGGAGCTTTGCGACCAGCAGCAGGTGGATGGCGAGACCCGCGAGGCGCTGGATCCGGAACACTGGCACGCGGCGATGGAGGCGGTGGCGGCCCGTGGCCAGCGCTTGCTGGCGGTCGCGGTGCGCGAGGCCGAAGCGGACGGTGGCGAGCTGCGTTTTGACGATCTCGAGGCCGGTGGCTTCACCCTGCTGGCGCTGGTGGGCATCATCGACCCGCCGCGCGAGGAGGCCATCCGCGCGGTGGCTGACTGTCGCGCGGCGGGGATCGACGTGAAGATGATCACCGGGGACCACCTGGCCACTGCGCGGGCGATCGGTGAGCAGCTGGGGCTGGGGCGGGATGCCGAGGCGCGTGCCGGCCACGAGCTGGATGCGCTGGACGATGCCGCGCTGGCGGAGATCGCGGAGCGCACGGATGTCTTTGCGCGGACCTCGCCGGAGCACAAGCTGCGGCTGGTGAAGGCGCTGCAGACGGGCGGACGGATCGTCGCCATGACCGGCGATGGGGTGAACGACGCCCCGGCGTTGAAGCGCGCGGATGTGGGCGTGGCCATGGGCGGGAAGGGTACCGAAGCGGCCAAGGAGGCCTCGGAGATGGTGCTGGCGGACGACAACTTCGCGTCCATCGCCCATGCGGTCGAGGAGGGCCGCACGGTCTACGACAACATCCGCAAGGCGATCCTGCACATGCTGCCGACCAACGCCGGGCAGTCGCTGACCATCATGATGGCCATCCTGATGGGCCTGGCGCTGCCACTGACCCCGGTGCAGGTGCTGTGGGTCAACATGGTGACCTCGGTCACGCTGGCGATGGCGCTGGCCTTCGAGCGCGCCGAGCCGGGGGTGATGCAGCGCCCGCCCCGCGCGCCGAATGCCCCGTTGCTGTCCGGCTTCCTGCTGTGGCGCATCCCGTTCGTTGCCTTGCTGCTGTGGGCCGGCACCTTCGGGCACTTCGTCTACATGGAGAGTCTTGCCGGGGTCGCCGACGAGGTCGCGCGCACGGTGGCGATCAACACCCTGGTGGCCGGACAGGCGTTCTACCTGCTGAATCTGCGGCTGATTCACCAGCCGGTGCTACCGGGCGGGGAGCTGTTCCGCTCGCGCGCGATGTGGCTGGCGATCGGGGTGCTGGTGGTGCTGCAGCTGGCGTTCACCTATGTCCCGCTGATGCACACGCTGTTCGGGACTACCGCCATCGGTGCGGACGACTGGGCGCGCATCCTGGCTTTCGGGCTGGCGGTGTTCGTGATCGTGGAGCTGGAAAAGCTGGTGGTGCGTCAAGTGATCGCGCGCCGGCGCGGGGTGGCACCGCAGGCCGTGTGACACGCACCCCCATGCTTTTCCGAGTTCATGCAGCCGTCGGTCGTTCTACCGACAGCCCACCAGGACATCGCCGGAAAGCAGGGCCGTGGCGCTGGCGGCGTCCACCGGTGGGGAATAGTAGTAACCCTGGGCCAGGGTGCAGCCGAGGGCGCGCAGCGTCGCGGCGTGGGTATGGCTTTCGACGCCCTCGGCCACGGCCTCCAGACCCAGGTTGCGGGCCATGTGGATTACGGTCTGAACTAGGCGCTGGCTGTATTCGTCGTGGTCCAGCCCGGAGACGAAGCTGCGATCGATCTTGAGAATGTCCAGCGGTAGCCGGTGCAGGTAGCTGAGTGACGAGTAGCCGGTGCCGAAGTCGTCCATTGCCAGGCTGATGCCCAGGGCCTTGAGCTGGTGCAGGGTCTCGATCAGCTCGTCGAGATTGCCGAGCGTCGCGGTCTCGGTGATCTCCAGGCGCACCTGGGAGGCCGGCACCCCGGTGCCGGCAAGAATCGTCTGCACCTCGTCGACCAGTCCCGGGCGCGTGAGCTGCCGGGCGGATAGGTTGGTGCTGATGGTCAGCGGCATCTCGGGGTGGTCGATCCCCCATTGCACCAGCTGACAGCAGGCCGTGTAGAGCACCTGCATGTCGATCAGGTGGATTTGCCCGGTGTCCTCGGCGATGGGGATGAAGTCGTCCGGCGCGACCAGCGCGCCGTTGCGCTGCCAGCGCACCAGGCCCTCGAAGCCGGTGATGCAGTCCTCGCCGAGTGACACGATGGGCTGGAAGTGGACGATGAAGTCGCCGCGCTCCACCGCATGGCGCAGGTCGGTCTCGAGGGCCAGACTTTGCAGCGCCTGGGTCTGCATGCCGGGGTCGCAGAACTCGCAGCGGGCCTTGCCCAGTGACTTCGCGCGGTACATCGCCATGTCTGCCTCGCGCATCAGGTCGTCCGGCGTGGCCGGGCGCGCGGGGTCGTCCGCCGTGTTGGTCTCGCGGGCGGGGCAGCTCTGGCCGTAGGGGCGGGTGGCAATGCCGATGCTGACGGTGACGTAGATATCCTGCCCGGCGATGGTGAACGGCTCGTGCAGCACGGCCTGCAGGCGTTCGGCCACGCGCAGGGCGTCCACCGGCTCGTGCAGGCCTTCCAGCAGGATGGTGAATTCGTCGCCGCCCAGGCGCGCGAGGGTGTCGTCCGGGCGGTTGGCCTCGCCCCCCTTGGGCCGCGAGACGGTGTCGTTCTGGCGCAGGGCGTTCAGCAGGCGCCGCTCGACCCGCACCAGCAGTTCGTCGCCGGCCGGGTGCCCGAGGCTGTCGTTGACGACCTTGAAGCGGTCGATATCCACGAACAGCACGGCGAACAGGTTGAAGGGTTCGCGGGTGGCCCGGGCAATGGCATGGGCCAGGCGGTCGTGGAACAGGCGGCGGTTGGGGAGCCCGGTCAGCTGGTCATGGGAGGCGTTGTGGAGCAGGTGTTCTTCGTGGCGGTTGCGTTCGATCACGCGGCCCAGTTGCACGCCGATCTGCCACATCAGCCACAGCAAGTCGGGGTCGGTGGCGGTGGGTTTGGCGGCGAAGAACTCGAGGACGCAGGCGACCTCCTGGCCGACCATGACCGGGAACGCGAATCCGGACCGCAGGCCGCTGGCGGCGGCCTGCGGTGCCCGCGGGAAATTGTCGTCCGCGGCCAGGTCTTCGATCCATGCCGGTTCGCCGTGCGCCAGTACCCGGCCGGGTAGCCCGTGGCCACTGGCAAAGGGCATGTTGTCGGTGTTCTCGCGGAACTCGGTGAATGGCTCGGAGGCGGCGAGGTGCCAGATGCCGGTGGGGTTCAGCTCTCTGTAGTCGCTGTTTTCGTCGTGTCGGGTCAGATAGGCATGCCCCACCGGCCAGTCGAGGTACTGCCCGATGGCCGCGAGGGCCGAGCGCAGAACATGCGCGATGGAGTCCGACTGGTTGGCCGTCGAGGCAATGGTGTTGAGCAGCTCGATCTGTTTCTGCTTGGCGTAGACGTCCTGCAGCCGGGTCTCGGCCAGGGTCTCGGCGCGACGCCTTGCCTGGCGTTCCTGCTCGACCAGGCCTTGCAGACGGGCTTGTTCGCTAACCGCCGCGAAGTCGTTGGCGCGTCGATTCACGCGCACCCCCGGTGCTCGCTGTGACACGCGCGCTGTTTGGCGTCATGCATGGGCCCCTCCCGGCCGTCCTTGTTTTACTGCATTCCCTGCCATGCGGTGACCGCGCAGCGTCTCATTCGAATGACGCCGGTACAGGCCGACTCATTCCGTGTGCATTGTATCGGGGCTGCGCGGCGGTGTGCGTATGGCTCGGCGTCGGGTTAGCCGTCGGGGTGGGTCACCCAGGGTTCGCCCATGGCCTCTTCCCAGTCGGCCTGGGTGGGGTGGTTGCGGTCGTAGCGTGTCCAGGCCTCGAAGATCTCGTCCGGCCAGTGCGACTGCAGCCAGGCGATGATCGCCTCGGCATCCGCCTCCGAGAGTGTGTCCTCGAAGCTGGGCATGGCGCCGCCACGCGCCTCGGCGCCAAAACGGATCATGTCCTTCAGTTGCCAGTACGGGTGGTGCCAGGTATGGGCGCTGCCATCCAGCGGCGGCGGGGGCAGGGTGCCGTCGGGGTTGCGCTGGCGCCAGTCCTCGGCGCCCTCGCGCTGCGCCCCGTGGCAGGCGATGCAGTGCTGCTGGTAGAGGCGCTCACCGCGCTGGAGGACCTCCGGGTCGGTGGTGCGCTCCAGGTGGTCGGGGGTCCCGGACGCGCCGCCGAACCCGTCGCAACCGGTCAGGCTGGCGGATGCGAGGATCAGCGCCGCGCTGCCGATCCAGGGGGTGAGCGATGGGTGTCGCCGCATCAGTCCTGAACGTCCGGCTCGCCCGCATTCCCGGCCGGTTCGTCGTCGCCGCGGAAGGCGTCACGCACCGAGCCCCAGGCCTTGCGCGAGCCGTCGCGCACGCCGCCCCAGGCGTCCTTTGCCCCGTCGCGAATACCGCCCCAGGCGCCGGAGGAGCGCTCGCGCATCTCGCTCGACCATTCGGCCAGGTGGTCACGTTCCTCGACCAGTCCGTCGTAGGCGCGTTCGCGGCGCTCGCGAGTCGCGTCGCTCAGGTCATCCCAGCCCTCGCGGAGGTTGTCGCCCAGGCGGCCGAGTTCGCGGTCCATCGCGTCCAGGGTCTCGCGGGTGCGCGAGCGGGTGGCCTCACCGGCCTCGGTGCTTTCTTCCTGGATCTCCTCGCGGGTCTCGGCCCAGGATTCGCGCAGTTCTTCCATCTCGCTGGCGGTGGTGTCGTCCTCTGCGGCCGACGCATGCTCGTCGGAGTGGAGCGGGCTTGCGGCCAGCAACAGGGCGCAAAGGCTCGTCATCAGGATGTGGCGCAGCTTGAACAGTTTCATGGTGTCTTCCTCCCGGTCCGCGCAGGGCGGCGGACTGATCTGGTCTTTCTGCCATGGTAGGACGTTTGGTGGTCCGGTATGTTCGAGCGCAAGGAAATTTTTGCGAGAGGAACCACGGGATGCGATGGGGATGGCGGGTTGCATGGGGGTGTCTGACGGTACTGCTGGCGGGCTGTGCCACGTCCGCTTCGGCCCCGAAAGCGGGCACTGCGCCGGACGGCTGGGAGCCGGCGCCTACCGCCTTCGAGGCGCAGGTGGTGCCTTCGCAGGCGCCCACGGTGATGCCCGGTGCCGCGGTGATGGCGTGGCTGGCGGCCAGCCCCTGGCATTCTGGACTGGCGGTTGACTACGCCGGGCTGGAGATCGACCAGCCGCGTCCGGAGCGCGCCGAGGTCCGCCTGACCGGGTTGCGCGACGATGCCGTCAGTGCCTACGAATTCCGCCTGGAGCTGGACGAGGTCGAGGCGGGCTGGGTGGTGCAGTCGGTGGAGCGCCGTGCCATATGCCGCCGTGGCCTTGGCGACAGCGGCCTTTGCCTGTAAAGGCTTCGTGGAGGATTCGCCCTTGACCTGGTCCTTCTCGATGCGCTCCGGAGGCTTTGTGGTGAATCCAGAGCAGCCTCTGCTTCAGCGGCGGCGGGCCAGGGTCAGGCCGTCGCCGATGGGGGCCAGCGAGAGGTCGATGCGTTCGTCGGGATGCAGGGCGTCGTTGAAGGCGCGGATCGCGCGGGTGTCGTCGCGCTGGTCGTCCGGGTCGGCGACGGTACCGTGCCACAGGGTGTTGTCGATCAGGATCAGGCCGCCGGGGCGTACCAGGCGCAGGCAGTGTTCGAAATAGTCGGGGTAGCCGGTCTTGTCGGCATCGATGAAGGCCAGATCGAAGCGACCGGTCTCGCCGGCGGCCTCCAGCGCCTGCAGCGTGTTGCGCGCCTCGCCCAGCTCGAGCCGGATGCGTCCGGCGACCCCGGCGCGCTCCCAGTAGCGCCGGGCCGTGGCGGTCCAGTCCGCGCTGTTGTCCAGGGTGACGACCTCGCCGTCCTCTGGCAGGACGAGGGCGATGGCCAGCGCGCTGTAGCCGGTGAAGGTGCCGATCTCCAGATAGCGCTGTGCGCCCATGAGCTTCGCCAGCAGCGCCATGAACTGTCCCTGCTCCGGGGCGATCTGCATGTTCGCCTCCGGCAGGCCGGCCGTTTCGGCGCGCAGCTGCGCCAGTACGTCGGGCTCGCGTAGCGAGTGCTCCAGGAGGTAGCGGTACAGCGGTTCATCGAGTCCGATGGAACGATTGGACATTTACGCGCTCCGCGGCTGTGGGTGAGGGATCAGGCGGTCCAGCCACCGGCGCAGGACCGGTGTGGCCAGGACGATCAGGATGACCAGGGTGCTCCACTCGAGCCAGGCGGGCAGCAACTCGCCGGCGGCGCCCATCTGGGTTGTGATGTCGACCCCGGTACGGGCCAGTCCGGCGTCCAGGGCGAGTCCCAGCGCGATGGTGGTGGCTGCGATTCCGGCCAGGTAGAGCACTAGCGCCGGGGTGCCGAGTTCGCGGCGGAACACGCCCAGCGTCGCCAGGCTGGTGATCGGCGCGGCCAGCAGGAACACCAGCACGGTGCCGGGCGAAACGCCGGCCGCGATCAGGCCCACGGCGATGGGGGTGGCGGCGGTCGCGCACAGGTACATCGGGATGCCGATGACGGCCATCACCAGCATCGCCGGCAGGCCCGAGCCCCAGGCGGCCAGAGTGGCCGGCGGGACCAGGGCGAGCAGGGCGCCGGCGACGAGCAGGCCGATCACCAGCCACAGGCGGATATCGTCGAGGACGTCGTGGAAGGCGTAGTGCAGTTCGCTGCGGAGCCGTGCGGAGAGGCGTTTTGGGGCTTCGGGCGTGGCGCAGTCCGTGTCGTTCGCGCAACATCCGCCGCAGGTGTCGGGTTCGGCCCCGGTCGCCTCCGGGTGGTCCGTCGCGGCGCGCGTGCGCCCCACCAGTAAACCTGTCGTGATGGCCGTGACGATGGCGCCAAGGGCGCGGGCCACGGCCATTACCGGGCCCAGCAGGGCGTAGCTGATGGCAAGCGAGTCCACGCCGACACCCGGCGTTCCGATCAGGAAGGCGGTGGTGGGCCCGCGTCCGGCACCGCCGCGATGCAGGGCCAGGGCGGTGGGGATGGCCCCGCAGGAACAAAGCGGCAACGGGGCCCCGACGACGGCGGCACGCGCCGTGGCCGCCAGGCCGGCGCCGCCGAGCCAGCGCTGCAGGGCGGCCTCCGGGATCAGGGCCTTGACCGCGCCGGCGGCCAGCAGACCCAGCAACAACCAGGGCGCCGCGGTGAGCGCGACGCTTAGTGTTTCGTTGAGGATGTCGGCGATCATGCCTCGATCTTCCGTTGCGCACGGGGCGCCTGCAAGAAGCCCGCCCGCCGGGTGGCGGATCAGCGGGGGCGTTGCGTGTCAGCCGCGCTGGCGCGAGATGCGCAGGACGTCGGACAGCCGCCGCAGGCCGCGCATGATCTGGGCCAGGTGCTGGCGGTCACGTACGGTCAGCAGGAAGGTCATCGCGGTGGAGTGGCCGTCCTGCTCGTTGAACGAGATGTGCTCGATGTTGGAGCCGTGATCCGCGATGACCGCGGCCATGTCGGCCAGCGCCCCGCGGCGGTTGGCGGTGCGGGTGCGTACGGCGGCGGTGAATTGCAGCTGGGGCTCATGCGACCACTCCAGCGCGATGGTGCGGTCGGACCGGTCGCGGCTCTCGTGCAGGACGTTGCGGCAGTTCTCGCGGTGGACCACCAGGCCGCGCCCGGCGCTCAACTGGCCAATGATCGGGTCGCCCGGGATCGGGTGGCAGCAACGGGCGTAATTCAGCACCAGCCCTTCGGTGCCGTTGACCGCGAGCGTGGTCGTAGTGGCGGGCTCTGTGGCGGTCGGGTCGGGGCTTTCCTTGCCGACCATCTGGCGGGCCACCAGCGAGGCCATGCGATTGCCCAGGCCGATATCGATCAACAGCGCGTCCAGGTCTTCCAGCTGCATCGCGTCCAGCATCTGGTCCAGGCGGGCCGGCGAGATGCGGGGCAGGCTGGTATCCATGGATTCCAGCGCCTTTTCCAGCATGCGCTCGCCGAGGGTGCGGGCCTCCTCGGACTGCATGGACTTGAGGCAGTGGCGGATGCCGGTGCGCGCCTTGCCGGTGACCACGAAGGACAGCCAGGCCGGGTTGGGGCGGGCGCCGGGCGAGGTGACGATCTCCACCGTCTGGCCGCTTTGCAGGCGTACCGACAGCGGGGCGAGCTGGCGATCGATCTTGGCGGCCACGCAGCGGTTGCCGACGTCCGAGTGTACGGCGTAGGCGAAGTCGATCGGTGTGGCGTCGCGCGGGAGCACAAGGATGTCGCCCTCGGGGGTGAAGGTGTAGACCTCGTCGGGGAACAGGTCGACCTTGACGTTCTCCAGGAACTCGATGGAGTTGCCAACGCTGTTCTGGATCTCGAGGACATCCTTCAGCCATTCGCGTGCCCGGCTCTGGGCCGTGCGACTGGATTCGCTGCCGGCCTTGTACTGCCAGTGTGCGGCGATCCCGCTCTCGGCCACGCGATCCATCTCGGTGGAGCGGACTTGCACCTCGATCGGGGCGCCCTGCGGGCCGAACAGGATGGTGTGCAGCGACTGGTAGCCGTTGGACTTGGGGATCGCGATGTAGTCCTTGAAGCGTCCCGGCACCGGCTTGTAGAGGTTGTGCACCACGCCGAGGGAGCGGTAGCAGGTGTCCACGTCGTCGACGATGATACGGATGGCAAAGACGTCGAACACGTCTTCGAACGAGTGGTGCTTGTCGCGCATCTTGCGGTAGATGCTGTACAGGCTCTTCTCGCGCCCGGAGATGCGCCCGATGATCCCGGAAGCCTCCATGCGCGAGCAGATCGCCTGTTCGATGTTCTTCATCGGCTCGCGGCGGTTGCCGCCGGCCCGGTGTACTGCGCGTTCCAGTACCGCGGCGCGCCAGGGGTGCTTGGCCGAGAAACCGAGTTCCTCCAGCTCGCGGCGCATGGCATTCATGCCCAGGCGCTGCGCGATCGGGGCATAGATCTCGAGGGTTTCCTTGGCGATGCGGCGGCGCTTGTCCGGGCGCATCACACCGAGGGTGCGCATGTTGTGCAGGCGGTCGGCCAGCTTGATCAGAATCACCCGGATGTCGCGGGTGATCGCCAGCATCATCTTGCGGAAGTTTTCCGCCTGCGCCTCGGCCTTGGACTGGAACTGCAGGTGGGTCAGCTTGGACACGCCGTCCACCAGCTCTGCGACCTCCTCGCCGAACTCGGCGCGGATACGGTCCTTGCTGGTGGCGGTGTCCTCCATCACGTCATGCAGGATGGCGGCGCTGATCGCCTGGTGGTCCATCCGCATCTCGGCCATGGTGCGAGCCACGGCGAGCGGGTGATAGATGTAGGGCTCCCCGGTCTTGCGGGTCTGGCCCTCGTGCGATTCCGCGCCCAGGAGATAGGCGCGATAGACCTCCTCGACCTCTTCCGGCTCGAGGTAGGACTCGAGCTCGGAACATAAATCGCTGATCAGGAATCGGGTCGAGTCGCCCGGTACCGAGGAGGGGGCCCCGGGCGAAGCTGGCTGCCCAGCGGCCATTCAGAAAATCTCCTAGCGCTCGTCGGCTTCCAGCTGTTCCAGATGACGGATGGTGCTGAAGTCCAGCATCTGGTTCTGGGGCCGTTCGTCGTGTTCGTCGAACACCTCGATACCCACCACGCCGGCGGCGATTTCGCGCAGGGCGATCACCGTGGGCTTGTCGTTGTCCTCGGGTACGCGGGCTTCCTTCCCGTGGGCAATGTGGCGGGCCCGGCGGGCAGCCATCAGCACCAGCTGGAAACGGTTTTCGACATTTTCGAGGCAGTCCTCGACGGTGACGCGTGCCATCGGATACTCCGGTCAGTAAATTCTTGAAACTTGCATGTTACGCCGACCCATGCGCGCCCGCCAACAGATTCCCGATCGTGGATGCGGATCGGATCTCCTGTTCCACGGTGCGCAGGCGGTTGGCACGGAAGATACAGGCCAGATCGCGCACGGCCTGGTCGAAGTCGGCATTGACCACGGTGTAGTCGTACTCGCGGAAATGCGTGCAGTCGGATTCGGCATCCCGCAGACGGCGCTGGATCACGTCTTCCTCGTCCTGCCCGCGGCCGCGCAGGCGGCGTTCCAGCTCGTCGCGCGAGGGCGGCAGGATGAAGATGGAATGCGCATCCGGCACGGCGGCGCGCACCTGACGCGCGCCCTGCCAGTCGATCTCCAGGATCACGTCCACGCCGGCGTCCAGGCGTTCGTCGACACTGGCGAGCGCGGTGCCGTAGAAGTTGTCGAACACCTTGGCGTGTTCCAGCAGCTGGCCGTCCTCGATCATCCCGAGGAAGGTCTCGGCGCTGACGAAGTGGTAGTGCTGTCCGTCGACCTCGCTGGCGCGCGGCGTCCGTGTGGTATGCGAAACCGAGACCTCCACCGCCGTCACCGATTCAAGCAGGGCGGCGACCAGGCTGGTCTTGCCGGCACCCGAGGGCGCGGAAACGATATAGAGGGTGCCGCGAACGGCCGGGGTATTGGCGGTCATGGACGTGTCCGCAGGGCCTGAACGTGATCGGGATCTGGCCGCTTCCGGATGGGCCGCTTGAATCGGGCCACAGGCCGGAAGACCAGGGTCAAGAAGAAGGTTGGTCGGAGTGAAAGGATTCGAACCTTCGACCCCTGCCTCCCGAAGGCAGTGCTCTACCAAGCTGAGCTACACTCCGAACCGAGCCCGCTATTATGCCGAGCCTCCCGGGGCGTGTCCATGCCCCGGGCGCTGAAAATCCTATCGGTAACGGTCGACCCGCCATGCGGCGTGGGTCGCGCCGCGTCAGTGGTTGCGCCCGACGGCGAAACGGGCGAGATCGATCAGGGCCTGACGCTGGGGCGAATCGGGCAACGTGGAGATTGCCTCGATCGCGGCGTCGGTTTCGGCCTCGGCGCGAGAGCGGGTGTAGGCCAGGCCGTCGGTTCCGTGTACGGCCTGCAGCACGGCGTCGACCTGATCGCGGCCGCCTTCTTCGATCGCCCGGCGCACGACGGCCTGCTGATCGGGGGAGCCCACGCGCAGCGCATGGATTAGCGGCAGCGTGGGCTTGCCCTCGGCGAGGTCGTCGCCCATGCGCTTGCCGGTCACCTCGTCATCGGAGGAGTAGTCCAGGACGTCGTCGATCAGCTGGAAGGCGGTGCCCAGGTGCATGCCGTAGCGGGCCAGCGCCTGCTCGTCGTGTTCCGGGCGTTCGCCCAGGATGGCGCCCAGCTGGCAGGCGGCCTCGAACAGCTTGGCGGTCTTCGACTGGATCACGTGCATGTAACGCTGCTCGTCGACGTCGGCGTCGTGGCAGTTCATCAGCTGCATTACCTCGCCCTCGGCGATCACGTTGGTCGCGTGGGAGAGGATCTCCATGACCCGCATGGAGCCGACTTCGACCATCATCTCGAACGCGCGCGAGTAGAGGAAGTCACCGACCAGGACGGCGGCCTCGTTGCCGAAGATGTGGTTGGCGGTCTCGTTGCCGCGGCGCAGTTCGGAGGCATCCACCACATCGTCGTGCAGCAGGGTCGCGGTATGGATGAACTCCACCACCGCCGCCAGGGTCACCGGATCCTGGCCCTGCACATGGCAGGCCCGCGCTGACAGGGTGGCCAGCAGCGGTCGCAGGCGCTTGCCGCCCGAATGGATGATGTAGTGTCCGAGCTGGTTGATCAGCACCACCGGCGAGCTAAGGCGCTCGCGGATGCACTGGTCGACGGCCTGCATGTCGTCGGCCGCCAGTTCTCGGATTGCTTCAATGGGCATGGGGGTAGGCAAGCAGGCTCATGTGAGGTGGTCGTGAGGGGCGAAGGCATGCTAGGGAAACGCTGCCTAATGTACAAGTTCGGGCGCGCGTCGGAGCGGTTTGCGGGCAGGGTGGGTCAAGGGCCGTTGTCGCGCGCCCCGGATCGAAAAACGGGGTGTTCGCGTGTGCCCGTCCATGAGCGTTCCCGCGGCCTGGCCGCTTCCCGGCATTGACCCGGGCGAGAAGCGCTGCTAGCATTTCCGCCCTTTCGCGAGACCAGCTCCCAGTCAGCTGGTCCACACAAGGTATCGCAACGGAGTCCCAGGGAAATGTACGCGATCATCGCAACAGGTGGTAAACAGTACCGCGTCGCCGAAGGCGACGTGATTCGCATCGAGAAGCTCGAGGCCGAGGCCGGTTCCGAGGTCGAGTTCGACCAGGTGCTGATGGTCGGTGCGGGTGACGATGTCCGCGTCGGGGCCCCGCTGGTGGACGGTGGCAAGGTCACCGCCAAGGTCGAAGACCATGGCCGCGCCAAGAAGATCCACATCATGAAATTCCGGCGGCGCAAGCACTCCCAGAAGCAGATGGGACACCGCCAGCATTACACCACCGTGCGCATCACCGGCATCGCCGGCTGATCGCCGCAGGCATTCAGGAGAGCTGAACCATGGCACATAAAAAGGCAGGCGGCAGTACCCGCAACGGGCGCGATTCCGAGAGCAAACGCCTGGGCGTGAAGCGCTTTGGCGGTCAGGTCGTGCGCGCCGGCAACATCCTCGTTCGTCAGCGCGGGACGCAGTATCATCCCGGCGAGGGCGTGGGTTGTGGCAAGGATCATACGCTGTTCGCCAAGGTTGACGGCCAGGTCGTCTTCAAGGTGGGCGGTCCGCACAACCGTCGTTTCGTGAGCATCCAGCCGCAGCAGTAAGCCGGCCGGACAGCGAAGCGTTCGCGAAAAGCCCCGTTCGACGGGGCTTTTTTTGTTCTGTACTTCGGGAAGCAAGCAATGAAGTTCATCGACGAGGCCACCATTACCGTAAAGGCCGGCGACGGCGGGAATGGCTGTGTCAGCTTCCGCCGCGAGAAATACATCCCCTTTGGCGGGCCCGACGGGGGTGACGGCGGAGATGGCGGCTCCGTATGGCTGGTGGGCGACGAAGGCCTTAACACCCTGGCTGATTTTCGCTACCAGCGCCGGTTTGATGCCGAGCGTGGCGAGAACGGCAAGGGGCGCAATCGTACGGGATCTTCCGGCGAGGATCTGGAGATCGCAGTGCCGATCGGCACTCAGGTGCGCGATGCCGAGACCGACGAGATCCTGGGTGATGTGACCCACGAGGGTCAGCGTCTGCTGGTCGCTCAGGGTGGTTTCCACGGCCTCGGCAATACCCGGTACAAGTCCTCCACCAACCAGGCGCCCCGTCAGAGCAAGCCGGGCACCCCGGGCGACCTGCGCAAGTTGTCGCTGGAGCTGATGGTGCTGGCCGACGTCGGTTTGCTGGGCCTGCCGAATGCCGGCAAGTCCACGCTGCTGGCGCGGGCCTCGGCCGCGCGCCCGAAGATCGCCGACTACCCGTTCACCACCCTGATCCCGCAACTGGGCGTGGTGCGCATCGGGGTCAACCAGAGCTTCGTGATCGCCGACATCCCCGGGCTGATCGAGGGCGCGGCCGAGGGCGCGGGTCTGGGTACGCGTTTCCTCAAGCATCTGGCCCGCACCCGCTTGCTGCTGCACGTGGTGGACGTGTCCCCGCCGGACCCGGAGGCCGATCCGCTGGTGGACCTGCGCACCGCGATCACCGAACTGGAGCACCACAGCGACAAGCTGGCGGCCCTTCCGCGCTGGATCGTGCTGAACAAGAAGGAGCTGCTGGATTCCGACGAACTCGCGGCGCTGGTCGAGCGCGTGCGTGCGGACCAGGGCGAGGCGCATCCGGTGTTTACCATCTCCGCGGTGACCGGCGAGGGCGTGGACGCCCTGCTGCAGGCGGTGATGCGCCATGTCGAGGAGGCCGCGCAGGCGGCGGCCGAGGCCGATCGGCGGGGTGCGATGGGGACGCCGGAGGACAAGCCGGAGGACCCCGCGTGACAGCGTCTGCCACACGGGCGCTCCCCGCCATTCGCCGGGTCGTCGTCAAGATTGGCAGCGCGCTGATCACCGCCGATGGTGCCGGGCTCGACCGCCCGGCGCTGGAGTCCTGGGCGCACCAGATCGCGGCGCTGCGCCGGCGCGGGCTGGAGGTGATCCTGGTCTCCAGTGGCGCAGTGGCCGAAGGCATGCGCCGACTGGGCATGACCGAGCGCCCGCACCAGTTGCATCACGTGCAGGCCGCCGCCGCGGTCGGGCAGATGGGCCTGGTTCAGGCCTACGAGCGCGAGTTCGCCAGCCACGATCTGCATGCGGCGCAGGTCCTGCTGACCCACGACGACCTCGCCGACCGCTCGCGCTACCTGAATGCCCGCAGCACCATGCTGGCCCTGCTCGAGATGGGCACGATCCCGGTGGTCAACGAGAACGACACCGTGGCCTACGAAGAGATCCGGCTCGGCGACAACGACACCCTGGCCGCGCTGGTGGCCAACCTGGTGGTGGCCGACCTGCTGCTGATCCTGACCGACCAGGATGGCCTGTTCGATCGCGATCCGCGCAAGCATGCGGATGCCCGCTTGATCCAGGAGGGCCGGGCCTCGGATGCCGGGCTTCACCGCTATGTGGCAGCCGATTTCGGTCGCCTGGGCCGGGGTGGCATGGCAACCAAGCTGCTGGCTGCCGAACGCGCGGCACGTTCCGGCACGCATACCGTGATTGCCTCCGGACGCGAGGCGCAGGTGATGGGGCGGGTGCTGAAGGGCGAAGCACTGGGCACCTGGCTAAAGCCGGACCGCGAACCGCTGGCGGCGCGCAAGCGCTGGCTGGCGGACCAGCTGCACTCGCGCGGGCAGTTGCAGCTGGACGCCGGGGCCGCACGCGTGCTGCGCGAATCGGGGAGCAGCCTGCTACCGGTAGGTGTGGTCAGCGTCGAGGGGGATTTTCGCCGCGGCGAGGTCGTGACCTGCGTGGATCCGGACGGGACCGCCGTGGCACGGGGGCTCACGAACTACGCGGCCAGCGAGATTCAGCGTATCCGCGGCCAGCGTGCCGATCGCATCGAGGCCGAGCTCGGCTACCTGCTCGAGCCGGAGCTGATCCATCGGGACAATCTCGTCCTGCTCTCCTGACCGACGCCGGGTGCTGCTGTCCTGCGTGGGTCTGTGGAACCACAGCTGTGGGAGCGTGCTTGCACGCGAAGCCCCTGCCAGAGTCTGACGCGGGCAGGGGCTTCGCGTGCAAGCACGCTCCTACGGGATTTGGGGTGTGCTGACCAGGTATCCGGGTTCCCGGCGGTGGGGGCGGGCACGTTGGTGGGGGTGTGCGTGACGGAGGCCATCCCGGCTCTCCGCCGCGCTGCGGCCGGGATGGCCTTGCAGGTGCTGACCCCAGGCTACCCACTTCCTTCTTACCCCTTCGCGCGCTTCCCGTCTTCCTGTTACACGCGATTGTCTGTGTGCCGTCGGTGGTTAAAGGCCGGGAGACCGCGGCTCAGTTGTCGCCGTGTGTGGCGGTGACTTCCAGGTCCAGGCGCCCGCGTGCCAGACGTGCATGCACGCGTTCGCCGCTGGCGGTCTGATCCGCGGCGCGCAGGACTTCGCCCTCTGTGGTCTGCAGGATCGCGTAGCCGCGTTCCAGTACTGCCTCCGGGCCCAGTGAACGCAGCTGGCGCGCGGTGGCGTCCAGCTGCCGCTGGCGGGCGACGAGGGCCTGGTGGGTGGCCGTTTGCAGTTGGCGTTGCAGGCGGGCGAGGGCCTCGCGCCGCTGCAGGATGTCGTGGTCCGGGCGTACCCGCACCAGGCGCTGGCGCAGGTGATCCAGGCGCATGCGGGCGGATGCCAGGCGGGTGCCGGGCGAGGCGCCGGTCAGACGCAACCGGGCGTGTTGCAACCGCACCCGGGCGCGTTCCTCGAGGCGCGACCACGCGCGCTGCAGGCGTTCGCGCTGGTCGTCCAGGCGTTGGGCATCGCGTTCCAGCATTTGCCGCGGGTGGCGGCGTTCCAGGCGCGTATGCAGGGCGGTCAGGGTCTGCTGGTGGCGCGCCACGCGCTGGCCCAGCAGCCCGCTCAGGCGTTCGCGGGCCCGCGCTAGCTGGTGGCGCAGGGTCGCGGCATCCGGGCTGACAGCCTCCGCCGCGGCGGTGGGCGTGGAGGCGCGCAGATCGGCGACGAAATCGGCGATGGTGGTGTCGGTCTCGTGCCCCACGCCGCTGACCACGGGGATCGGGCAGGCGGCGATGGCGCGCGCGACGCTCTCCTCGTTAAAGGCCTGCAGATCTTCCAGGGAGCCGCCGCCGCGGGCGAGGATGAGCACGTCGACCCGGCCCTCGGCCGCAGCCTGTTCCAGGGCCGCGACAATCTGGCCGGCGGCCTGGGCACCCTGCACCGCGGTGGGGTAAAGCGTGACCGGTAGCAACAGCGGGAAGCGCCGCGCCAGGGTGCGCTCGATGTCGTGGCGCACATCGCCCTGGGTGGAGGTGATCACGCCCAGGCGGTGGGTCCAGGCGGGCAGTGGCTGCTTGCGCTCGGCGTCGAACAGCCCCTCGGCGGCGAGCTTTTCCTTCAGGCGCTGGAAGGCGGCCAGCAGGCGGCCCTCGCCGGCCGGTTGCAGGGCCTCGACGATCAGCTGGAACTGCCCGCGGGCGCCGTAGATCCCGGCACGCCCCTGGATCTGTACGGCGTCGCCGTCGGCAAAGCGGGCGGCCTGGCGGGAGCGCCCGCGGAACAGCACGCAGCTCACCGAGGCGTTCTCGTCCTTCAGCGAAAAGTACTGGTGCCCGGATGCGTATTGACGCAGGTTCGATACCTCGCCCTCCACGCGCACGAGGCCAAGCCCGTCACGCAGCAGGCCGTCGGCACACTGGTTGAGCTCGGTTACGGAAAAGACGGGGGCGTCGCTCATGAGGGGCTCGATGGTTACAGACGGGTGAAGACGCGCTGGAAGACATCGGTGCCGCGCCCGACGGGGTCGACCCGCAGGCGGGCCTCTTCTTCCGCGAGGGCGTGGAACAGGCCGTCCATGGTGTGGTCCAGCACATGCTCGGCCAGGTCCAGGCGGACGTTTGCCAGAAACGGGATGTCGCGCATCCGCGACTCCAGCTCGCGGTGGGTCGTCATGGCCTCCACGGCGTCCAGGCTGTGCTCGATCGCGGGACGCATGGCCTCAGTCAGGCGCGGTCGCATCTGTGTTTCCAGATGGCGGGTGGCGGCGTCCTCGGGCCCCAGCAGGATGCCGCGGGCATCGTCGAGATCGAGCGCGAAGATCGCCCGGATGAAGGGTTCCCGGGCCTGCCATACCGCATCCTCGGCCGCGCGGTTCATGCGCTCCTCCAGGGTGTCCAGCGGCGCGGCCATGCCGAGCCGGCCCAGCGATCGCCGTGTGGTGGCGAGCACCTCGGGCAGGGGGATGCGCACGTCCGGGTTGCCGTAGAAGCCGTTGCGCCGGCTGAGGGTCTCGGAGGCGGCGTGGGTCGCGATGACCAGGGCCTCGTGCACCGCCTCGATCAGCTCGGCGGTCGACAACCCGGCGAATTCCGGTGGCCGGGTGATCAGCGAGCGGAACATGTCCTGACCGAAGCGCCACCAGTCGGCGCGAGCGCTGGACGCAGTGGCCAGGCCGAGGCCGGGGGCCAGCAACAGGGCCAGCGCGGTGCGTCGGGTGATGCGGGCCGTAGGCGCGCGCTCGGGCATGGGTCTCGCCTGGCAGGGGGCTCGGGATGGATTCGCATCCTATCAGGGTGCTGTCCGGGCGTCTGCGCACGGCCCTTGCATGTGTGTCTGTGCTTGTCCCGGAAGGGCCCGAATTCTATACTGAACGGCTATTTATCCGCCCCCGGGATTTTCCCCCTTGCGTCCCGGCGGGCCTGGCCTGGAGTGGTGCATGCGGATACTCGGTGAAGCCCTTACCTTTGATGATGTACTGCTGATCCCGGGGCATTCGAATGTCGTTCCGCGTGATGTCGACCTGAGTACCCGGATTACCCGCGAGATCACGCTGTCCGCCCCGGTGGTGTCGGCCGCGATGGACACGGTCACCGAGGCCAATCTGGCGATCGCGATGGCCCAGGAGGGCGGGCTCGGGATCGTGCACAAGAACATGTCGGCGGAGGCCCAGGCCGCCGAGGTCCGGCAGGTCAAGAAATACGAAAGCGGTGTGATCAGCGAGCCGATCACCATCGGCCCGGATGCAAGCATCGGCGACGTGGTTGCGCTGACCGACGCCAATCACATCTCCGGCGTGCCGATCGTTTCCGGCAACGACCTGATGGGCATCGTGACCTCCCGCGATCTGCGCTTCGAGACCCGCATGAACGCCCCGGTCTCGGAGATCATGACCCCGCGCGAGCGCCTGGTTACCGTGCCCGAGGGGGCTGACCGCGAGCTGGTGCTGGAGCTGCTGCACAAGCACCGGATCGAAAAGGTGCTGGTCGTCAACGACGACTTCCAGCTGCGCGGGATGATCACGGTCAAGGACATCCAGAAGTCCACCGAGCACCCGCATGCCTCCAAGGACGAGCGGGGCCGTCTGCGCGTGGGTGCCGCGGTGGGTGTGGGTGAGGGCACCGATGAGCGCGTGGCCGCGCTGGTCGAGGCCGGGGTGGACGTGCTGGTGGTGGATACCGCGCACGGGCATTCCCAGGGCGTGCTGGATCGCGTCGCCTGGGTAAAGAAGCACTACCCGGACGTGCAGGTGATCGGTGGCAACATCGCCACCGCCGATGCTGCCAAGGCGCTGGTCGCGGCCGGGGCCGACGGCGTGAAGGTCGGAATCGGGCCGGGCTCGATCTGCACCACCCGCATCGTGGCCGGCGTGGGCGTGCCGCAGATCACGGCGATCTCCGATGTGTCCGAGGCGCTGAAGGGCACGGGTGTGCCGATGATCGCCGACGGGGGCGTGCGCTTTTCCGGGGACCTGGCCAAGGCGATCGCCGCGGGCGCCGATTGCGTGATGCTGGGCTCGATGTTCGCAGGGACCGAAGAGGCCCCGGGCGAGGTCGAGTTGTACCAGGGCCGCTCCTACAAGATCTATCGCGGCATGGGCTCTTTGGGCGCGATGCAGCAGGGCTCCTCGGATCGCTACTTCCAGGATCCGAACAGCTCGGCCGACAAGTTCGTGCCCGAGGGGATCGAGGGCCGGGTGCCGTACAAGGGCTCGATCGTCGCCATCATCTACCAGCTGATGGGCGGGCTGCGCTCGTCCATGGGCTATGTCGGCGCACACAACATCGAAGAGATGCGGACCAAGCCGCATTTCGTCCGCGTGACCGCCGCCGGCATGCGCGAGAGCCATGTGCACGACGTGGCGATCACTAAGGAAGCCCCGAACTACCGCATGGACTGACCCGGCCACGATGGCCGGGTATCCCTACCTGACATACTCCCGGCCCGCAGGCCGGGATACCGGATGACCTCATGACCCAGGATCTTCACGCCCACCGCATTCTGGTGCTGGACTTCGGTTCCCAGTACACCCAGCTGATCGCCCGCCGCGTGCGCGAGGCCAGGGTCTACTCCGAGGTGCATGCCTGGGACATGCCGGCGGCCGACATCCGTGCGTTCAATCCCACTGCGATCATCCTCTCCGGCGGCCCCGAGTCGGTGAATGTCGACCAGCCCCCGCGCGCCGAGGACGCGGTGTTCGAGCTGGGGGTTCCGGTACTGGGCATCTGCTACGGCATGCAGACCATGGCCGCGCAGTTGGGTGGTCGGGTCGAGCCGTCGGAGCGTCGCGAGTTTGGCTATGCCCAGGTGCGCGCCCGTGGCCATACGCCGCTGCTGCGTGACATCGAGGATCACACTACGCCGGAGGGCTATGGCCTGCTGGACGTGTGGATGTCGCACGGCGACCACGTGACCGAGCTGCCGCAGGGCTTCCGCTTGATGGCCTCCACCGATTCCGCACCGATCGCCGGCATGGCCGATCCGGATCGCGGCTTCTACGGCGTGCAGTTCCACCCCGAGGTGACCCACACCACCCAGGGCCAGCGCATCATTGAGCGCTTTCTGCACGATATCTGCGGCTGCGCGGCGTTGTGGACGGCCGACAACATCATCGACGACATGGCCGCGCGGGTGCGCGAGCAGGTCGGCGCCGATCACGTGGTGCTGGGCCTGTCCGGCGGGGTGGACTCCTCGGTGGTGGGCGCGCTGCTGCACAAGGCGATCGGCGACCAGCTGACCTGCGTGTTCGTGGATACCGGGCTGCTGCGCGAGGGCGAGGGTGACCAGGTCATGGCGACCTTCGCTCGCCACATGGGTGTGCAGGTGATCCGTGTGGATGCCGAGGAGCGCTTCATGAGCGCCCTGGCGGGCATCCAGGACCCGGAGGCCAAGCGCAAGATCATCGGCGGGTTGTTCATCGACGTGTTCGACGAACAGGCTGCAAAGCTCGACAACGTGCAGTGGCTGGCCCAGGGCACGATCTACCCGGACGTGATCGAGTCGGCCGACTCCAAGACCGGCAAGGCCCATGTGATCAAGTCGCACCACAACGTGGGCGGCCTGCCGGAGAACATGAAGCTGGGGCTGGTCGAGCCGCTGCGCGAGCTGTTCAAGGACGAGGTGCGCAAGATCGGTGTCGAGCTGGGCCTGCCCACCGAGATGGTCTATCGCCATCCGTTCCCCGGGCCGGGCCTGGGCGTGCGCATCCTCGGCGAGGTGAAGAAGGAATACGCCGACCTGCTGCGCCGCGCCGACGCGATCTTCATCGAGGAGCTGCGCAAGGCCGATCTCTATGACAAGACCTCGCAGGCGTTCGCGGTCTTCCTGCCGGTGAAGTCGGTGGGGGTGATGGGCGACGGCCGGCGCTACGACTACGTGGTGGCCCTGCGCGCGGTGGAGACCATCGACTTCATGACCGCGCGCTGGGCGCACCTGCCGTACGAGTTCCTCGACCACGTCTCGCGGCGGATCATCAACGAGATCCCCGGCATCTCCCGCGTCACCTACGACATCTCCGGCAAGCCCCCCGCCACCATCGAGTGGGAGTGACTGGAAAGACCCGCAATGGCGGGTGCTGACCGGCGTCATAGCGGAGGCTTCAGGATCCTGCGTAGCCCCACGGCCGGTAGCACGACTACCGGCCGTGGGGCTACGCCTTGCCTCGGAAGACACGGTGCACTAACGCGAGCGTGTACATTGATCGGCGGTTACCTAGACTGTGCCGAGGTGGACTTCCTGGAATAAACGGATCCCATGTTCAGACGCATCAGAGCGGGTGACTGGATTGTCGTGGTGTTGCTGCTGCTGCCGGTGCTGGTGGCGTGGCCGCGTTGGTGGCCGCGGCCGGGCGCCGGCGCGGCCGAGGTGCTCTCGGCGCTTGGTCACCTGGCCGGCGTGCTGGGTCTGAGCGCGCTGCTGGTCGGTGCAATGCTGAGTGTGCGCCTGCCGGGCCTGGATCGCTGGTTCGGCGGTTTGCCGCGCATCTGGACCCTGCACCGGATGCTGGGTTTCTCGGCCTTCATCCTGATCATGCTGCACGTGGTACTGCTGGCCTTCGGGGCGCTGCCAGTCTCTCCGGAAATGGCGGTACAGGTGCTCTTTCCGCCCCTTGAATACGGGGCGGTGTGGATGGGCTGGGGCGCACTGGTGCTGATGGTGATTTTTCTCGCGCCCACCTTTCAGTTTTTCGGCAGGCCGCATTACCAGCGCTGGAAGCGCCTGCACCTGTTGTCGGTACCCGCGTTCCTGCTCGCGTTCACGCACGCCGTCATGCTCGTGGAGCATGCGCTGCTCTGGTGGGGGCTCGCGGCCCTGGCGGTCGCCGCGGTGTTCTGGCGCAAGGTGCTTTCCCCCCGGCTGGGGCGCCATGACTATACCGTCGAGGCCGTGACCGCCCTTGCGTCCAACGTGGTGGAGATCACCCTCGCTCCGAGGGGCCGGGCCATGTCGTACACCGCGGGACAGTTCATGTACCTCACCCCCTACGACCCGGAACTGGAAGCCGGCCGGGGGGAAGAGCACCCCTACACCATCTCATCGGCGCCGAGCGAGGAGGTTGTCCGGGTGGGCATCAAGGCCCTGGGCGATGCCAGCCGGGCATTGCAGACGGTGAAACCGGGTACCGCCGTGCAGATCGAGGGCCCCTACGGCCAGTTTTTCGAGCGATGCGACCCGCAACGCAAGCAACTCTGGTTCGGCGGTGGCATCGGCATTACGCCCTTCGTGTCCGGTGCCCGGACGCTCCAGCGGCAGCCGGGGTCCGGGCTGGATGTCACCCTGATCTACCTGGCCAACCGGCTGGAGCGCGCCTACTACATGGACGAGCTTCGGGAGATCGCGGAGGGGCATCCGCATTTCGATGCTCGGATCCATTATTTCCAGGATCGCGGCCCCGTGGACGAAGCGTTCATCCGCTCGCATTGCCCGGACCTGGAGGAACGGGAGATCTACATCTGCGGACCGCCCGGCATGGTGCAACACCTGATGGGTCTGCTGAGCCGCGCCGGTGTACCCAAGGGCCGCATTCATACGGAGGCGTTTGATTTCCTATGACCGTGAACAAGATTGCCTACACCGCGTTCGTGGCCTTCTGCACCGTGATCGTCACCCTTTGGGCCGTCAGCGCGCTGGTCGCGGAGACTCGTGAGGCCGACGACGATCAGGGCCTTGTTACGGAGGAGGAACTCGCTGCCCACGACAGTGGCGAGAGCTGCTGGAAGGCCATCGATAGCCAGGTGTACGACGTGACGGAATACATTCCGCGTCATCCCACTTCCGCGGACGTCATGCTGGAGTGGTGCGGCCGTGATGCCACGGAGGCCTGGTACAACAAGACGCCCGGGCGTCCGCACAGCTCCAGGGCCGCCGCCATGCTGGAGCAGTACCGGGTAGGGGAACTTGCCGATGCGCCGGCGCCCCCGGCACGGCCCGAGCCACCGGCGCCCGCACAGGAACCCGCCGCCCATCCGCCGGGCAGGGTGCTACTCGGCCTGTCACCCGGGAGCTACCTGGATGGCCGCTACCGCGGCGTCTTCTCGGACCGAGGCGCCATGCAGGTCAATATCCAGTTCGATCTGCGGGATCATCATTTCCACAACGTCCGGTTCCGGTACCTGAGCTACCGGGGGGTGGATTATCTGGCGCTTGAGGAGGAAGAGGAACTGCATGCCGTGATGCGCCAGCACCGACAGGCCATCGATTACCTCGAGGGCCGGCCCCTGTCGGCCATGTTCGATCTCTACGCGCCGGAGGACGTGGTGGACGACATCGACGCCTTTACCGGCGCGACCCTGCGCGGAAACAAGCTGATCTCGGCCATTCGTGATGCGCTCAACCGGGGCGTCTATCAGTGGCCGTGACATGGCCGCGCGGGTGCGCGAGCAGGGCGGCGATGGCCCTGTGGTGCTGGGCCTGCCCACCGGGAGGGTCCATCGCCACCCGTTCCCCGGGCCGGGCCTGGGCGTGCGCATCCGCGGCGAGGTCAAGAAGGCATACCCCGACCTGCTGCGCTGGGCGGGTGTGGTCTTCATCGAGGAGCTGCGCAAGGCGGATCTCTACGACAAGACCTCGCAGGCCTTCGCGGTCTTCCTGCCGGTGAAGGCGGTGGGCGTGATGGGCGATAGCCGGCGCTACGACTACGTGGTCGCACTGCGTGCGTCGAGACCATCGACTTCATGACCGCGCGCTGGGCCCACCTGCCGTACGACTTCCTCGACCACGTTTCGCGCCGCATCATCAACAAGATCCCCGGCATCTCGCGCGTCACCTACGACACCTCCGGCAAGCCCCCGCCACCATCGAGCGGGCGTAATCGCCCGCTTCCCGGCGCGCGAAGGGGACATTGGTCCGTGTTTCTCCGGGGCGGATTGATGTCGGCTTGTGAGCTGACATCAGGCTGGTACAGCAAACCTACGACAATACCCTCCTGCTCGTGCTGTTTTTGATGCCTCATGCACTGCCCGCAACGTTTTCTGCTACGTTTAAGCTTGAATTTGGGGGGGGTATCGAAAGTTGTTTGCAGGCCCCAGTAATACGGTGACGCTCAAGGGGCTTGCTGGATATGTCCGTAATGACCGACGCCTTAGGCGAACTGCAGCGCCAATTTGTAGAGGCCCTTCCCGCTAGACTGAAGAGCCTTCACAGCCAGTACCAGAAGCTCGACCCGGCTGGCTGGCAGCCTTTCGAGGCGCAGGCTCTGCACCACCAGATCCACAGCCTGACCGGTAGCGCCGGCACTTTTGGCCTGCAATCGGTATCAGCTGCGGCGCGGCAATTGGAGATCCGCCTTAAGGCCATCGTCGAGGCAGGCGCAGCCCCGGACGCCGACGTCTGGGCCACGATCGGCGCTGAGCTCGTGCGCATTGAGGCCCTGGCGCTCAGCCGGCTTCAGGCCGACGCCCCCAGCCTGACACCGCCCGAGACCCCGCCGCGCCCCGATCGTGCACCGTGGGTGTATCTGGTCGAGGACGATGCCGAACAGGCCGCGTATCTGGCCCAGACATTGGGCGAAGACGGCTACCGGATACGGCTGTTCACCTCCCTGGATGACTTCCACGCTACCTTCGTCGAGGACGAGGCCCCCGACGCCATCGTCCTGGACATGAGCTTTCCCGAGGGCGACGACGCCGGGGCCGCGCTGCTGGCCGAACTCCAGGCCGGAGGGGAGGGTTGCCCACCGGTGGTGTTTGTCTCCGTGCGCGACGATCTCAAGGCGCGCCTGGCCGCCTTCCGGGCCGGTGCCAGCCGATACCTACTCAAGCCGGTAGACCCGCGGGCGCTCATCGACCTGCTCGATGCCCTCACGGGGCGCATGCCGTTGCAGCCCTACCGGGTGCTGCTGGTGGACGACGACCCGGTTTTGCTGGAGGCCCAGTCCAGCGTGCTGCGCGCCGCGGGCATGACCGTGCAGGCCCTGGATCAGCCGCTCGACACTCTGGAAATCCTGGACGCCTTCCGCCCCGATGTTGTGGTGCTGGACGTCTATATGCCCGACATTCGTGGTCCCGAGCTGGCTCACCTGGTGCGCGAGCGCGATGACTACCTGACCCTGCCCATCCTGTTCCTGTCCGCCGAGACCGACATGAGCCTGCAACTGGAGGCTCTCCAGCTTGGCGGTGACGACTTCCTGGTCAAGCCGGTGCAGGCCGAACACCTGATTGCCGCGGTCACCGCCAGGGCGAGGCGGTCGCGCCAGAATGTTGCCGTACAGCGCCGGCTGGCGAACACGCTGTACGAGCGGGAGCGCGAACACCTCGCGTTGGATCATCACGCCATCGTCAGCATGGCCGACAGCGCCGGCAACATCACCTATGTCAACGACAAGTTCTGCGAGATCAGTGGCTATAGGCGTGGCGAACTGATCGGCCACAACCACCGCATCCTCAAGTCGGAGGAGCACCCCCCGGTGTTCTTCGAAGCCATGTGGGAGACCATTTCGGCGGGTCACGTCTGGCAGGGCGAGATCTGCAACCGGGCGAAGGATGGCTCGCTGTACTGGGTGGAATCCACCATCACCCCGTTCATGGACAGCGAGGGCCTTCCGTATCAGTACGTCTCGATGCGCACCGAGATCACCCACGTGAAGGCGGCCGAGGCGGAGCAGCGGGCGCAGAATGCCCTACGTGCGGTGATCGGCGAGGCCACCTCCAGTTTGCTGGCGGCCGACGCCGACTCGCTCGATACCGCCCTCGAGCACGTCCTGTCCCTGACCGCCCAGCACTTGGGCGCCGACCGAGCCTACCTGTTACTGCTTTCCGAAGATGGCACCCGCATTGGCAACGGCAGTCAGGAATGGTGCGCTGCGGGTGTCGTCTCGCACCACGCTGTCCTTCTGGGCACCCCCCTGACAGCCCTCTCCTGGTGGTCAACGCATCTCCAGAGAGACCAGCCGGTCATCGTCCCCGATGTGGCCGCGCTGCCGCCCGAGGCGGCGGCAGAGAAGGCGATTCTCCAGTCCCTGGATGTCCGCGCATTTGTGGGTTTCCCCATCCGCCACAGGGGGCAGGCCCTGGGTTCCTTATGCTTCGACCATCAGGTCGGCGTCGATCCGGACTCGACGACGCTGGAGCTGCTGGGCTTGCTGGCCGGCCAAGTGGGCAGCGCGCTGCTCCGGCGCGCGAGTATTACCGAGCGCAAGCTCGCCGAGCAGGCGGCGGAGACCGCCAAGGCACGCCTGAACCGGGGGCAGCAGTTCGCCAACGTCGGCACCTGGGAGTGGAATATCGTCACGGGCGATTTGATCTGGACCGATCGCATCGCCCCCCTGTTTGGCTACCCCGAAGGCGACCTGGAAACTTCTTACGACAATTTCCTCGGCGCTATCCATCCGGAGGATCGCCAGGCGGTGATTGACGCGGTTGACGCCTGCGTGGCCCACGATGCGCCCTACGACATCGAGCATCGTGTGGTATGGCCCGACGGCACCGTGCGCTGGCTACTGGAGCGAGGCGCAGTGGTACGCGACACCGAGGGCCGGGCGTTGCGCATGCTGGGCGTGGTACAGGACATTGATGACCGCAAGTGTGCCGAAACGGCATTGGCCGAGCGGGAGCAGCAACTGCTGGAGGCACAAGGCCTGGCGTCGCTCGGAAACTGGCAGCTCAACCTTATTAGCGGCGAGTTGAGCTGGTCCGATGAGGTCTATCGCATCTTCGGCTATGAGCCCGGCAGCATGGCTCCCAGCCTCGAGGCCTTCCAGGCGGCCGTTCATCCGGATGACCGCCAGTTGGTTCGGGACAGCGAACTGGAAGCCGAAAAAACCGGCCGCCACGATGTCATCCATCGCATCATCAGGCCCGACGGCAGCATCCGCCACGTGCACGAGCTGGCGCAGGCGGAAACCGATGCCGAGGGCAGCCTGGTCCGCCTGTCCGGAACGGTGCAGGATGTGACCGATCGGGTCGAAACTGAACAGCGTTTCTCCTTCGCCGTTGAGGGGGCCGGCGATGGCGTCTGGGACTGGGATGTCAAAACTGGCCGTATGACGTTGTCGGGTCATTACGAACTCATGCTCGGTTACCAGCCTGGCGAACTGGAGCCGAGTATCGAGGTGTGGAAGACCTCGATCCATCCCGACGACCGGGAACGGGCGCAGCAATGGCTCCTCGAGTACCTCGAGGGCCGCCGCGACGCGTTCCATGTGGAAATGCGGTTGCGCTGCAAGGACGGCACCTACAAATGGGTATTGTGCCGGGGCACGGTGGTGCAGCGTGATGCCGGGGATGAACCGGTACGCCTGGTCGGCATCCACAGCGACATCGACGTGCGCAAGGCCGCCGAGGAGACCCTGCAGATATTCAAGCATGTGGTCAATTCCGTGCTGGACGGCGTGCTGGTGATCGACCCGGAGGGTGTGATTCAGCTGGCCAGTCCGGCGGCCGCGGCCATCTTTGGCCACGACCAGCAGGCCATGGTGGGTAACAATGTGTCCATGCTCATGCCGGAACCGGTGCGTTCGAGTCACGATGCCTATCTGCAGCGTTATCTGGCCACCCGTGAAGCTCATACCATCAATCGGCAAGTCGAAGTGACCGGACAAAGGGCCGATGGCGCCGAATTTCCGATGGAGGTGTCGGTCAGCGAACTCGATATCGGGGAGGGCACATACTTCGTCGGCCTGCTTCGCGACATCAGCGCTCGCAAGCAGGCCGAGGAAGAACTGGTCACCGCGCGCGTGGAAGCCGACCGCGCCAATCAGGCCAAGTCCGAGTTCCTTTCGAGCATGAGCCATGAACTCCGGACGCCGATGAACGCGATCCTAGGTTTTGGCCAGTTGCTGGAATACGACGACAGCCTGGGGCAGGAGCCGCGGGAGAATGTCCATGAGATTCTCCGGGCCGGCAAGCATCTGCTGGAACTGATCAACGAGGTGCTGGACCTGGCCAAGGTCGAATCCGGCAAGATCGAGCTTTCGATGGAGCCGGTGGAACTCTGCCCGGTCATTCAGGAATGCCTTTCGTTGGTTGGCACCACGGCTGACAAGCGCGACATCCATCTTCGCCACCGGGGGATCGAGGGTGCGCGGGTGCGGGCCGATCACACCCGGTTGAAGCAAGTGCTGCTCAACCTGCTCTCCAACGCCATCAAGTACAACAGCGAGGGCGGTACCGTTACGCTCGAGGTGCAGCGCGAGGGCGATGCCCGGCTGCACATCCGGGTCACCGACACCGGCAAGGGCATTCCGGAGGACAAGCTGACGGAGCTGTTTCAGCCCTTCAGTCGCCTGGATGCCGAGAACAGCGAGATCGAGGGCACCGGCATCGGCCTGACGATCACCCGCCGCATCGTGGAGGCGATGGGCGGTTCGATGGGGGTGCAGAGCGAGGTGGGGGTAGGCAGCACCTTCTGGCTCGAGCTGTCGCTGGATGAGCCGGTGAGCCAGACCAGTGCCGAGCGCGTCGCATCGGCCCCGGTGGTTGAGGCGGCGGGCCGCGAGCGCCCCGAGGACCAGTGCCGAACGGTGCTGTATATCGAGGACAATCCGGCCAACATCAGGCTGATGGAGCAGATCGTCGGACAACTGCCTCAGGTCCACCTGCTTACTGCCCACACGGCGGCACTGGGCATCGAACTGGCGCTGACGCGCCGACCGGACCTGATCCTGCTGGATATCAATCTGCCGGGCATGGATGGCTATCGGGTGCTGGAGGCGTTCAAGGCCGAGGCCGGCCTGGAACTAACGCCGGTAATCGCCATCACCGCGAACGCCATGCCGCGTGACATCGAGCGCGGCATGGCGGCGGGTTTTGTGGACTACCTGACCAAGCCGCTTGATGTCGACCGGTTTCTGGACACCTTGCAGCGCCACCTTGCGGAACCCATGGCATGACCCCCGGGTGGATCGAGACGTATCTCGGGTTGATCTTCCAGGTCTACGGTCTGGCGTTTTTCGTCCTGGGCGTTGCCGCACTGCTGAGCATGCGCCGGGAGCGTGGCGCCGGGCTGGCGGCACACCTGGGCTGGCTGGCCGCCTTCGGCATGTTGCACGGGCTGCAGGAGTTCATCGACGGAGAACGTCTGCACAACCCCGCCCCCTGGCTGGCGGTGCTGAGTGCCATCCTGATGGTCAGCTCGTTTGCCGCCCTGCTGGAATTCGGTCGGCGCCTGTGGAACGAGCGGCCCGGGGGGCGCCGGCTGGCCGTGCTGCCCCTGTATGCCGTCACAGGCCTGGGTATCGTGGCCGTCATGTGGGCGGCCCCCGCTGCCACTGCCGGGCTGGAACTGGGCGCACGCTACCTGTTCGCGGCGCCGGCGGCCGCACTGACCGGCGTCGGGCTACTCTCCCTGGCGGGTGCCACTGCCCGTGCGCCCGATACCGTTGTGCGCATCCGCTGGCTGCGTATTGCGGCCCTCGCCATGCTCGGCTACGCCGCCCTGAGCCTGTTTCTGTCCCCAGCTTCCGGGCGCCTGCTGGCAGACTGGCTGCCCACCACGGCGGATTTCCTCGCCGCCACCGGATTGCCGGTGCAACTGGCCCGTGCCGCATGTGCGGTGTTGTTGGCGGTGGGTTTCGTGATTCTCAACCGGCAAGGCGGCGCGCTCGCCGCCACGACCCTGCGGCGGGTGACGGACAATCTCGACGGGTTCGTCTACCGCTGCCGCAATGACCGCGACTGGACCGTGACCTTTATGTCCGAGGGAGGGGAGAACCTGACCGGGTATCCGGCGGCCGACTTCCAGCGCGGCGAACGCCACTTCGCCGACCAGATTCATTCCGATGACCAGCAGCGCGTGTGGGACGAGGTCCAGGCCGCGCTGGCAGCGCATGCTGGTTTCCGGTTGCATTACCGCATGCTCGATCGCGCCGGGTGCGTTCGCTGGTGTTACGAAGAGGGTCGCGGCTGTTTCGATACTCAGGGCGAACTGCTGTATCTGGAAGGCCTGGTCCGTAATGACGACGAACGTCACCAGGCCGAGGGCGCTCGGCGCCGCATGCAGGCGCTGGTGGAAGCCTCCCCGCAGGCCGTGGGCTGGGCCGACCCCGAGGGCACGGTGCAGTATTTCAATAGGGCCTTCCGGAAGCTGCTGGCGATGCCGGAGGATGCGGACCCCTCCAGTGGCTACCGGGCTCAGGAGTTTTACGACGACGAGGTTTTGGCGTTTCTCGAGTCCACGGTGCTGCCGGTTGTCGCGACCAGGGGCGAGTGGACCGGCGAACTCCCGTTACGGGCCCTGGACGGGCGCAGCGTGCCGACCCTCAACAGTGTGTTCGCTCTCCCCGGCGAGGCGGGAGAGGCGGAAGTCATTGCGAACGTGATCACCGATCTTACCGAGCTCAAGCGTGCCCAGGCGGCCTTGGCCGAGAGTGAGTCTCGTTACCGTCAACTGTTCGAGCTTTCTACCGACGGCATCGTCTACGCTGATGCTGAGTCTGCGAGCCTCGTCAGTGCGAATTCGAGCTTTGCCGACATGCTGGGGTATTCGCAGACGGATATCGCGCAGCTGGCTGTCGGGGACCTTCATCCGCAGGACGCCCTGCCCTGGGTGCTGGAGCAGTTCAACGAGCTGGCCAGTGGGCGCCAGAAGGTGGTCCGGGACATCCCCGTGCTGCGCCGCGACGGCTCGATGTTTCATGCCGATATTTCGGCCAGTTGGGTCACCTTGTCGGGCAGCTCCCTGCTGGCGGGGATTTTCCGGGATGTGAGCCAGCGCCGGAACGAAGCGCAGCGTATTCAGGATTTGAACGAGGAGTTGGAGGCCCGGGTGCGCGCGCGCACGGCGGAACTCGAGCGCGCCAACGCGGCGAAGAACGAATTCCTCTCGCGCATGAGTCATGAGCTGCGAACTCCCCTCAACGCTATTCTGGGCTTCACGCAGGTGCTGCAGCTTCCGGGTGAATCGCCGCTGAATGCGCAGCAGGCCGATAATGTCCGTGAGATTCATCATGCCGGCGAGCACCTGCTGGGCTTGGTCAACGAGGTGCTGGATCTAGCCCGTATCGAGGCCGGTCAGCTGGAGATCAACTCCGAAGCGGTGGCGCTGATTCCGGTCATCGAGCAAGGCGCGGCCCAGATCGAGATCCGTGCAAGGGAGCGCGGCATTCGGTTGACGCTGCATGCGCATGAGCCTTGCACGGTGTTGGCCGATCCGTTGCGCCTGCGTCAGGTGCTTCTCAATTTGCTCTCCAATGCCGTCAAGTACAATCGCGAAGGGGGCCACATCGAGGTCGAGTGTGCGCCGGCGGCGGATGGGCGGGTACGGGTGAATGTACGCGACACCGGCCACGGTCTGAGCACCGAACAGCAGGTACGGCTGTTCCGGCCCTTCGAGCGGCTGGAGTCGGCCTATGAAGGGATCGAGGGCGCCGGTATTGGCCTGGCGCTGGCGAAACAACTGGTTGAGGGTATGCAGGGGACGATCGGCGTGGACAGCGTGTCCGGCGAAGGCAGTACCTTCTGGTTTGAGTTGCCGCTGTCCAACGAGAACGCGGCGGCAGCCGGCGGCGCACCGGAACCAACGGCCACTGCCATCGCAACCACCCGGGACGAGAAGTGCTCGGTGTTGTATGTCGAGGACAATCCGGCCAACCTGCGCCTGGTGCAGAAGATCCTGGGCAAGCGCACCGATATTGAATTGTTCAGTGCCACCAGCGCCGAGGAGGGGTTGGAGACGGTCGGGCGTATGCATGTGGACCTGATCCTGCTTGACATCAACCTGCCGGGCATGGATGGCTTCGAGGTGCTTCAGCGCCTGCTGGCCGACCCGTCCACCCGGGCCATCCCGGTAATTGCTGTCACCGCCAACGCCATGGCGCCCGACATCGAACGCGGCAAGGCGGCGGGATTCAAGGATTACGTCGTCAAGCCGATCGACGTGTCGGTGCTTTTGGTTGCAATTGATAGGCAGCTTTATTCGCCAAACGGGGCGCCATGAACAACGAACTGCACAAACTCGCCCGTATCGTTATTGTCGACGACGAACCCGCTAACCTGAAATTGCTGGATCGGATGTTGCGTGGCCAGGGTTACGAGGGTCTGGTATTGATCGACGATCCGCGCGAGGTCCTCGCCCATTACCGGGCGGTGCGCCCGGACCTGATCCTGCTGGACATCAACATGCCGCACCTGGACGGCTATCAGGTCATGGAGCAGATTCAGGCGCTGGATGATCCGCTGTTGCCGCCCATTGTCATGCTCACTGCGCAACATGGTCAGGACTTCGTGCTGCGCGCCCTGACCAGTGGGGCACGCGATTACCTCACCAAGCCGTTCGACCGCAACGAACTCCTGATGCGGGTGCGCAACCTGCTGGATGCGCAGCTGGCACATCGACTGGTCCACGACCAGAAGGCCGCACTGGACCGGATGGTGGACCAGCGTACCCGCGAGCTTCGCGACACCCGACTGCAGGTGGTGCAGCGGCTGGGCCGGGCGGCGGAATATCGCGACGAGGAGACCGGTTACCACATCCTGCGCATGAGCCACACCTGCGCCCTGCTGGCCCGGGAGATCGGTTGGGATGATGCGCAGTGCGACCTCATCCTGAACGCGAGCCCGATGCACGACATCGGCAAGATCGGCATCCCCGACGCCGTCCTGCTCAAACCGGGGCGGTTCGAACCCCACGAGTGGGAGATCATGAAGACCCACGCCGCCATCGGCGCCAGTCTGCTGGAGGGCGATGACAGCGATCTCATGCGCATGGCCCGGGAGATTGCCCTGTCCCACCATGAGAAATGGGATGGGAGCGGCTATCCCCATGGGCTTGCCGGCGAGGCCATCCCTCAGACCGGTCGCATTGCCGCGCTGGCCGACGTCTTCGATGCCCTGACCTCGGAGCGCCCGTACAAGGAGGCCTGGACGGTGGAGGCGGCGGCGGAGATGATCCGCGAGAACCGCGGGCGGCACTTTGATCCCGTGCTGGCGGACGCGTTCCTCGATGTCCTGCCGGGGGTCGAGGAAATCCGGCAGCGTTTTGCCGAACCGGAAGACACCCAATGACGCTAGGGGCGATGTCTGTGACCCGATCCGTCGGCGCTGGAGCGCGTCCTACGTCAGGTCGTCAGCGAGATCCCCGGCAACTCGCACATCATCGGCGGTATGCCCAGCAAGTCGCCCGTGACCACCGAGTAGGAATGAGCGTTAGCGAGGCCGTGCCCACTCTCTCAGGGACCGCCCGGGTATCCGCGGCAGTATCGTCGCCGCTCTACCTGTAACCAAGGAGAACCTCGGGTGAAAACGCCTCCCTGTCCCGCCAATGAACCGGAACGGCTTCGCGCCCTGTGGGCAAGAGGGCTGCTGGATACCCCGGACGAGGAGCGGTTCGACCGACTGACCCGTCTGGCAAGGCGGATGTTTGGCGTGTCGGTCGCCCTGGTTTCGCTGGTGGACGAGGACCGGCAATGGTTCAAGTCACGGCAGGGGCTTGAAGCCCCGGAGACGGGGCGCGATATCTCCTTTTGCGGTCACGCGATCCTCGGCGATGACATTTTTGAGATCAGCGATGCGCGCGCGGATCCGCGATTTTCCGATAATCCCCTGGTAACGGATGAGCCGCATATCCGGTTTTATGCCGGTGCGCCGCTGGCCACGGCCGATGGATATCGTATTGGAACGCTTTGCCTGATTGACGGCCAACCGCGGCAGCTGAGCGACGACGAACGGCGAGCCCTGCGGGATCTGGCCGATGTCGCCGAAGCGGAGATCAACTCCAGTGAGCTGCAGTCGCTAAGCAGCGCCCTGAACGATATGCGGCGGCTCGGCGAGGTCATCACCCGCGCCCAGTCGGAGTTCATTCGCGATGCGGACCACGACCGGCGCCGTGCCTTCGACAAACTGCTCACGGATATCCTCGACCTGACCGACAGTGAATACGGGTTCATTGGCGAGGTGCTGAACACCCCGGAAGGGCTGCCCTACGTCAAGACCTACGCCATTACCGATATCGCCTGGAGCGCCGAGACCCGTGCCTTCTACGCGGCCAATGCGCCCCAGGGGATGGAGTTCCATAACCTGGAGACCCTGTTCGGCGCGGCCCTTACCAGCGGCGAGCCAGTGATCGCGAATGACCCTGTCCACGATCCGCGCAGCGGCGGCTTGCCCGAGGGCCACCCGGCGCTCAATGCCTTTCTCGGCATCCCGATCCAATATGGTGGCGAGTGGATCGCCATGCTGGGGATTGCCAACCGCCCGGGCGGCTACGACCAGAAGCTGGTGGATTTCCTGCAGCCGCTGCTGGTGACGCTGGGGCAGTTGACCGATGCGGCGCGCACCCAGCGCCGGTACCGCGCCGATCAGTCGGAGCTGGCGCGCCTGTCGCGCGTGGCGAGCGAGACCACCAACGGCGTGATCATTACCGATGCCGAGGGCCGGGTCGAGTGGATCAACGACGGCTTTACCCGGCTGAGCGGGTACACCCTGGACGAACTGCGCGGACGCAAACCCGGCAAGCTGCTGCAGGGCGAGGGGACGGATCCGCAGGCGGCGGCGAGGATCGGGGCGGCGGTGGCACGGGGCGAGCCGTTTCAGGTCGACATGCTGAACTACAGTCGGGACGGTCGGGCGTACTGGGTCCGCATCCAGGGCAATCCGCTGCGCGATGATCGTGGGGCATTGCAGGGTTTCATGGCCATCGAGTCCGACGTCACGCGTGAAAAGCAGGATGCCGAGCGCATCCGGGAAAGCGAGCAACAGTTTCGCTCGCTGGTCGACAACATTCCCGGCATCACCTATCGCTGCCTGCCAGACGAACACTGGACCATGGTCTACATGAGCGACCAGGTGGACCCGTTGTCGGGCTATCCCGCGAGCGAGTTCATCGATAACGCGGTGCGCAGCTACGCCAGCGTGATCCATCGCGAGGATGCGGCGGCCGCCGAGGAAGCAGTCGACCAGGCGCTGCGCGCCGGGACCGACTGGCTCGTCGAGTATCGCATCCGGCATCGCGATGGCGGCATCCGCTGGGCGCAGGAGCGGGGTTCGGCGGTTCGCGACGGGGATGGTCGGGTGAGCTACCTTGATGGTTTTATTCTGGATGTGACCCGGGACCGGGAGAACCGCGAACAGCGCCAACACCAGTTGGAGGCCTTTGCGGCACTCAACGAAATTGCGTCGATGACGTCGCTGGGGCTCAATGAACAGCTCGAACGGGCATTGCAGCTCGGGACTGACTTCCTGGGGCTGGAACTGGGCATCGTCAGCCGCATTCGCGGCGACGATTACGAGGTGCGCGCCTTTGTCGCACCATCCGCTTCGCTCCTGGAGCGTGGTCAGTGCTTTCCCCTGGGCCGCACTTACTGTGACCTGACCCTGGCGGCCGGCGACCTGGTGGCCATCGATCATATGGCAGCCTCCGAGAACCGTGGGCATCCGTGTTACGGGGCCTTCGGACTGGAGGCCTACATCGGCGTGATGCTGGAAGTGCAGGGCGAACGTTATGGCACCCTGAGTTTTTCCTCGGTGCAGCCGCGTCCGGTTCCGTTAGGCGAAGGCGAACGCATGTTCGTGCGGCTGCTCGCGCGCTGGATCGGTTCGGCCATCGAGCGCGATGAGGCCGCGCGAGCCGTGAAGCTCAGCGAGGCCCGTCTGCGCGGGCTGTTCGAGCTATCGCCGGTCGGCATTGCCCTGAACGATTATGAGACCGGGGCGTTTGTGGACCTCAACGAGGCCCTGTTGCGACCGACCGGTTATACCCGCGAGGAATTCACCGCCCTGAGCTACTGGGATGTCACCCCGAGGGACTATGAACCGGCGGAGCGGCAGCAACTGGAGAGCATGGAGGCGACCGGTCGTTACGGTCCGTTCGAAAAGGAATACATCCGCAAGGATGGCAGCCGCTATTCGGTGGTCCTCAACGGGATGGTGGTCCACGACAACACCGGGCGCAAACTGATCTGGTCGATCATCGAGGATATCTCGGAGCGCAAGCGCATCGAGCGCATGAAAAACGAGTTCATCTCCACGGTCAGCCATGAGTTGCGCACGCCGCTCACCTCGATCTCCGGTTCCCTGGGGCTGGTGGCCGGTGGCGCGACGGGGGCGTTGCCGGAGCGGATGCGGGAGATGCTGGAGATCGCCCACAAGAACAGCCAGCGCCTGGAGTTGCTGATCAACGATCTGCTGGACATGGAAAAGCTGGTGGCTGGCAAGATGCGCTTCGAGATGCGGGAACAGGCGCTACATCCGTTGCTGGAGCAGGGCGTGCGCGACAACCAGGGATATGCCGAGCGTTACCAGGTGCGCCTGGTGCTGGACGCGGAGGACGATGGGGCCCGGGTGGTGGTGGACGCCGACCGTCTGCAGCAGGTACTGGCCAATCTCCTCTCCAATGCGGCCAAGTTCTCGCCGGAGGGCAGCGAGGTGAGGCTGGCGGTGGAGCGGGACGGGGAGCGGGTGCGTGTCTCGGTGAGCGATCACGGCCCGGGGATTCCGGAGGCGTTCCGCGAACGCATCTTCCAGAAGTTTTCCCAGGCCGATGCCTCCGACAGCCGCCAGAAGGGCGGCAGTGGTCTGGGGCTCGCGATTACCCGGGAACTGGTGGAGCGCATGGACGGCGAGGTCGGGTTCGACTCCGTCCCTGACGAGGGGGCGACCTTCTGGTTCGAGCTGGGATGCCACCTTGATGAGGCCCGCGGATGAGGCCTTTGTGGTCAGAGCCGGTGGGCCGTGGGCTTGCGACGTTGGCGCTGGCCCTGCTGGCGGTGGCCGGCAATTACTTCCATCTGCCGCTGCTGTTCGGTCTGGACTTCATCTTCGGTTCGATCGCTGTGATGCTCGCGGTGCTGCTGCTGGGGACGCTGCCCGCGGTGATTGTCGCGATCGCCGGGGGGCTCTACACCCTTGTCCTGTGGGGCGTTCCGTATCCGATGGTGGTGTTTGTGATCGAGGCATTGGTGGTGGGCCTCGTTTACCGGCGCTGGCTGCACAATGTGGTTGTGGCGGACCTGCTGTACTGGCTGGTGATCGGCGTTCCACTGGTATTGCTGTCCTATCGCGGCCTGATCGGGATGGACTGGGAACCCACCACCATGATCGCCCTGAAGCAGGCGGTGAATGCGCTGTTCAACACACTGATCGCCAGCTTGCTGGTGATGCTGTGGCGGTTGTCGGGTCGCGGCGCGCAGGCCTCCCGGCTGGGCAGGCCGTCGCTCGCGAGTCTGTTGTTCCACGCGATGCTGCCGGTCACCCTGCTGGCGGGCCTGGTCCCTATCCTGCACGAGGGCTATCAGCAGCGCGACGGGCACGAGGCCTTCATGGTCGAGCGCCTGCAGGAACGCGCCGAGAATCTGTCCGAGCGGCTCGCAACCGATTACCGCGAGGGACGGGTCCGCTATGACTACCATCTGGGGCGGGTGCAGACGCGCGAGGACCTGGGGCTTGCGATTGTGTCCCCGGAAGGTCGGGTGCTGGCCAGTCGGGGCGACGTCCGCAGCGTGCTGGAGGCGTCGGACGGCCAGGTGGAGCCCCGGGATCGGGAGCTTTCGATCTGGTTGCCGGGCGGTTCGATGTCGGCCGTGGGTCGCTGGGGACAGGGTTCCTACTTCGTTGACGCGCCGGTGGGCCCAGTGCCGGATGTCGCGCAGGTGTATGCGGAGATGCCGGCGGCGCCGGTGGTCCGGGCGCTGGAGCAGCAGCGCGTCGAGCTGTTTGCTCTGCTGACGATAATCGTGGCCCTGGCCATCCTGTTCTCGGCCGCCTTGAGTTATGCCATCAGCCGTCCATTGCACAAGCTGGATGCGGTCAGTGCAGGACTGAGTTCGGACATTGCCGCGGGGCGTTCGCCGGTACTGCCGGAAAGTCGGATTCTCGAATACGACGGCCTGGCCGAAACCCTGCGGGAGATGTCGCGGCAGTTGGTGGCCAGTTTCCGCCAGCAGGCGCAGGCGCGAAGCGAACTCGAGTCCGAGGTGCAAGCGCGTACCGCACAGCTTGCGCAGACCGCCGATCAGTTGCAGGCGGTTCTGGCGGCCGCGTCGGAATTCGCCATTGTGGTGACCGACCGCGATGGTCTGATCACCCTGTTCAACCCGGGTGCAGAGAAGATGACGGGATATGCCGCCGACGACCTGGTCGGCAAGCAATCACCCGCCCTGTTCCATCTCTCCGAGGAGATTGCAACACGCTCGGCCGAACTGAGCGCCGCCTATGGACGGCCTGTCGAGGGCTTCCGGGCCTTTACCGAGGTAGCGGATCGCGACGGTGCGGAAACGAGGGAATGGACTTTTGTGTGCAAGGACGGTGTGCGCATCCCCGTCTCCCTGACGGTGACACCCAAGACCGACCAAAAGGGAAATATCACCGGCTACCTGGGTATCGCCGAGGATATCACCGAGCGCAAGGCCGCTGAACAAGCCCTGCGCGAGAGCGAACAGCGCTTCCGGGATACCGCCCAGCAGCTGACACTGGCTGCCGAGGCGGCACAACTGGGCGTATGGGATCTGGATCTGGCCAATGGTCGGCTTGACTGGGATGCAGGGATGTTCCGGATCTACGGTTTGGGAGAACAGGATTTCGGACATGCGGTGGAAGAATGGACCTGCAACCTGTTGCCGGAATCCCAGGAGCAGGCTACGGCGGACTTCGAGCATGGACTGGCCCACCCTGAAACCCCCTATGAGTCCGAATTCCGCATTCGTCGGGGTGATGGCGAGATCCGCCATATACGCGCCATAGCCCAGGCCATATCCGGCCCGGGAGGGCGCGCAGAACGGGTGATCGGCATCAATGAAGACATCACCGAGCGCAAGGCGGCCGAAACGGCGGTAGTGGAACACGCCCAGCACACACAGGCCATTCTCGACAACATGGTGGACGGCATCATCACCATTGATGTGCACGGGATCATGCAGTCATTCAACCCCGCCGCGAAGCGCATCTTCGGTTATGCGGCCGACGAAGTGCTGGGCCGCAACGTCCGCATGCTCATGCCCAGTCCTCACCGCGAGGCCCATGACAGTTACCTGCGCAACTACCAGAGAACCGGAGTGGCACGCATCATCGGCATTGGTCGCGAGGTGGAGGGCCAGCGCAAGGATGGCAGTCTGTTCCCCATGGAACTGGCGGTGTCGGAGATTACCCAGCATGGTCACCCCCTTTACGTGGGGCTGGTGCGCGACATCACCGAGCGCAAGCGGGTGGAACGCATGAAGAACGAATTTGTCTCCACCGTCAGCCACGAACTCCGGACGCCCCTCACGTCGATCTCGGGGGCCCTTGGCATGGTGGCCAGTGGGACCCTCGGCGAATTGCCGGGAAAGGCGGGGGAAATGGTTGCGATTGCCCAGCGCAACAGTGAGCGTCTGACGCTGTTGATCAACGATCTGCTGGATATGGAGAAGATCGCGGCGGGCAAGCTGCACTTCGAGATGCGGCCGCAACCGCTGAAGCCCCTGCTCGAGCAGGCACTGGAGAGCCATCAGAGCTATGGCGAGCAACACCGGGTGGAACTGGTGCTCGAAGCCGCCGCGCCCGGAATCGTGGTGCGGGCCGACGGCCGGCGCCTGATGCAGGTGATGGGCAATCTGCTGTCGAACGCCGTGAAGTTCTCGGTCCCCGGCGGCTCGGTTCGGGTCTCAGCGCAGGCCCTGTCCGCGCCGGACGCCTGCGTCCGGGTGAGCGTCGCGGATGATGGTCCAGGGGTTCCCGAAGACTTTCGCGAGCGCATCTTCGAGAAATTCGCACAGGCCGATGCCTCTGACACGCGGCAGAAGGGTGGCACGGGTCTGGGCCTGGCGATCACCCGGGAACTGGTGGAACATATGGGTGGGCGCATAGGGTTCGACTCGGTAGAAGGCGCGGGGGCCACCTTCTGGTTCGAATTGCCCCTTGCCCTGGACTCGGGGTCCTTTGCATTAACCGCAGGACGGTAGCTGCGCGCGGGCCGAGACGCGCACAGCACTGGAGCCATCCAACCCGAAGGAGCCGAACGTGGCCGAGCTGCAACGCATTCTCTATGTCGAAGACGAACCGGATATTCAGGCGGTCGCCGAACTGGCCCTGGAGACGGTCGGCGGCTTTACCGTCAAGATCTGCGCCTCGGGCGAGGAGGCGGTGCGCGATGCGGAGGCCTTCGCGCCCGACCTGATCCTGCTGGATGTGATGATGCCGGGTATGGACGGACCGTCGACCCTGGAGGCGCTGCGCGGGATTCCGGCGCTGGCCGAAGTGCCGGTGGCCTTCATGACGGCCAAGGTTCAGCCCTCCGAGATCGAGCACTACAAGTCGCTGGGGGCCCGTGACGTGATTGCCAAGCCTTTCGATCCCATGGCGCTCTCGGATCAGGTACGGCGTATCTGGCAGGGGGCCGCATGACGCCGACCGATGCCGAGCAGGCCCTGACCACACGGCTGGAAGAACTGCGATCCCGGTATCTGGAGCGGCTCCCGGACGAGTTCGCCGAATTGAGCGCGCTCCAGGGCAGACTGTCCGGACAGGAACAGGATCGCGACGTGCTCGATGAGCTGCAGCAGCGTCTGCACAAGCTGGCCGGATCCGGCGGCAGTTTTGGGTGCGCGTCGCTGGGTATCGCGGCGCGCTCTCTGGAGCAGCGGATCGGAGCCTGGCTGGAGGCGAAGGAGTTGTCGCTGGATGCGCCGGCGCGCCGGTCTCTGATGGACGAGATCGAGGCTCTCTCTCGTATTGTGCCCGAACGCCCGGAGCGCCCGGCTTTCCGGGTGGCTCCGGAAGCCCGGACAACCTCGGACAATACGCTCGAAGTCTGGTTGGTAGAGGACAACGCGGAGCTGTGCCGGCAACTGCAGCAACAGCTCGAGTCCTTCAACTACGAGGTTCGCGTGTTCCGGAGCATCGATGAGCTCAAGGGGGCGCTGGAATCCCGGCAGCCGGACTTGTTGCTCGTTGACGTAATGCTGGAACAGGGGCGCGAAAACGCGACCGAGCGACTGATGGACTCCCCGCAGGTCCAGGCGCTGGAGTGCCCGCTGATCTTCCTCTCCGCGAATGACGACTTCCCGTCGCGCGTGCGGGCGGTTCAATTGGGGGCGGAAGGCTATTTCCTGAAGCCGCTGGATGTGCCCCGCTTGGTGAACCGGATCACGCAGATCTTCGAGGAGCGCCGTGCACCGCCGCAGCGTGTGCTGATCGTGGACGACGATGCCGATCTTGCCGAGCACATGCGGCTGGTACTGACCGCGGCCGGGATGGAGGCCAGAGTACTGGCGTCGCCGAATGACGTCATGGACACGATCGCTACGTTCCGGCCGGAACTGGTCCTGATGGATCTGTACATGCCCGAATACGCGGGCACCGACCTGGCGGGGGTGATCCGCCAGCACGAGGCCTACACGCATCTGCCGATTGTCTATTTGTCCGCGGAAACCGATAGCGAGCGCCAGATCGACGCCATGGGTCGAGGTGCGGACGACTTTCTGACCAAGCCGATCTCCGACCTGCAACTGGTGGCGGCCGCGCGCTCGCGGATCGTGCGGGCCCGCCAGCTGGAGGACCGAATCAACAAGGACAGCCTGACCGGGTTGCTCAAGCACGCCAGTATCAAGGAGGCCGCCAACCGGGAGGCGCTGCGCGCCCGCCGGATCGGTCGGCCGGTCACGCTGGCGATGCTCGATATCGACCACTTCAAGGTGGTTAACGACACATACGGGCACGCCGTGGGGGACGTGGTGATCAGCTCGATCGCAACCTTGCTGCGTCAGCGCCTGCGTCAGTCCGATATCATCGGCCGCTACGGTGGGGAGGAGTTCGTCGCGGTGCTGCCGGAATGCGAAGCGGAACATGCCCAGCGCGTGCTGGAGGATATCCGCCGGAACTTTGCGTCACTGAATTTCGGCCGCAAGGGCGAGCGCTTCGGTTGCACCATCTCCATCGGCATGGTGTGTTCGGCCGACTACCCCGACCAGGCCGGCCCCGAACTGCTGGTCGCCGCCGACGAGGCGCTCTACAAGGCCAAGCGCGGTGGTCGCAATCAGGTCCAGCAGGCGTTCCCGGGGTCCGCACCCGACGTCACGGATTGTTGAAGGCGGCGGGCCGGGCTGCCGGTATGTCCCGAGGTCTCTACGACGTGACGAGCAGGTAGGTCGCGGCTCCGGTCACGCCGAGCACGATCGCCACCGTGACCAGGCCGACCCCGAGCAGGGCACGGCTTGCGCCAGGGGTGGCATCTCCCGGGTTGGAAGCGGTGGAGCTCGCAGCTACGCCGTGGGCGGTATCGCGGCCCTGGCGCAGCAGGTCCAGCATCGCGTCGATGCGGTCGTTGTCGAAGGCGAAGGGGTCGAACTGGCGCTGGCCGAAACGTTGCAGCAGCTGCCGGACGTCCACGGCCGCTGGAACGTATTTCATCGACCATTCCCCGAAGCCGGGGTCGTCCAGTGACTGTTCGCGCAGCACACGGACCTCCTCGTGGCGTTCGTCGCGGCGGATGCGGTCGAGGGTTTCCCGTACCGCATCCGGCTCGCCCTCCAGGCACTGGAAGAAGTGGCCATCCCCGTAATACAGCGCGCCGACGATGCCTTTGCGCGGGTTGTTCTGGCGCGACTGCATCAGGATGCGACCGACCTCGGGTTCGATGCCCTGATTGGACGTGTTTTCGCGAAACGTGGCGCGCGAGGCGTAGACGAGCTGGAGAATGGCGGGCATCGGGCGTCCTTCCTCGGGAGGTAAGGAGAAGACCGCCCTCACCGCGCGGGGTTCATTCAATCATCTGGTTGACGTGTTCCAGACCGATCGCGTCGTCTTCCCAGTTCAGGCGGGTGGTGCCGGGCTTGGCGGCCAGGCGGCGGATGGCCGCGACCGAACTGCGGTCGATATGGGCCAGTCGATGTCGGGTGGCGCTGTGGCTCTCGATGTTGGCGGCCTGCAGGATGTCGCTGTAGTTGACCGGTTCGCCTTCCTCGGGCTCGCGCTTGAGGTTCTCGTGGTCGGCCACCGCACGGATGATCTCCGGCTCGAAGTTCCAGTTCTTCAGCATGGCGCGGCCAATGGCCACGTGCGCGGCGTCGGCCGCGGCCTGCAGGGCGCGCGGGTCCTCGTAGATCTCCGGGGTCTTTTCCGCGCGGCGCAGGATCGGGATCATGCCGATGTCGTGGACGAGGCCGGCGAGCAGGGCGGTGTCGGGGTCCAGGTGCGGGTGGCGGCGGGCCAGCAGGTAGCTGATGATCGCCACCTCCAGGCTGTGGTTCCACAGCTCCTCCATACGCACGCGGATCATCTCGTTCCCGCTCTGGAAGACCTCCTTCATGGACAGCGCAATGATCGTCTGGCGGGCGCGTTCCATACCCAGGCGCGTGACCGCGGAGCGGATGGTCGCGCAACGGGTCAAACCACGGTAGGCCGGGCTGTTGGCATGGCGCACCAGGCGCGAGGCCAGGGCCGTGTCGCGCGAGATCAGGTTGACCAGATCCGCGATGGAGCTGGATTCGTCCTGGGTGATGAACAGGGCCTGCACCGAGACATCGGGCAGGGTCGGGATCTCGATCTGGTGACGTTCGAGATCCTCGCGCAGGCGTTCCAGAAACTTTTCGACTTCCGCTCGGGTGGCCAAGGGCAATCCATGTCCGGCTGGGAAATGACGCGCCGATTATGCCATACCGCGCCCTCGCGGACGGGGGATCCGCGCCGGTTGACGGGCCGCTGGCCCCTGCCGATGATGAAGGGAGCCGACAGGAGGTCGTGATGCGCCGATTCGTGCTGGATACCAGTGTCTTCACCAACCCGCATGTGGCCGGGCAGTTCGGCGAGGATGCCGAAGACATCCTGCGGACCTTCCTCACCCTGGCGCGCCATTGCCCCGCCGAGTTCTACATGCCGTTGTCGGTGTACGAGGAGTTTCGTGGCATGCGCGACCTCGAGGCCATGGCGGCCGATTTCGAGACCGTGGTCTGGGTGCGTTCGCCGCGGCGCTTCGCGCTGATGCTGCCGAGCGACATCCTCTACGAATTCATCGACGAGGTGCGTACGCGGATTGATCGCGGCCTGCGCATTGCCGAGGAGCATACCCGCCAGGCGGGGGCGGCCGAATCGCTCAAGCCGGAGCTGATCACCCAGCTGCGCGAGCGTTTCCGCGAGGCGATGCGCAAGGGGCTGGTGGATTCGCGCGAAGACGTCGATGCCGTGCTGCTGGCGATGGAGCTGGACGCCGAGCTGGCCAGTGCCGACGAGGGCATGCGCAAGCTGGGCAACCGTATGGGCATCAAGCTGGTCACCGCCGACTACCTGCGTCGGGTGATGGAGAACCTGGCCGAGTCCGGCGGCCACTCGCGCGAGCTCTGAGCGCTTCCCGGGTTCAGTCGTACTGCCGGTCACCGGCCAGGGCCGAGGCCAGGGTGCCGGTGATCCGGTCGAACAGGCGCTCGAACTCCAGCAGCCAGTAGCCGTTCGCCTCCTGGCGCGGCGTGTCCGGCAGGAAGCGCACATGGCGCCCGCCGGTGGCCTGCATGTGATCGATGAAGCGCTGGGCCCCGGCACGCTCGCGGAACCGACAGCGGTAGGTGTGGCCGACGCGTCCCTCGCGGCGGCTCTTGTCCACCGCGGACGCGAGCCCGGACAGCAGGGCCGCGCCCAACTCTCGTTCCACGGCGACGCGATCCTTGGGCGGATGTTCGGCGAGGAAGATGGCCAGGCGGGTCAGACGGTTGGTGAAGTACTCCGGCGGCAGGTCCAGTAGCTGCTCGGAACACACGCGGATGTCGTTGATGCAGGAACCCCCGGCCACGTACTTGGCGCGGTGCTCGCCATCCGCGGTCTTCAGTACCAGGCCCTCGGCACCCTCGGCATCCAGCTGCCGGATCAGGCGGCCCAGGGCCTCGGTGTCTGCGGGGGTGAACCGCCCGTGCAGCGGGGCCGGTGGCAGGTCATGCCGCTCCATCAGTGCAAACTTTTCGTCCTGCGGCACAAAGCCCGGCTGGCCGAGCCGCATCAGGTCGAACACGAACAAGCCGACGTCGTCCGCAACACGCGGGGTGGAGCCCTCCAGATAGGGCGTGTCCGGTCCGGCGATCTCGGCACACAGCACCAGATCGCGTTCCGCCTCGAACACCGCGAGGTCCACGAAATCCGGCGCCCGGTCGGTACTGAATGCACAGACAAACCCGCCCCGGCTGAAGGTGACGACCCGGTCTTCCCAGCGCAGGATGCGCACGTTGAAGCCGTCGATCTTCTCCTCCGCCCAGAACGGCTGATCGAACTGGCGCGGCAGCCCGGCCTCCAGCGACTGGATGCGCCCGATGGCCGGGTAGCCGGGGACCACCGAGCCATCCGGAAGCACCACGGAACCGCGCGGGTAGTGATTCACCGGCTCCAGCAGCCGGGCGTATTCCAGCCCGTCGAACGTCAGGGCCTCGGCCCGGTGGTTCGCGATGGCGTCCTGCAGGGTTTCGCCGTCGATCATGCGTTCTCCGGTTCCAGCGTCTTGCGCAGCCCCTGGATCTGGTCCTCCAGGGCCTCGGTGTGGCGGCGGGCCTTGTCGGCCTGGGTGACCAGGCGTCGCGCCATACTGATGATGCGGAGTTGGCGTTCCATCTCGGTCATGCTCAGCGAGCCGAAGGTGCCTTCGCGCAGCAGGGCTGCCTTCAGTTCCGCATAGGCCGTCTCCACCGTGCTTACGGCCTCGGTGGCCGCCAGGTCTCTGCCGTTCTCGCTTTCCAGGTTGGCGAGATCCAGGGCGCGGATCGCTTGCTCCTGCCAGGCGCGGCGCTGTTCGCTGACGATCGGGCGTTCCTCGCCGGTCGAGTGGCGGCGAAGCTCGGCGATCTGGTCGGCCAGCACCGCAGTCTCGCGATGATAGCGGGCGATACGTACCGCCTCGGCGATGCCGTGCCCGACCGCCTCGGGCATCGGGTGGTTGGCCGTGCGGGCGGCGAAATCGCTGATGGCAGTGGTCAGCTGTTCCACGGCGGCGCGCCGTGCGTCCAGGGTGCCCGCGGCCGGCGGGTCCGGGCGTAGGGCCTCGCGCGCCATGGAGTGGCTGATGTCGGCCAGGCGCTCGGTTTCCTGTAACAACGACTGCAGCGCCAGATCGGGGACGCCCCCGCTGTGCTTGTCGAGAAAGCGCGGCTGGGCGATGTCTTCCTCCCGGGTGCGGAAGCGCGTCTGTAGAAAGCGGATCATCGGTGGGGCGACCGGGATCATCAGCGCCACGCCCAGCAGGTTAAAGGCGGTGTGGAACAGGGCCAGCAGTACCGCGGGGGCGGGGGCCTCGCCGGTGCTGCCCCAGATCCAGGCGATCGCGGCCAGGAACCACGGCAGGATCAGCAGCGCGACAATCGCGGTCAGGCCGTTGAAGATCACGTGCGCGGCGGCCACGCGTTTGGCGTTCGGGGTGGCACCGATGACGACCAGCAGGGCCTTGACCGTGGTGCCGAGGTTGGCGCCGATCACTGCGGCGGCCGCGGCCTCCAGCGGTACCGCGCCGCTCATCGCGGCGGTCAGGGCCATCGCCATCGATGCCGACGAGCTCTGCATCAGCACGGTCAGCAGCGCACCGATGCCGACCATGATCAGGAGCCCGACAAAGCCCGGTCGCGCCAGGGCGCCGAGGTCGAAGGTCGCGCTCAGGCCCTCGAAGGCCTCGCGCAGCACGTCGATCCCGAAGAACAGCAGGCCGAAACCGGCCAGGGCCAGACCCAGGTAGCGCGGGCGTGCGGCCTTCATGAACAGGTAGAGCAGGGCGCCGATGCCGATGGCCGGCAGGGCGAAGGCCTCGATCCGGATATTGAAGCCAATCAGGGCGACCAGCCAGCCGGTCATGGTGGTGCCGACGTTGGAGCCGAAGATCACCCAGACCGACTGGCCGAGGGTCAAAAGCCCCGCGTTGGCGAAGCCGATGGTGGCGACGGTGACCGCGCTGGAGGACTGGACCAGCGCGGTCACGCCCATGCCGGAGGCGAGCGCGCGCGGGCGAGTCCGCGTCCAGACGCCAAGAATATGCTGCAGGGCCTTGCCGCCGGCGGTCTTCAGGCCGTCGGTCAGCAGCGTCATGCCGAGCAGGAACAGCCCGAGACCGCCGAGGAAGCCGGCGATCAGGGCGTAGGTGCTGACGGCTTCGGCCTCCGGCATGCGAGCGGATTACAGCGTGATGGTCTCGCCAAAGGCCGGCACATGGGCCTCGGCGCCCAGCTCGTCGCGCAGGCCGGCGGCCAGCGCCTCGCGTGCCTCCGGCTCACCGTGAACCAGGTGGAACACCGGCTGATCGCGAAAGCCACGTGCCCAGTCCAGTAGCTGAGTGCGCCCGGCATGGGCGGAGAAGCCGCCCAGAGTGTGGACCTTCGCGTTGACCGCGACCTCGTCGCCCAGCAGCTTGACCCGCTCGGCGCCATCGACCAGCCGCCGTCCCAGCGTCCCCGAGGCCTGGAAGCCGACGATGACCAGGTGCGCATCGCGCCGCCACAGGTTGTACTTCATGTGGTGGCGGATGCGCCCGCCGTTGCACATGCCGGCCCCGGCGATGATGATCGCGCCGCCAGTGATGCGGTTGATCGCCATGGATTCCTCGACCGTGCGACAGACCTGCAGCCCGGGCAGGTAGCCACCCGGGTCGCCGTTCGCGGCCTTGTGCAGGCGCTCCATATCCTCGCTCTTCAGCGACTTGTGCAGCCGCGCGTAGAGTTCGGTCACCTTGATCGCCATCGGGCTGTCGAGGAATACCTTCTGCTGCGGCAGACGCCCGGCGTGGTGCAGCATGCCCAGGTGGTAGAGGATCTCCTGGGTGCGCCCGACCGCGAAGGCCGGGATCATCACGTTGCCACCGCTGGCGTCGGCCTGCTCGAGAATCTGCGCGAATTCCTCGATGGTCTCGTCCATCGGCCGGTGATCGCGATCGCCGTAGGTGCTTTCCAGCAGCACGTGATCTGCGTGTTCCATCCGCGCGGGTTCGTGCATCAGCACGGCGTCGGGGTTGCCGAGGTCGCCGGAGAAGACCAGGTGCCGGTCGCGCCCGCCGGACGGCACGATCAGGTCGACGATCGCGGAGCCGAGGATGTGCCCGGCATCCCGGAAGGTCAGCCGGATGTCGCCGGCAATGGTTTGCGTGTCACCGTAGGGCACGGCCTTGCAGAGTCCCAGAGTGGTCGCGACGTCGTCGATGTCGTAGACCGGCTCGACCAGGGGCTTGTCCGCGCGCCGGCGCCACTTGTTCTCCCACTCGATGTCCTTGCTCATCACGAAGGCGGCGTCCTCGAGCATGATCTCGAGCAGCTCCTCGGTCCCCGGTGTGCAGTAGATCGGGCCGCGGTAGCCGTCGCGAACCAGCTTGGGCAGGAGCCCCGAGTGATCCAGGTGGCCGTGGGACAGGACGACGGCGTCGAGTTGCCCGGCGAGTTCCGCGAGCGATTCGCGGTTGGCCTCGTCGGCGTCATTGCCGCCCTGATGCAGGCCGCATTCCAGCAGGATGCGGGCGTCGTCGGTCTCGAGGAGATAGCGCGATCCGGTGACCTCGCCGGTCGCGCCCTTGAATGTGAGCTGTGCCATGTCTCGAAGTGTACGCACGGAGCGGGCTCTGTGTGCAACCGTGCGGGGGTGGTTCGTTGACCGGGATCAATTCCGGTTGCGATCCGGTCTCGCGGCGGTTGACCCGCTGGCGGCGGCGGGGGAGGCTGAGGATCTGTGGATACAGGAGACGAGGGGATGCGGCTGATCAGTCCTGCCTTCCGTGACGGCGAAGTGATGCCGATCGAGGTGTCGGCCCGCGATGCCAACGAGCTGCCACCACTGGAGATTCATGAGGTTCCGGATGGCGCACAGAGCCTCGCGCTGATCCTTGAGGACCTGGATTCGCCGCTGGGCGAGGTGACGCACTGGCTGGTCTGGAACCTGCCGCCAGACACGCATCGGGTGGACTCGCTGCATCTGCCGAGTCAGGGGCGCGTGGGCCTGGATGCCTTCGGCAAGGCCGGGTATCTGGGCCCGATCCCGCCGGAGGGCTGCCACCACTATCGTTTCCGCCTGCTCGCCCTGGATGAGGCGCTGGATCTGGCGCCGGGTGCGACGCGCACGCAGTTCGACGTCGCGGCCGAGGGGCATGTGCTGGCCAAGGCCGATCTGACCGGCGGGCTTTGTGCGGGCACCCCGGACTCCGACGCGTCGAACTGATGCCCATCCCCGGACTGAAGCCAGGCCGTTCATCATGAGCCAGTATCGCCCGGAAGCCTTTTTCTCCACGGTCAATCCCACCGTGTTTACCGCCTCCGCGATCATGGTGGTGGTGTTTGTTGCCTTCGGGGTGGCCTTGCCGTCCACCGCCAGCATGGTGTTCGACGGCATCCACGGATTCATTACCGAATACCTCGGCTGGGGCTACCTGCTGGTGGTCACGTTCTTCCTCGGGTTCCTGGTCTGGCTGGGGTTCAGCCGCTACGGCGCGATCCGGCTGGGGCAGCCGGACGACCGGCCGGAATTCGGGTTTGCCGCCTGGTTCGCGATGCTGTTCTCGGCCGGCATGGGAATTGGCCTCGTGTTCTGGAGCGTGGCCGAGCCGGTCCTGCACTATCAAAACCCGCCGATCGGTGATGGCGAGACCGCTGAGGCCGCGCGCCAGGCGATGGTCTACACCTTCTTCCACTGGGGGCTGCATGCCTGGGCGGTGTACGTGGTACTGGGGCTGTCGGTGGCGTACTTCAGCTTTCGCCACCGCCTGCCGCTGACCATCCGCTCGATCTTCTACCCGCTACTGGGGGACCGCATCTACGGCCCGATCGGGCACGTGATCGACATCCTCGCGGTGTTCGGCACACTGTTCGGGCTGGCCACCTCGCTGGGTTTCGGGGCGATGCAGCTCAACACCGGGCTCAACGTGCTCGTCGACATGCCGGTCTCGCACTGGTACCAGGTCGGCATCATCACCGCGATCACGGCGGTGGCCGTGCTGTCGGTGCTCTCCGGACTGGATCGCGGGCTCAAGTGGGTCAGTGTGTTCAACCTGGTGCTGGCGATCAGCTTCATGCTGTTCGTGCTGTTCGCCGGCCCGACGCTGTTCATCCTGCGCTTCCTGCTCGACTCCACCGGCGGCTACTTCCAGCAGCTGATCGAGCTGAGCCTGCATACCGACGCGATCGGCGGCTCCGAGTGGCAGAAGGACTGGACCATGTTCTACTGGGCCTGGTGGATCGCCTGGTCGCCGTTCGTGGGCATCTTTATCGCGCGCATCTCGCGCGGGCGTACCATCCGCGAGTTCATCGTCGGCGTGCTCGCGCTGCCCACACTGTTCGTGTTCGCCTGGATGGCGATCTTCGGCGGCACCGCGCTGCACATGGAGCTATTCGACGAGGGCGCGGGCATCGCCGCTGCGGTCGCCGAGGACACCACCGTGGCCCTCTACGCGACCCTGGCCCAGCTGCCGTGGACGACCTTCGCCTCCGGGATCGCCACGCTGCTGATCGCGACCTACTTCATCACCTCCTCGGCTTCGGGCACCTACGTGGTGGATGCGCTGATCTCGCGCGGGTCGAAGCACTCGCCGAAGCGCCAGCGCGTGATCTGGGGCATCACCGAGGGGGCGGTGGCCGCCACGCTGCTGATCGTCGGCGGCGAACGCGCGCTGGACAGCCTGCAGACCGGCTCGCTGACCGCCGGGCTGCCGGTCGCGATCATCCTGGTCTTCTGCTGCTTCAGCCTGATGCGCGCCCTGCGCCGCGAATACCGCGTCGAGGGCGTGGAGCCGCCCTGGCGCTGAAGGCTACGCGTGGCCGTCCGGGAGCGTGCGCAGCAGGTGTTCGATCTGCTCCGGCTTGATCCCGGCGATGTCCTTGATGGGCAGAGTGACGGCAAAGCCGTTGCCCAACTGGCTCAAGTCCAGTTCCGTGTCCAGCTGCTCCAGCATGCGTCGGGCCAGTCCGGCCTCCAGGACCATCAGTAACACCTTGCGGCCGGACGAGTCTTTCAGGTCCATCACCGGGTTGCGCCGCAGCTGGGCGATGCCCTGACCGTCCAGCAGGGTCAGTCCGGCGGCTCCGACACGCTGAACAATCTCGATGGCGCGATCGGCCTGACTGCGAGGGACTACGGCGACGAGCAGAACGAATTGCATGGCGAAGTCTCCGGCGTTCGGAACGTGTCAGGGCGTATGCGTCAGGTGGCCGACGAATTCCATGCCCTGCAGCGCGGCGGTATCCAGGGTAAAGGCAAGTCCGTTGTAGGGCTGAAACAAGTCCATCTCCAGGTTCAGACGGCGGGCGATGCGTTCGGCCTGCTCGGTCTCCAGTTGCCATACACAGACCGATTCGTTGCCCTGGTAGGTCACACCGAGGAAGGTCATGTGCTCGGGGAAGCCGAGGCCCGAGCCGTGCAACACCGTGCCGTCCGCGCCGCCTTCTTCGTTGGCGATGGCCAGGGCCTGTTCTTCGCGGTCCTGGTCGATGATGGCCACCAGAAAGGTCTCCGCCATGAGGCGTCTCTCCCTGCTGCGGTTCGCGTCAATTACCGAGGTAGCGGCGCAGCACCCGCTGCCACTCGTCGGATTCCAGAATCTCGAGGATAGCCACGTTCATCGGGGCGCGCAGCGGCGAGCCCTGGGGCAGGGCCAGGGCATAGTCCTGGCGCAGGAACTCGACGGGTAGCACCTCCAGTTGACCGGCGAAGTGTTCGCGCACCTGGTAACGAAGCAGCGGGGCGTCATAGACCATCGCGTCGGCGTGCCCGTTGGCGACCGCGTCGAGGGCGGACCTCAGGTCCGCGTGGTCGCGGTAGGCGAAGCCCTGGTCGTCCAGCCAGGCGGCGGCACTGGAGCCGCCGATGGTGGCGATGCGCTGGCCCTCCAGGTCGGAGACATTCTGGATGCCGGTATCCAGTGAGCTGACGGTCAAGGTGGTGGCGATTGCGGCGGTGAAGGTGGACACCAGGATCAGGGCGGCGAACATCCAGACCAGCGCGATCGCGCGGCCGGGCAGGGTGCGCGGGGCCTTGTCGCCGTAGCCGACCGTGGTCATGGTGACGGCGGCCCACCAGAAGGCCGAGCCCAGCCCCTGTGCGGAGCTGCCGCCGAACTCGTCGGCGTTGCGGTGACGCTCGAACAGCCACAGCAGTGCGCCGACCAGCAGGAGCAGGCCGGCGAGCGCCAGTATGATCATCAGGAATGGCACCGAGATGAATGCCCGCAGGGCGCCGGCGACCGGGTTGCCCTGCTGGGGCACGGCAATGGACAGCCCGGTGCTGTAGTACGGATGGGTGAAGTCGACGCGCTCGGCGCGCTCGGCGGTCGCGGTGAGGGCCGCGACCGAGACATCGATGCGGTCGTCCCCCAGGCCTGTGATCAATTCCTCGAGGCTGACCTCCCGGTACCCGTAGTCCAGTTCCAGGCGTTCCGCTACCCGTTCCCAAAGCTCGATCGCGATGCCGGTCGGGGCCGCGTCACCCGCCTCCGGGGCGATCACGAACGGCGACACAAAGCGGGTGCCCACGCGCAGGCTGGAATCGAGGTCGGCGGCGCTGGCCCCCGTCTCCTGGGCCTGGGCGGCGGGGATCGCCAGCAAGGCGGCGAGCAACCAAAGGGACGTGGCGAGCAGTGCGGAGGGCGCGATCAGGGAGCGGGGCATGCGAGCTTCCGGTGGGGGCTTGGTCGTACCATAACCGGTACGCTGTCACCGTGGCAGTCCGCGTTGCCGCGTCAGGAGAGAGCTCATGCGGGACCCGTTTGCCAAACGGATCGAGGCGCCATCCCGGTCGAACCCGGGCGACGCAGCGGATATCGGGTTCATGCTGGACTGGGCGAGTGCCGAGGCCCGTCACCGCGAATGTCTGTTTCTGCCGAGGCTGTTGCCGGAACGGGACCACTGGCCGGGTGATCTGGGCACAGCCCTGCACGCGCTGGGAGTGGGGGCGGTACACGAGGCCTCGCGGGCGACAGCCGCGGCCCTGGTCCCGCCGTCCGAGGTGGATCGGGTGCGGGAGCTCCCGGCGTCGGCGTTCAATCGCGGGCTGCGCAGGCATCGCCGGGTGGAGCCCCGTGCGGGTCGTTTTTACCCGAGGGCGTTCATTGCCGGCCATGCGGGCGTCGAGGCCGGGGATCGCGAGCTGTTTCGGGTCGGGACGCTGGAGGAGGACCGCCTGGTGGCGGATCTGAACCATCCACTGGCGGACCATGAGCTGCGGTTGCAGGCGCGGGTCATGGCCCGCCACGCCCGCGGGCGTGATGACGACCACTCGGTGGATGTGGCCCGGCTGCTGACGGCCCGCGGGCCGGGCATGCAGGCGCGCTGGCGCGGACGGCCGACCGACTTCTGGACCGACGGCGCGCTGGAACGCGAGGATCCGGACCCCGATGCGGTGTTCTATGCCGAACCCCGGCGGGTGCATCACCTGGACGCCACCGCGCGCGCCGAGATTGCCGCGCTGTATGGCGCCTGCATCCCGGCCGGTGCGCGGGTGCTCGACCTGATGAGCAGCTGGGAGTCGCACCTGGACCGGGTGGAGACGCCGGAAGCGGTGATCGGGCTGGGCATGAACGCGCAGGAGCTGGCGGACAACCCCTGCCTGGCGTCCGCGCATGTGCAGGACCTCAATGTGCAGCCCGAGTTGCCGTATGCGGCGGGGAGCTTCGACGCCGTGGCCTGTACCGCGTCGGTCGAGTATCTGACGCAGCCGGAGGCGGTGTTCCAGGCAGTACGCGAGGTGCTGAGGCCGGGCGGGGTGTTCGTGGTGACGTTCTCCAACCGCTGCTTCCCGACCAAGGCGGTTGCGGTCTGGGAACGCCTGTACGACTTCGAGCGCATGGGGCTGGTGCTGGACCTGTTCCTGCGCGCCGGTTTCGCGGGTGTCGCGACCTTTTCCCTGCGCGGCCTGCCGCGGCCGGCGGATGATCCCTATGCCGGCCGGCTGAAGCATGCGGACCCAGTGTTTGCGGTATGGGGTTATCGATGGGACTGAGGGGTGGGCCTTTGCCGACACGGGCGGGGGCTTCGTGGGCAGGCCCGCTCCTGTAATGGCAGGGCTCGCCGAGCCCAGGCAGCCTGCCGGAAAGCGATCGGACCGGACTCGGTTCTCAGGCTGGGCAGGTCTGGCCCCCCGAAGAACGTTTTAACCGGTAAACTGCGCGATGATCCCGGGAAACGCCGATTCATCGGCGTTTCCCGGCGGCACAAGGAGGTGCCGCCGCAATCGACCACCGCAGGGGGTTGATTGTGAAGCAAGCTGCAAACCGCGTTTGCAGTGCAGCGTGCGCTGAGAAAGCCAGGATGGCTTTATTCAGCGCTTCCTTGAAAAGTTGCCCGCGCCGCGGGCCGGACCAGTGGGGAGCGCATGGCCGCAAGCAAGGCCAAATCCGGGGGCAAGGGTGCCAAGGGCAGCAAGACGGCAGAGCCGGCCGCACCGCCGAGCTTGAGTGGGCAACTCCTGCGTGGGCTGCGCGAGGGTGCGCTGCTGATCTTTGGCATGCTGGCGCTTTATCTGCTGGTGGCGCTGGCGAGCTATCACCCGGGCGATGCCGCCTGGTCGACCACCGGCGATGGCGAGGGTCTGCGCAATCTGGGCGGCACCACAGGCGCCTGGTTCGCTGATATCGCTTTTCATCTGCTCGGCTATCTGGCCTACCTGATCCCGCTGGCCGTGGGCGGTATTGGCTGGTGGCTGTTCCGGCATCGCCGCGAGGCGCAGATCGCCAGCCCCATGGAGCTCACCGTGCGCGGGCTGGCGTTGATCGTGGCGCTGATCGCCGGCTCGGCCCTGGCCGCGCTGCACCTGTTGCCGGGCGGGATGCCGGTCCATGCCGGCGGCATCCTCGGCGACCTGTTCGGCGGCTGGGCGGTCGCCGGGCTGAGCCTGGTGGGCGGGACACTGGTCCTGCTGGCGCTGTTCCTGGCCGGGGTGACCCTGTTTACCGGGCTGTCCTGGTTTCTGCTGATGGATCGTCTCGGACAGCTGGCCGTGCGTGGCTGGGAGCGTGCCCGCGTGGCGATCGACTCGGCCCGTGACCGCCGTATCGGCGCCCGCGAACGGGCCGAACGCGAGACCCGGGTGGAGAAGGAGCGCAAGCGCACCGAGAAACGCATGCCCTCGCGGGTGGAACCACGCATCGAGACACCCCCGCCCAGCCCGCGGGTGCAGAAGGAGAAGCAGGTCCCGCTGTTCACCGAGGGTACAGGCGCCGATCCACACCCGCCGCTGGCCCTGCTGGACGAGCCGCCGCCGCCGCCCGACGGATTCTCCGAGGAGTCGTTGCAGGCGCTCTCCCGCCTGGTGGAACTGAAGCTGAAGGACTTCGGTGTGGAGGTCGAGGTGGTCGCGGTGCAGCCGGGGCCGGTGATCACCCGCTTCGAATTGCAGCCGGCGGCCGGGGTGAAGGCCTCGCGCATCTCCGGGCTGTCCACCGATCTCGCGCGTTCGCTGTCGGTGATGGCCGTACGCATCGTCGAGGTGATCCCGGGCAAGTCCACGGTGGGGCTGGAGATCCCGAACGAGAACCGCGAGATCGTGGCCCTCTCGGAGATCCTGCGTTCGGATCTGTTCGACTCGAACAAGTCGCCGCTGACCATGGCGCTGGGCAAGGACATCGGCGGCGGCCCGGTGATCGCGGATCTGGCAAAGATGCCGCATCTGCTGGTCGCCGGGACGACCGGTTCCGGGAAATCGGTGGGCGTCAACGCCATGCTGCTGTCGCTACTGTACAAGTCCACGCCGGAAGACGTCCGCCTGATCCTGATCGATCCGAAGATGCTGGAGCTGTCGGTCTACGAGGGGATCCCGCATCTGCTGTGTTCGGTTGTCACCGACATGAAGGATGCCTCCAACGCCCTGCGCTGGGCGGTGGCGGAGATGGAGCGGCGCTACAAGCTGATGTCGGCGATGGGCGTGCGCAACATCGGCGGCTTCAACAAGAAGGTGCGTGATGCCCAGGCCGGCGGCGAGCCGCTGAAGGATCCGTTGTTCAAGCCGGAGGAGGCGATCACCGAGACCGAGGCGCCGGAACTGGAGCCGTTGCCGTTCGTTGTGGTTGTGGTCGACGAATTCGCCGACATGATCATGGTCGTGGGCAAGAAGGTCGAGGAGCTGATCGCCCGCCTGGCGCAGAAGGCCCGCGCCGCCGGCATCCACCTGATCCTGGCCACCCAGCGTCCGTCGGTGGACGTGATTACCGGGTTGATCAAGGCGAACATCCCCACCCGTATCGCCTTCCAGGTCTCCTCGCGCGTGGACTCGCGCACCATCCTCGATCAGATGGGTGCCGAGCACCTGCTGGGTCACGGCGACATGCTCTACCTGCCGCCGGGCAAGGCGATGCCCGAGCGCGTGCACGGTGCGTTCGTCAGCGACAACGAGGTGCATCAGGTGGTCGAGTACCTCAAGTCCACCGGCGAGCCGGACTACAACGACGCAATCCTCGACGAGCCCGAGGCCGGTGCGGCCAGCATCCCAGGGCTGGAGTCGCCCGAGGGGAACGGCAACGAATCGGACCCGCTCTACGATCAGGCCGTGCAGGTGGTCATCGAGTCACGCAAGGCCTCGATCTCGTTCGTCCAGCGCCGGCTCAAGATCGGCTACAACCGCGCCGCGCGCATGGTCGAAGACATGGAGGCCGCCGGCCTGGTCAGCCAGGTACAGTCGAACGGCAATCGCGAGGTCCTGGTTCCCGGCCCGAACGACTGAGCGCCCCGAACCCGAGGGCCTGGTTGGTGTCCATGTCCCTGATCGCGTGACGCGGTTCGTCATCCCTGTGCAGCACATTCACGCCGGGTTAAGCCTCGCGGCGCATCATGAATCGCATACTCATCCATCCTGGAGACTGCATGAACGCTCGTCCCCTTACGTGTCCGGGCGCCCTCTGGCGGGCCCTGTCCCTTGGCCTGGTACTGGCCTTGACCGCCGTTCCGGCCCTGGCCGCCGACCGCGGTATGGAGGATGCCCGCGCGGCGCTGGATCGCTTTGTCGATGGCCTTGAAAGCTTCTCCGCCGAATTTACCCAGACCGTGCGCGACGACACCGGCTACGTGCTGCAGGAGTCCGATGGCCGCATGCAGCTGGGGCTGCCCAATCGCCTGCACTGGGAGGTGACCGAGCCGTTCCCGCAGACCATCGTCTCCGATGGCGAGGACCTGTGGATGTACGACCCGGACCTGTCGCAGGCCACGGTGCGCCCGCTGGGGGATGCCTTCGACGCCACGCCGATCGCCGCGATCACCCAGCCGGAGCGCCTGGACGAGCACTTCCGCATGTCACTGCGCCCGGTGCCGGGCGGCGATGCCCTGCGCCTGGTGCTGGTGCCGCGCAACGAACAGGCCGACTTCACCAGTCTGGACCTGGACCTGACCGCGGATGGCGACCTGACCCGCATGGCCTTCCGCGACATCTTCGGCCAGGAGACCGTGATCCTCTTCCACGAAACCGAACGCAATGGCGAACTCGACCCGGGCGTGTTCACCTTCGACCCGCCGGCCGGGACCGACATCTATCGGCCTTGAGCGAGGTCCGCTCGCGGGTTATCTGCCACAAAGCGCACAGAGGCCACGGAGAAAACAAAGGCTTTCAGGGAGTGTAGGATGCGTTGAGCAAAGCGAAACGCATCGGTCGGAAGGCGGCGATATTCCGGGTGATCGATGTTGATGCCTTTCGCTTTGCTCAACGCATCCTACACATGGGCTGCGACACCCTCCCTTGGGTTTTCTCCGTGTCCTCTGTGTCCTCTGTGGTGCCATTCGCCCTTCTTCGTACCTTCGTGCACTTCGTGGTGAACAAGGCTCTTCGGCTCGAGGGGTTACAATCCCTCCATGAGTGATTCCCCCGAAGGCGATCTGTTCGGCCCCGATCCGGACGTGGCCTCGCCCGAACCCGAACCGGCCCCGGTCGCCCCGGATCCCTCGGCGCCGCTGGCCGAGCGCATGCGTCCGGCGCGGCTCGACGAGATGGTCGGCCAGGACCACCTGGTCGGCGCCGATGCCGCGCTGCGCCAGGCGATCGAGCAGGGCCAGACCCCGTCGATGATCCTCTGGGGCCCGCCCGGCTGCGGCAAGACGACGCTCGCGCGGCTGGTGGCGGCGGCCGGAGCCCAGCGCCTGGTCACGCTGTCCGCCGTGCTGGCGGGGGTCAAGGACGTCCGTGCGGTCGTCGAAGCCGCGAAAACCCGCCGCCGCAAAGGTGTCGGGACGCTGCTGTTCATTGACGAGATCCACCGCTTCAACAAGGGCCAGCAGGACGCCCTGCTGCCGCACATTGAGGACGGTACGCTGACCTTCGTCGGCGCGACCACCGAGAATCCTTCGTTCGCACTCAACAGCGCGCTGCTGTCGCGCGCGCGGGTCTATCGCATGGAGGCGGTCGTGGCGGAGGCCATCGAGGCCCTGATCGACCGGGCCCTCAATGACCCCGAGCGCGGTCTGGGCGGGCGCGGCCTGACGCTGGACCCGGAGGAGCGTCAGCGTCTTGCGCGCGCCGCGGACGGCGATGCCCGGCGTGCCCTGAACTGGCTGGAGACCGCCTCGGACCTGGCGCGCGATGGCGCCATCACCGGCGACGCGCTGCGCGCGGTGATGGGGGCGCAGTCACTGGCCTTCGACCGTCAGGGCGATGCCTTCTACGACCAGATCTCCGCCCTGCACAAGTCCGTGCGTGGGTCCGATCCGAACGCCGCGGTGTACTGGCTCACCCGCATGCTGGATGCCGGCTGTGACCCGGACTACCTCGGTCGTCGCCTGCTGCGCATGGCCTACGAGGACATTGGCCTGGCCGCGGTTGGCCTCGGTGCGCGGGTGCTGGCGGCCTGGCAGACCATGGAACGTCTGGGCCGGCCGGAAGGCGATCTGGCGCTGGTACAGGCAGTGATCGAACTGGCCTCCGCACCCAAGAGCAACAGCGCCTATGCCGCGCTGAACGGCGCGCGGGCCGCGATCCGCGACAGCGGCAGCGCGGGCGTGCCCCTGCACCTGCGCAATGCCCCGACCGAGCTGATGCGTGCCGAGGGCTTCGGTGCCGGGTATCGCTACGACCACGACGAACCGGACGGGTTTGCGCGCGGACAGGTCTATCTGCCCGAAGGGCTGGAAGAAGCGCGCTTCTATAGTCCGCGCCGGGATGGTACCGAGCGCGCGCTGGCGGAGCGTCTGCAGCGTCTGCGCGGCAGCGGCGGTGAAGACCCCGGGGACGGGGGCTGACGGGGTGACATGAGGATTCGACATCACAAGAGCTGGCTGACGGTCGCGGCGATCCTGTTCGGGGTCTCGCTGGCGTGGATCCTGTTGACCACCGAGTGGCCCAGCCTCGGCGTTCCGCTGGGCGAGCTGGAGGTCTGGCTGCTCAGCTGGGGCCCTGGGGCCTACCTGGTATTCGTGCTGGCGTTTGTCGTGCTGGCCCTGTTCCCGCTGCCGAGCACCTTCTGGATCCTGCTGGGCGGGGCCTTGTTCGGTCCCTTCACCGGTGGCGCCCTGAGTCTGCTGGCGGCCACCGTGGCGGCGGTCATCGCCTTCATGCTGGCCCGTACCTGGCTGCAGCCCTGGCTGGTTCCGCGCATGGGGCCGCGCAGTACCCGGCTGCGCGAGGATGTGGAGGCCGAGGGTTGGCGCGTGGTGGCCCTGACCCGGCTGGTACCGGTGTTTCCGTTTGCGCCCACCAACTATGCCCTGGGGCTGGTGCGCCTGCCGCTGCCCGTGTTTGCACTGACGACGGTGGTGGCGCTGATCCCGGGCCTGTTCGCCTATGCCTGGCTGGGGCATGCCACCCGCGAGGTGGCCAGTGGTGCCGACAGCGGGGTGCAACTGGGTCTGGCGCTGCTCGCGGTGCTGGCATTGCTGCTGTTGCTGCCGCGCCTGGTGCGGCGCATCTGGCTGGGACAGAAGATGCTGCACTCGGACTCAGACCCAGGCCAGCAGTACCCCGAGGCCCAGGGCGAAGAACAGCAGCGCCGCGAGCGCGCGTAGCAGCCGCAGCGGCAGGTGACAGGCGAAACGCTGGCCCAGCCATACGACCGGGGCATTGGCCAGGACCATACCGATGGTCGAGCCGATCACGACCAGGATCAGGTTGTCGAAGGTCGCGGCCAGCGCGGCGGTAGCCACCTGCGTCTTGTCGCCCATCTCGACCAGGAAGAACAGCACCGTGGTGGTCCAGAACACGCCGTGTTTCGAGGGGGCGGGCAGCTCGTCCTCGCTATCCGGCACCAGCACCCAGGCGGCCATGACGATGAACCCGAGCCCCAGCCCCCAGCGCAGCCACTCGTCCGGCACGCTGGCGCCGATCCAGACGCCGGCCAGCGCGGCGAGGAAGTGATTGGCCAGGGTCGCCACCACGATGCCCCAGATGATGGGCCAGGTCTGCTGGTAGCGGCAGATCAGGAGCAGCGCGAGGAGTTGGGTCTTGTCGCCCATCTCGGCGATGGCGACGATGACGGTGGAGACGAGCAGGGCTTCCATGATGGTCTTCCGGACCGGGCGGCTACTGCGGACCGCGGTGGTGAGGCCAGGCGGTTCCCGGGCCTGCCGCGTCGCGCCCCCTGAAGCTGGCAAAAGTGTAGAAGGCGGCCCCGTTACCGGCAAGAACGGGCTGCGCCGTGCGCGGGCCTTGGGTAGGATGCGCGCGATGAAAGCCTTCGTACGCTGGGTAGATCGCGCACCGCTGTGGCTGTTTGCCCTGCTGGTGGCCACGCTGGGCCTGGCCCCCTGGATCCCCGAGCCGCATGTCGCGGAGAAGCTGCGCTGGTTGCTCGCCGGCGAGCTGATCCGGGTGCGGGACATCCTCGACCTGGTCATGCACGCCATCCCCTGGCTGCTGATGGCCTTCAAGCTCTACCGGACCAGTGTGACGGCGAGGGGCAGGCCCTGATCCGAGTGTTTCTCCGCGGCTTGTGGGAAATCGACGCCGGGCGTGCCTGCCGCTACGGTTGCAGCACGTTTCAAGCACTCAGGAGAACCCCATGCGTTTTATTGTTGCTGTCACCGCCGGTACCGACGACCCCACCCGTGCGACGCTCGGCATGATCGCCGCCAACGTGGCCAAGCAGCAGGGCCATGACGTGACCGTCTGGCTGCAGGGCGAGGCCGTGAACATCGCCAACCGCAATGTCTACGACAAGATCGTCGGCCACAACATGCCGGCGATGAAGGACATCGTCGATTCACTGGTCAGTGAAGGCGTCCCGCTCTGGGCCTGCGAAGCCTGCGCCAAGGGCCGCGACGTCGGCGAACACAACTTCCTGCCGAACGCCGAGATGGCCGGCATGGGCCAGTACGTCCAGGCCGTCGCCGAGTACGACCGCTCGATGAGCTTCTGATCGAATCTCCATCGGCACGGGCGGGGCCCTGCATCCCCGCCCGTTTCTTCTGGAGGAGCTTGTGAGCGGGTTGTCACCGCGCTGCAAACGGCGGTACCCCGGTTTCGAACCCTCCTGATTCCATAATTGCTCGGGTTGATGCCCCGCGTTGGTGAAGGCCCGGTGGATGCCCGCACCGGGAACTTGTGGCGCAGCCCAATGGCCCACGGATTGAGTCTTCTTCGGTGATCCGGGCCATGAATCAACCCACCTTGTGGCGTTCGCGCCGATCCTTCCTGCGCTGGGTGACCGGCTCTGCCATGGCAGCCGGAGCGGGGTGGCCGGCCATCGGGATCGCTTCCGATGGGCGTGAACCGCGTCGAAAGCCGATCCCGTCTTCCGGGGAGAAGATCCCGGTGATCGGGATGGGGACGTGGATTACCTTCAATGTGCAGGAGGATCCCGAAGCGCTGGCGGTGCGTACCCGGATCCTGGATACCTTTGTCCGCCGTGGCGGCGGGTTGATCGACTCCTCGCCGATGTACGGGCGCGCGGAGGCGGTGGTCGGTCACGGCCTGCGCGAACTGGGCCATCCGGAGGGTGTGTTCTCGGCGACCAAGATCTGGACGCGCAGCACCTCGACCGGCCGCGACCAGCATGCGGAGTCGCGGGATCTGTGGGGTGTCGACACCCTGGACCTGCAGCAGGTGCACAACCTGCAGAACTGGGAGGCGCACCTGGAAACCCTGCGCGAGCGCCGTGAGGCGGGGGAGGTTCGCTATCTCGGCGTGACTACCTCGCACGCGCGGCGCCACGATGAGCTGGAGCGCATCCTGCGGCGCGAGGACCTGGACTTCGTGCAGCTGACCTACAACATCCTGGATCGCGAAGCGGAACAGCGCCTGTTGCCGTTGGCGCGGGAACGCGGGGTGGCGGTGATCGCGAACCGCCCGTTTCGGCGCAAGGCGCTGATCAACCAGTTCGCGGGGCATCCGCTGCCGGAATGGGCGGCGGAGATCGAATGCGAGAACTGGCCGCAGTTCCTGCTCAAATTCATCGTCTCGCACCCGGACGTGACCTGTGCGATCCCCGCGACCTCGGTGGTGGCGCACATGGAGGAGAACATGGGCGCGCTGTACGGTCCCATGCCGGACGCCGGGATGCGCAGCCGCATGGTGGCGTACGTGCAGGACCTGTAGGGTTGGCCTCCGAATCCTTGCGACCGGGAAGCCGACATGCTGCCGTTTGAGGCCTCGACCTGGCTGGCGATCCTGGGGCAGTACAACACCGCGATCTGGCCCCTGCACGGGATCGGCGCACTGCTTGCCCTGGTGGCTGTGGGGCTGGTGGTTCCGGGCTCGCGTGCGGCCGGCCGCGTCATTGGCCTGTTGCTGGGCGTGCTGTGGATCTGGACCGGGGTTGCCTTCTTCGGTGGTTCGCTGGCGCCGTTCCACTTCGCCTCCGAGTGGCTGGCCGGAGTGTTCGTGGCCCAGGGCCTGATGCTGGTGTTCGCGCTGACCCTGTTGGGCCAGGCCCGCTTCGGCTGGCCCGGCGGGCTCGCGGGTAGCGGCGCGGTCTTGATGATCGTCTACGCGCTGGTGGGCTATCCCTTGCTGGATCTCGCATTGACCGGCACGCCCTGGACGCAGCTGCAATATGTCGGCGTGGCCCCGGGACCGGTGATGCTGCTGACCCTGGGGCTGCTGTTGCTGGTGCCGTCGCGTCCGCCCCTGGTGCTGGCGATCATCCCGCTGCTGTGGGCGCTGGTCACCGGCTACATGGCCTGGGGCCTTGGCCAGTGGCTGGAATTCCTGCCGGCCGGCCTCGGCGTGGGGGCGTTCGTGCTCCTGCTGCTGCGGCGCTTTGGCGGTACGGCGCGGTCAGGCCCGCGCCCGGGTGTTTGACCGGACCGGCGGTTGGTCTGCGAACGCGTTGGGTTTAGGCTCGCGTGCTCTCGGTATTGAGGAGGCTGTCATGTCGATCGAAGTGATTCATCGCCCGGACCACGACCACCTGGAACGCCTGGGGGTGTTCGGCTGGCCGGTCTGGGAGAAGGAGGTCTCGACCTTCCCCTGGCACTACGACGAGCGCGAGGTCTGCTACATCCTGGAAGGCCAGGTCACGGTGACTCCGGACGGCGGTGAGCCGGTCACGGTCGGCGAGGGCGACCTGGTCACCTTCCCCGAGGGCATGGACTGCACCTGGGAGATCCACCGCGACATCCGCAAGCACTACCGCTTTGGGTGAAATGACTCTGGCCTGCGCTTGGGCCGGGGTCCCTGCGAGATCGCCACGTCGCTGCGCTCCTCGCGATGACGACGAGTCTGAGTGCTGTGGATGAGGGACGCGGCGCATGGCCCGTTGAAGGGTTGTCGCCAACCGGTCAGCGGGCGAGCCAGTGGGTGTTGAGGGGGGTGTGGAAGGTCTCCTCGACGCGGCGGAGGTAGTAGAGCATGTCGACCGGCAGGTTGATGCCGTCGTGCATTTGTAGCGGGTAGAGGTCGGCGGCGATCACGCAGTCGGCGATCGACGGGTGGCCGAGGTAGAAGCGGTTGGCGGCCAGGTGTTTGGCCAGTTCCGGCAGGTGGCTCAGTTTGGCGAGCTGGTTGTAGCCGTCGTAGCGGTCGTTGGCGAGTTCCTCCAGCGACAGGCCGAAGCGGTGCTGCACATGCGCCTTGAAGTCGGCCAGGGCCTCGGCGCTCTCGCCGATGCCGTGAAAGCCCGGCGCCAGCGGGGCGTAGAGTCGGTCCAGCACGATCTCCACCTTGGCGCGCCAGTCCACCAGGGCCTGCCAGGCGTCCTCGGCGATGACGCCATCGGATAGTGGCTCGCCGGTCGGGAACAGGTGGTCGATATCGCGCAATGCGGTGACCGTGTCGGTGTGCAGCGTAGCGTCGTCGGTTTGCAGGATCGGGGACTGGCGGGCCACGCCCAGTTCGAAGAAGGTCTCGTCGTCGAACCAGTCCAGCGCGCGGGTCTCCAGCGCGACACCCTTGTAGCCGCAGGCCAGGCGCAGGCGGTCGGCCTTCGCATCGTGCGGGAAGTGGTAGAGCGTGGCCACGCGTTTACTTCCCGCGCTGGGCGTGGCTCAGGATGAAGTCCCACTGGTCCTGGGTGATGGGCATTACCGACAACCGGTTGCCGCGGCGCACCAGCGGGCAGTCCTCGAGCTGCGGCTGCTGCTTCAGCCAGTCCAGGGTGATGATGTCGCCGAATTTTTCCTCGAAGGCGACGTCCACGCGCAGCCAGCGCGGGTTGTCCGGGTCGCTCTTTGGGTCGTAGTGCGGATCTTCGGGGTCGAAGGCGCAGGTGTCCGGGTAGGCCTCTTTCTCGATGCGCAGGATGCCGACGATGCCCGGTGGCTTGGCGTTGGAGTGGTAGAAGAAGGCCAGATCGCCTTTCTTCATTTCGTCGCGCATCATGTTGCGCACCTGGTAGTTGCGGATGCCGTCCCACGGCTCCACGCCGACGCGTTCCAGGTCGTCGATGCTGAACTCGTCGGGTTCGGACTTCATCAGCCAGTAGGCCATGCGGGCTCCTTCAGGGGTTTCAGTCGAGCGTATTGTGCCGCGCGCGGTCTGGAAGCGCATGCCAGCCCTGTTCTGTGACAACGCCATCCAGCGGGACGTCCCAGGGCTGTGTGGGCAGCGCCGGGACGCCCTGCAGCGAGTGGGCCACGCCGATCAGTTTCGGCCGGCGGATGCCGAAGCGGCGCCGGGCGAAGTAGCGATCGTAGTAGCCCGCGCCCATGCCCATGCGGTTGCCGGCAGTGTCAAAGGCCACCAGCGGCATCAGCACCACCTGCATCTCGCGGCGCCAGATGCGCGGGGCGTCCGGACAGGGCTCGGCGATGCCGAAGCCGTTGTGGCAAAGCGGCTCATCCGGGGCCCAGGTGTGGAAATGCATGTGCCCGGGGCGTTTGTCGTCCATCACCGGCAGGGCGATGCGGGTGCCGCGCCGGGCCAGGGCGACGGTCAGTGGGGTCAGGTCGACCTCGCCGCGCAGGCCGCGATAGGCGCCGACACAATGCGGCTTCCAGCGCTCGAACCAGCGCAGCAGGTGTCCGCAAATGGCGGCAGAGTGGTGGTCGAGCTGGGCATCCGACAAAGCCGCCCGCGCGCGGCGCAGGCGCAGACGCAGGGCACGCAGATCGTCGGGCGATAGCGAATCTTGAACGGAGTCGGTTTCCGCAGGCATAAAGGAAATCGGGATCAATAAAGAAGTGGACGCGCCCCGCAGGCGCCGGCGTGGCCCTTGACCTTGAACCTAGGGCTCAGGTGGGAGAAGTCTCCGGATCTTTAGGCTTTCCGCTCGAAGACGGACATGCACAGCGAAACGGAAGTACTCGGTCCCGTGGTGAAAAATTAAGGCTCAAGGGTACCACCGGGCCACAATCGAACGCCGCAGTGACGCGTCCGAGTTCATTATGAACCAAACCCCCTGGGGTGCGCGCAACCCCCGTGGCTGTAGGGGATCCGTCGCGGGCCTCAGCACTGCTCCCAGGGCAGGCCGTGGTAGCGCCAGCCGCTGCGGGTGGAGCGCTGGTGGTTCTCGTCCAGTGGTCCTTCGAAGCCCTCGTCCACCGAGAAGACATGCTCGATGCCGGCGTCCACCAGGGCCTGCCCGGCGTCCAGCGTGCGCTTGCCGCTGCGGCAGATCAGGTACAGGGCCGGTGCTTCTTCGCTGTGATCGCTGACGCCGCCCAGCAGCAGCTTGCGCACCTGCGGCACGAACTGTGGGTTCACGGTCCAGTCGGGTTCGTCGATCCACGGGATGTGGATGGAGCCGGTCGGATGGCCGACGAACAGATACTCCATGGTCGAGCGGACGTCGATCAGCAGGTCGCGCGGGCGTGCCTGCAGACGCTCGTAGGTCTCCACCGGCGAGATGCGTTTCGGGGCGGGGCGGGGGGTGTCGGTCATGGTGTTTTCCTGGGGGCTGGCGCCGTTCCCTGGCACCCGCAATGCTTACATGGCGAAGTCGAGGCGTTCCTGGACCCGGTCGATCCCGGCCTGGGCGCATTCCTCGTCGAGATCGCCGCCGGGCGCACCGGACACGCCGACCGCACCGAGCATGCTCCCGGCCGCTTCGATTGGCAGGCCGCCGGCCAGCATGATGATGCCATCCACGTGGTTCATCTCCATGCGGATGTCTTCGCGGTTGTCGCGGAAGTTGGCGGAGGTAGTGCCGGACATGGTCACGGCCCGGGCCTTGTCGCCGGCAATCTGGATGGTCTGCACGCCGGCCATGCGGTCGCGCAGGACCACTTGGTCGTTGCCGGCGCGATCAACCACGACCACCGCGGTCTGGTGGCCCATCTCGCGGCAGGCCTCGACGGCGCCCATAGCGATGTCGTTGGCCAGTTCAAGGGTCATGAAGCGCTGGGTATAGACATCGGCCTGGGCGCTGCTGGCGAGGCCGAGGCACAGGGCCGCGGCGGTGCCGGTCACCAGGCGGGTCAGGGAATTCGTCATGGGTTCCTCCTTTCTGGTTATGGGTGTTGCACGTCGATCATGGCAGATAGGGGACGTGGTTGCCGAGCGTGCCATTCCGCCCGTCGCCGACCGGCCGCCGGGTGGGGGAACAGGCGACAGCCGGCGCGGCCGCGGATACACTACGCGCATGTCGGGAAACAGCTTTGGGCGACTGTTCGTCGTCAGTACCTTTGGTGAAAGTCACGGGCCGGCCCTGGGCGCGGTGGTGGACGGTTGTCCGCCCGGTCTGGAGCTTTGCGAGGCGGATCTGCAGTTTGACCTGGATCGCCGCCGGCCGGGCCAGTCGCGCCACACCACCCAGCGTCGCGAGCCGGATCAGGTCCGTATCCTGTCAGGGGTGTTCGAGGGGCGTACCACGGGTACGCCGATCGGGCTGCTGATCGAGAACGTCGATCAGCGCTCCAAGGATTACGGCGACATCCAGGACCGCTTCCGCCCGGGGCATGCGGACTACACCTATCACCAGAAATACGGCGTGCGTGATTACCGCGGCGGCGGGCGCAGTTCTGCGCGCGAGACCGCGCTGCGGGTGGCGGCCGGTGGCATCGCGCGGCGCTATCTCGAGCAGCGCTACGGGATCACCATCCGCGGCTGGTTGTCGCAGCTCGGCCCGATCGAGCTGGAGCCGAAGCAGCCGGAGATCGCGAACGACAACCCGTTCTTCTCCCCCGACCCAGACAAGGTGCCGGAGCTGGAGGAGTACATGGACGCCCTGCGCAAGTCGGGCGATTCCATCGGGGCACGGGTGACGGTCGAGGCGACCGGGGTGCCGGCTGGCTGGGGCGAGCCGGTGTTCGACCGCCTGGACGCCGACCTGGCGCACGCGCTGATGAGCATCAACGCGGTGAAGGGCGTGGAGATCGGCGCAGGTTTCGAATCCGTGACCCAGCGCGGCACCGAGCACCGCGACGAGATCACCCCCGAGGGCTTTCTGTCCAACCACGCCGGCGGCGTGCTGGGCGGGATCAGCACCGGTCAGGCGGTGCAGGCCAGCATTGCCATGAAGCCGACGTCCAGCATCCGTCTGCCCGGGCGCAGCATCAACACCGCCGGCGAGCCGGTGGAGGTGGTCACCAAGGGGCGGCACGACCCCTGCGTGGGCATCCGCGCGACCCCGATCGCCGAGGCGATGATGGCGCTGGTGCTGATGGACCACGCCCTGCGTCACCGTGCGCAGAACGCCGATGTCCCGGACTCGGGGCTGGAGCTGCGCGACCATCCCGGCGAATGACGCGGCCTTCGGCCGTGTCGTCCTGATCGTGTAGCGGTCCCCTCATGGCAGTGACGCAGAACGCGCGCCTGTCCGCGGTCTACTTCTTCTATTTCGCCAGCCTCGGCGCCTTCATGCCGTTCTGGGGGCCGTACCTCTCCGAGGAGGGGTTCAGCGGCGCCCAGATCGGCGAGCTGATGGCGATCGTGCTGGCGACCAAGATCATTGCGCCCAACGTCTGGGGCTGGCTGGCGGATCGCGCCGGCGCGCACATGCCGATCGCCCGCTGGGGCGCGCTGGGCGGGGCGGTCGCCTTCACCGGAGTGTTGCTGTACACCGGGTATTGGTGGCTGGCCGTGGTGATGGCGGCCTACAGCTTTTTCTGGAACGCGATCCTGCCGCAGTTCGAGGCGGCCACCATGCGGTCGCTGGGGCGGGACGCGCATCGCTACGCGCTGGTCCGGCTGTGGGGCTCGGTCGGTTTCATCGTCGCGGTGGCGGTGCTGGGCTGGGCCTTCGACCGGATCGCAGTGGCCTGGCTGCCGTGGATCGTGCTGGCGGTGCTGATCGCGGTGGTGGCGGCGTCGCAGTTCGTGCGCGAGCCGGCGCGCAACCTCGACGAGGACAATAACGCCCCGCCCCTGCTAACCGTGTTGCGCCGCCCCGAGGTGATCGCGCTGTTTGTGGCCTGCTTCTTCATGCAGGCGAGCCACGGGCCGTACTACGCCTTCTTTACCCTGTACCTGGAACAGGCCGGCTACTCGCGCTCGGTGGCCGGGCAGCTGTGGGCGCTGGGGGTGGCCGCCGAGGTGGTGCTGTTCCTGTTGATGCCGCGGTTGATCCTGCGTTTTGGGGCCTGGTTGCTGGTGTCGGCGGCGCTGGTGTTGACCACGCTGCGCTGGGGGCTGCTGGCGGCGGTGCCGGATTCTCTGCCGATGCTGCTGTTCATCCAGATCCTGCATGCGGCCAGTTACGGGGTGTACCACGCGGCGGCGATCTCGCTGATCCACTATTTCTTCCCCGGGCGGTTGCAGGGGCGCGGGCAGGCCCTGTATTCGTCGCTGGCCTTCGGGTTGGGCGGTGCCTCGGGATCCCTGGTGGCCGGCTATCTGTGGGATGGCATCAGCCCAGCCTCGGTGTATGTGTTCGCGGCATTCCTGGCAGCGGCCGGGGTGATCGCCTCGGTGTATGGCGAATGGCGTTTCCGCACCCCGGTGCGAACCCTGTAACTGGCGTGCCCGCGCAAAGCTTCGTAGGGTGCGCGTAACCCGATGGACCGATAGCACTGGATGGAACAAAGATGATTCGAATTGCGATTGCGGGCGCCGGCGGGCGCATGGGCCAGAACCTGGTGCAGGCGGTGGACGAACACCCCGATGCCCAGCTGGGGGCGGCCAGTGAGCGCCCCGGCAGCGAGACCATCGGTCAGGCGGTGGGCGCGGAGGGCCGGGTGCGCCTGGTCGAGGATCTGGCGACGGTTACCGACGATTTCGATGTGCTGATCGATTTCACCTCGCCGCAGGCGACCATGCAGCACCTGGAGCTGTGTGCGAACGCCGGAAAGGCACTGGTGATCGGCACCACCGGGCTGGATGCGGAGCAGGAGCAGCGCCTGCAGGCGGCGGCAGGGGATCTGCCGATCGTCTATGCGCCGAACATGAGTGTCGGGGTCAATCTGACCTTCAAGCTGGTGGAGCTGGCCGCGCGGGCGCTGGGCGACAGCGTGGATGTGGAGATCCTGGAGGCCCATCACCGGCACAAGGTGGACGCGCCCTCCGGTACCGCGCTGAAGCTCGGGCGTGTGGTCGCGGAGACCCTGGGCCGCGATCTGGAGCAGGACGCCGTCTACGGGCGCGAGGGCCAGACCGGAGCCCGTGACCGGCGCACCATCGGTTTTGCCACGGTGCGCGGCGGCGACATCGTCGGCGAGCACACGACCCTGTTTGCGGGTGATGGCGAGCGTGTGGAGATCACCCACAAGGCCTCCAGTCGCACGGTGTTTGCCTCCGGTGCAGTGCGTGCGGCGGTCTGGCTGGCCGGCGCCGGAAATGGGCTGTTCGACATGCAGGATGTGCTGGGGCTGCGCGACCTCTAGCCGGTTGGGGCTCCGTTTGGCGAAGGCTAGGCCTGGTTCGTCATCCGGTGTTTACGGTGCCTTCGTCCGACCGCCAGGCTTGTTGTGGCTGGCCCTGGTTCGGCATCGGGTGTTTACGGTGCTTTCGTCGAGCCGCCTGCCCGGCGCTGACTCGCCAGCGCGCCGCGAGGTACTTTCTTGCTTGCCCAAGAAAGTACCCAAAGAAGGGCACCCGGATTCCGCCCGGGAACCTTGCTCCAGGGCCCTCGGGCCGGCGGCGCTGAACTCGCTACGCTGCGCTTCGCTCAGACATCCAGCGCCTTCTCCCGGCCCGAGAACCCTTCCGCAAGGGGCTCCATACGGGGGGGCAAAACAGAAAGTATCCCGTAGGGTGCGGTTGAGCGCAGGGAAACGCACCGTTCTCCACGCCGTGCGACACGCTGATGCGATTCGCTGCGCTCATCGGCATCCTACGAAAGCCCCCGGCGCCCGCTACGCGGGCGCGGCACGCCATGGCCGAAGGCCGAGCGTGCCGAAGATGCTCGAAGACCTAGCCATCATCCACTGGCAACAACGCTGGGACAGCCGTTGTTTGGACCTGCCTCCCCGTTGTCGTCGCGCCGAGCGGAGAGGCTTTTCGCGGGACGATTCTAAATAGACACGGGGCGCTGGATGTCTGAGCGAAGCCGAAGGCGCAGCGAGTTCAGCGCCGCCCGCGAAAAGCCTCGGAGCGAGGGAAACCCTGGCCCGCACAGCGGGCCGGGGTCGCGGCAGTCGGGCGTGTTTCTTGGGCACTTCTTTGCTCGTGCAAAGAAGTGCCTCGCGGTGCGCTCGCGAGAGAGCGCCTGGCAGGTGGCGGACCGGAGCCGCCGTAAACACCGAGCGATGAACCAGGGCCAGCCTGAATGGCCAGGCTGGCCACGGAGCATCGGCTTCATACCTGGGCTGGGTAGGCAGTGTTCGGGCCCGGAAAGCGGGCGGCGAGTGGCGGGCGGAGACGCCGGAAGTGGGGATCTCGTTGGACGCCGCGCGCGGCGCTCGCGTACACTTGAAGGCGTAATCGTATCCGTCCTCCGAGCACCGAATCGTTGCCGAAAAAGGGGTTCACACCCCGGTAGAATGGTGCGGACGAGGGCGGGTCGCAGATCCCGAACGAATCGCAGTACCGCCGCCGGCGAATCGCCTGGCGGCCCCGACCCAGACCACCCGGAGGTCCCCCTGTGTCCGCGCCTGCTCTGCTCGTCCTGGAAGATGGCACTGTGTTTCATGGTCAGGCGATTGGCGCCCTGGGCCAGACGGTTGGCGAGGTGGTGTTCAACACCGCGATGACCGGGTACCAGGAGATCCTCACCGACCCGTCCTATCACCGGCAGATGGTCACGCTGACCTACCCGCATATCGGCAACACCGGAACGAACCCGGAAGACGACGAGTCCTCGCGGGCTCATGCCGCGGGCCTGATCATCCGGGATCTGCCGCCGCTGGTGTCCAACTGGCGCTCGCGCGAGTCGCTGCCGGACTACCTGCTGCGCCATGGGATCGTGGCGATCAGCGGGATCGATACCCGCAAGCTGACCCGCATCCTGCGCGAGAAGGGCGCGCTGAACGGCTGCATCCAGGCCGGCGACGTGGACGAGGCCTCGGCCCTGGCGGCCGCGCGAGAGTTCCCCGGTATCAAGGGCATGGATCTGGCGCGCGAGGTGACCACGCGCAGCCGCTACGAGTGGCTGGAAGGGACCTGGCAGCTGGGTGAAGAACCGGCGCGGGTCGATGCGAAGGCCGCCGACTATCACGTGGTCGCTTACGACTTCGGCATGAAGCAGAACATCCTGCGCATGCTGGCGGATCGCGGCTGCCGCGTGACCGTGGTCCCGGCCGAGACGCCAGTGGACGAGGTGATGGAGCTCAAGCCCGACGGGGTGTTCCTGTCCAACGGGCCGGGCGATCCCGAGCCCTGCACCTATGCGATCGAGGCGATCCGGGATTTCTGCGAGCGCAAACTGCCGCTGTTCGGAATCTGCCTGGGGCATCAGTTGCTGGGTATCGCCAGTGGCGGCAAGAGCGTGAAGATGAAGTTCGGCCACCACGGGGCGAACCACCCGATCCGGCACGAGGCCAGTGGGCGAGTGATGATCTCGTCGCAGAACCACGGCTTCGCGATCGACGAAGACAACCTGCCGGAGACGCTGACACCGACGTACCGGTCGCTGTTCGACGGCACGCTGCAGGGCGTCGCCCGCACCGACTGCCCGGCGTTCAGCCTGCAGGGCCACCCCGAGGCGAGCCCGGGGCCGCATGACGTGTCCCCGGCGTTCGACGACTTTGTCGAGATGATGCGCACGGCGCGCAGCTAACGCCTTCCCCCCGATTTTCCGACCGAATTTCCGATTTCGACAGCCTGCGAGAGCCGTCACATGCCCAAGCGTACCGACATCCAGAGCATCCTGATCCTCGGGGCCGGCCCGATCGTGATCGGTCAGGCCTGCGAGTTCGATTACTCCGGCGCCCAGGCCTGCAAGGCCCTGCGCGAGGAGGGCTACCGGGTGATCCTGGTGAACTCCAACCCGGCGACCATCATGACCGACCCCGAGATGGCGGATGCCACCTACATCGAGCCGGTGGACTGGCAGACGGTCGCCCAGATCATCGAGAAGGAGCGCCCGGACGCGGTGCTGCCGACCATGGGCGGGCAGACCGCGCTGAACTGCGCGCTGGACCTGTCCCGGGAAGGCGTGCTCGAGAAGTTCGGTGTGGAGATGATCGGTGCCAACGAGGCGGCGATCGATATGGCCGAGGACCGCGACCACTTCAAGGCGGCGATGGCTGATATCGGCCTGGATACGCCGACCGCGATGCTCGCGCACTCCTGGGAGGAGGCGCAGGAGATCCAGCCGAAGATCGGCTTCCCGGTGATCATCCGGCCGTCGTTCACCCTCGGTGGTTCGGGCGGCGGCATCGCCTACAACCGCGAGGAGTTCGAGTACATCGTCAAGAACGGGATCGATCTCTCGCCGGTGAACCAGGTGCTGCTGGAGGAGTCCGCGCTCGGCTGGAAGGAGTTCGAGATGGAGGTGGTCCGTGACAAGGCGGACAACTGCATCATCATCTGCTCGATCGAGAACCTCGATCCGATGGGTATCCACACCGGCGACTCGATCACCGTGGCCCCGGCGCAGACCCTGACCGACAAGGAATACCAGATCATGCGCGACGCCTCGCTGGCGGTACTGCGCAAGATCGGCGTGGAGACCGGCGGCTCCAACGTGCAGTTTGCGATCAACCCGGAGAACGGGCGCATGATCGTGATCGAAATGAACCCGCGGGTGTCGCGTTCCTCCGCGCTGGCCTCCAAGGCGACCGGCTTCCCGATCGCCAAGGTCGCGGCCAAGCTGGCGGTGGGCTACACCCTCGACGAGCTGAAGAACGACATTACCGGCGGTCTGACCCCGGCCTCGTTCGAGCCGTCCATCGATTACGTGGTCACCAAGATCCCGCGCTTCACCTTCGAGAAGTTCCCGCAGGCGGATGCACGCCTGACCACCCAGATGAAGGCGGTGGGCGAGGCCATGGCCATTGGCCGCACCTTCCAGGAGTCGTTCCAGAAGGCGCTGCGCTCGATGGAGACCGGCATGGACGGCCTCGACGAGCGCATCGATCTGACCGCCGATGACGTGACCGATCAGCTGCGCACGAAGCTCGCCAACCCCAGCCCCGAGCAGGTGCTGTACGTGGCCGATGCCTTCCGTGCGGGTTTCTCGATCCAGGATATCTTCGACCTGACCGCGATCGACCCCTGGTTCCTGGCCCAGATTCAGGAGCTGGTGGACGTCGAGAAGGGCGTGAAGGACCGCATCCTGGGCGAGATCAGCGCCGAGGAGATGTACCGTCTGAAACAGCGCGGATTCTCCGACCTGCGCCTGGCGAAACTGGTGAACGATACCGAGAAGGCGGTGCGCAAACACCGCCATGGACTGGGCGTGCGCCCGGTGTACAAGCGGGTGGATACCTGTGCGGCCGAGTTCGCGACCACCACGGCCTACATGTACTCCTCGTACGAAGAGGAGAACGAGGCGGATCCCACCGACAAGCAGAAGATCATGGTGCTGGGCGGCGGGCCCAACCGCATCGGTCAGGGCATCGAGTTCGACTACTGCTGCGTGCACGCCGCACTCGCGATGCGCGAAGACGGGTACGAGACCATCATGGTCAACTGCAACCCGGAGACCGTCTCCACCGACTATGACACCTCGGACCGGCTGTACTTCGAGCCGCTGACGCTGGAGGACGTGCTGGAGGTCGTGGCGACCGAGAAGCCGGCCGGCGTGATCGTGCAGTACGGTGGCCAGACGCCACTGAAGCTCGCGCGGGACCTGGAGGCCGCCGGCGTGCCGATCATCGGCACCAGCCCGGACTCCATCGACCTGGCCGAGGACCGCGAGCGCTTCCAGGCCCTGCTGAACAAGCTGGGGCTCAAGCAGCCGCCGAACCGCACCGCCCGCAGCGAGGAGGAGGCCGAGAAGCTGGCCGAGGAGATCGGCTACCCGCTGGTCGTACGTCCGTCCTACGTGCTCGGTGGGCGCGCGATGGAGATCGTGCGCGACCGCGAGGACCTGCGCAGCTACATGAAGAACGCGGTGTCCGTCTCCAATGATGCCCCGGTGCTGCTGGACCGCTTCCTGGATGACGCCATCGAGGTCGACGTGGACGCGATCTCGGATGGCGAGAACGTGATCATCGGCGGGATCATGGAGCACATCGAGCAGGCCGGCGTGCACTCGGGCGACTCCGCCTGTTCCCTGCCGCCGTTCTCGTTGTCCATGGAACTCCAGGACGAGATGGTCGAGCAGGTGCGCAAGATGGCACTGGGCCTGAAGGTCGTCGGCCTGATGAACACCCAGTTTGCGATCAAGGGCGACGATATCTACGTGCTGGAGGTGAATCCACGGGCCTCGCGCACCGTGCCGTACGTCTCCAAGAGCGTCGGACGGCCACTGGCCAAGATCGCCGCGCGTTGCATGGTCGGGCAGACCCTGCCCGAGCAGGGCGTGGGCGATGCGGTCTATCCGGACTATTATTCGGTGAAGGAATCGGTGTTTCCGTTCGCCAAGTTCCAGGGCGTGGACCCGATCCTGGGGCCGGAGATGAAATCCACTGGCGAGGTGATGGGGGTTGGGCGCAGTTTTGCCGAGGCGTTCGCCAAGAGCCAGCTGGGAGCGGGCGTACTGTTGCCGTCCACCGGCAAGGCCTTCGTGTCGGTGCGCGAGATCGACAAGCCGCACGTGGCGGAAGTGGCCCGGCGCCTGGTGGAGTTGGGCTTCGAGGTCCTGGCGACGCGTGGCACGGCGAACGTGCTGGAGGAAGCCGGCATTCAGGTGACGCGCGTGAACAAGGTCACCGAGGGTCGCCCGCACATCGTGGACATGATCAAGAACGACGAGATCAGCTTCATCATCAATACCGTGGAGGGGAAGCAGTCGACCTCCGACTCCTACACCATTCGCCGCGAGGCGTTGATGCACAAGGTGGGCTATACCACCACGATCGCCGGGGCCAAGGCCACCGTACAGGCCCTGGATCACCTGGGGGCGAATGACGTCTTCCGGCTGCAGGACCTCCACCAGGAAAATCTCGGAGGGAAAAGCGCATGAACAAGACGCCCTTGACCGTGACTGGCGCGGAAAAGATGAAGGAAGAGCTGAAGAAGCTGAAGGGCGAGGATCGCCCGCGCGTGGTCAACGCGATCTCCGATGCGCGCGAGCACGGCGACCTCAAGGAGAATGCCGAGTACCACGCGGCACGCGAACAGCAGAGCTTCATCGAGGGCCGCATCCGCGAGCTGGAGTCGAAGCTCTCCAACGCCCAGATCATCGACGTGGCCACCCTGCCGCAGACCGGCAAGGTGGTGTTCGGGACCACCGTGGTGCTGGAGGCGACTGCGGACGGGCGCCAGGTCACCTACAAGATCGTTGGTGACGACGAGGCCGATATCAAGAACAACATGATCTCGGTGTCTTCGCCGATTGCGCGGGCGCTGATCGGCAAGGAAGAAGGCGACGTCGTGACCGTGCAGGCCCCGGGCGGGGAGACGGAATACGAGATCCTGGAGGTTCGCTACGTCAACTGATGACGCGGCGGGTCCCGGTCGCGCTCAGGGGCGCAACCGGGCGGTGGGGTCAGGCCGGGTCCAGGGAGACCTTCGGGTCATCCGGGTTGCGGCGGAACAGGGTGGCGACATAGCCGACGCGTTGCACTCGCGCGGCGCCGGTGCGTTCACAGAGCTCTTCCACGGTGCCGTTGCGGACCTCGCGGTCGCCGATGTTCACCTTGATCTTGACCAGCTCGTGGTGGGTCAGCGCCAGCTCCAGCTCCGCCAGTACGGCATCAGTCAGCCCATTGCGGCCAATGGTCACGATGGGCTTGCGCGGATGGGCGAGGCTGCGCAGATGGCGGCGTTGCGCGTCGGTCAGATTCACAGGAGGCCATTTTTCAGTGTTTAAACATCAAAATTGTAGCATGCCGTCCGCAGCTGCGAGGCCGCTCAATGCCCAAGCGTAGCCGCTCCAGTCAGCGCTGGTTGAAGGAGCATTTCGACGATCCCTACGTCCAGCGGGCCCAGCAGGAGGGTTACCGCGGGCGGGCGGTGTACAAGCTGCAGGAGATCGATGAGCGCGATCGGCTGCTGAAACCCGGCATGCGCGTGGTGGACCTCGGCGCGGCACCGGGCGGCTGGACGCAGTACGCCGCTCGGAAGATTGGCCGCAAGGGCGTGCTGATTGCCACGGACATCTTGCCGATGGACCCGGTGCCGGGCGCGGAGATCGTCACCGGCGACTTCCGCGAGGACGCCGTGCTGGACGCGATACTTGCCCTGGTGGGCGATGAGCGTGCCGATCTTGTGCTTTCCGACATGGCCCCCAACCTGACCGGGACGGGTGCGGTGGATCTGCCGCGTTCGATCCATCTTTGTGAACTGGCGCTGGACTTGGCGACACGCATTCTGAACCCCGGGGGCGCATTTCTGGTCAAGCTGTTTCAGGGTGAAGGTTCTGATGCCTATCTGGCCGAGGTGCGTCGGCGGTTCGGCTCGGTAAAGGTGCGCAAGCCGAAGGCATCGCGGCCACGGTCACGCGAAGTGTACGTATTGGCGCGTGAGCCCCGGGATGTGTAAAGCTGCCAAAAGCTAACGATTAAATGTTCTTCGAGGTGTCGTTTTGAACGGTCTGGCCAAGAATCTGATCATCTGGGCGGTAATTGCCGTCGTCCTGATGTCCGTCTTCAACAACTTCGGCCCGCAGCAGCAGACGCAGGATGTTCGGAGCATTACGTACTCCGAGTTCATCCGCGACGTGCAGGGCGGTCGCGTGGACAACGTGACCATCAAGGGTGAGAAGATCGAGGGTACGACGATCGAGGGCCAGGCGTTTACCACGGTGAACCCGAACGACCCCGGTCTGATCGGCGACCTGCTGCAGAACAACGTGGAGCTGAACGCCCACGAGGAAGCCGAGCGCTCCCTGCTGATGAGCATCCTGATCAGCTGGTTCCCGATCCTGTTGCTGATCGCCGTGTGGATCTACTTCATGCGCCAGATGCAGGGCGGTGGTGCCGGTGGCAAGGGCGCGATGTCCTTCGGCAAGTCCAAGGCCAAGCTGATGTCCGAGGACCAGGTCAAGGTCAGCTTCAATGACGTGGCCGGCTGCGACGAGGCCAAGGAGGAGGTGACCGAGCTGGTCGACTTCCTGCGCGACCCGTCCAAGTTCCAGAAGCTGGGTGGCCAGATTCCGCGCGGCGTGCTGATGGTCGGCTCTCCGGGTACCGGCAAGACGCTGCTGGCCAAGGCGATTGCCGGCGAGGCCAAGGTGCCGTTCTTCAGCATCTCCGGTTCCGATTTCGTCGAGATGTTCGTTGGCGTGGGCGCCTCGCGCGTGCGCGACATGTTCGCCGAGGCCAAGAAGCACGCCCCCTGCATCATCTTCATCGACGAGATCGACGCGGTCGGTCGCCAGCGTGGTGCCGGCATGGGCGGCGGTCACGACGAGCGTGAGCAGACCCTGAACCAGCTGCTGGTCGAGATGGACGGCTTCGAGGGCACCGAGGGGGTTATCGTGATTGCCGCGACCAACCGTCCGGACGTGCTGGATCCGGCGCTGCTGCGCCCGGGTCGCTTCGACCGCCAGGTGGTGGTGCCGCCGCCGGACGTACGCGGTCGCGAGCAGATCCTCAAGGTGCATATGAAGAAAACGCCGATCTCCGACGACGTGCGTCCGGATCTGATCGCGCGCGGCACGCCGGGTTTCTCCGGCGCGGATCTGGCCAACCTGGTCAACGAGGCGGCGTTGTTTGCGGCGCGCTCCAACAAGCGCCTGGTGGACATGTCCGACTTCGAGCGCGCCAAGGACAAGATCATGATGGGCGCCGAGCGCAAGTCCATGGTGATGTCCGAGGACGAGAAGAAGCTGACCGCCTACCATGAGGCCGGCCACGCGATTGTTGGCCTGACGGTGCCGGAGCACGACCCGGTCTACAAGGTCAGCATCATCCCGCGTGGGCGGGCCCTGGGCGTGACCATGTTCCTGCCCGAGGAGGACCGCTACAGCCACTCGAAGACGCGTCTGGAGAGTCAGCTGGCGAGCCTGTTTGGCGGGCGTCTGGCAGAAGAGATTATCTTCGGCAATGACAAGGTGACCACCGGAGCCTCGAACGATATCGAGCGCGCCACTCAGATCGCCCGCAACATGGTCACCAAGTGGGGCCTGTCGGAAAAGCTCGGCCCGCTGGATTACGGTGAGGAAGAAGGGCATCCGTTCCTGGGTGGGCAAATGGGCAAGTCGAAGCCGATGTCCGACGACACTGCGCGCCAGATCGATGCCGAGGTCCGTCACATCATCGATGCGAACTACCAGCATGCGAAGCAGATCCTGGTCGACAATATCGATACGCTGCACGCGATGGCGCGGGCACTGATGAAATACGAGACCATCGACGACAAGCAGATCGCGGACATCATGGCCGGGCGCGAGCCCCGCGAGCCGGCGGATTGGGATAGCGGCGGCGGTTCCGGTGGCTCGGCGCAGGCCAGCGACGAGGCCGAGGGTGGTGCCTCGGATGCCGATCGCGACGCCAAGGACGGCTCCGATGGCCGGGGTGATGATGACAAGGGTGTGGTCGGCGGTCCTGCGCCGCAGTCCTGATCCGTCCACTTTGTGACCGGGCTTGGATCCGGTCGCTGCCACTGGCCGCCAGGCCCTCGTCCTGGCGGCCTTTTTCGTTGGGTACTCACAGGAGAACGCCGATCGTGCCGACTGACGCACCGGTACTGCAATGCGGGGGGCACGCCCTGGACCTCGGGCAGCCGCGCATCATGGGGATTCTGAACGTTACCCCGGACTCGTTCTCCGACGGTGGCCAGTACGCGCGGGTGGAAGATGCGCTGATGCGGGCCCGCGCCATGGTCGCGGAGGGGGCGGAGATCCTTGACGTGGGCGGCGAATCCACTCGCCCCGGTGCGGCGCCAGTGGCGCTGGAGGATGAGCGTCAGCGCGTGCTTCCGGTCATCGAAGCCCTGCGCGCGGAACTGGATGTTCCGCTGTCCGTGGACACCATGAAGCCGGAGATGATGCGCGAGGCGGTTGCCGTCGGTGCCGGGATGCTGAATGACGTGAACGGCTTTCGCACCGAAGGGGCGCTGGCGGTCGCGATGGGGGCGGCCCGCGAGCGTGGCGTAGCGCTTTGCGCGATGCACATGCAGGGCGATCCGCAGTCGATGCAGCGGGCGCCGCGTTACGACGATGTGGTGGACGAGGTGCGCGCCTTCCTCGAGCAGCGGGTGGCGGAATTGTTGCGGGGCGGCGTGCCGCGCGGCCAGATCCTGCTGGATCCGGGCTTCGGCTTCGGCAAGACCCTGGAGCACAACGTCGCGCTGTTTCGCGGCCTGCCGCGCCTGGCGGCCTCCGGCTTGCCGCTGCTGGTGGGCGTCTCGCGCAAGTCGATGATCGGTCAGCTGCTGGATGACCGTCCGGTCGCTGACCGGGATCCCGGCAGTGCCGTGGCGGCCCTGTTGGCGGCACAGGCCGGTGCGCGTGTCCTGCGTGTGCACGATGTCTCGGCGACCCGTGATGCCCTGGCGCTATACTCAGCGTTGCGACCGGATGGTGGCGACGGACAGGACAATCGAGGGAACTGATGGGCAAGTATTTCGGAACCGACGGCATCCGTGGGCGCACCGGCGACTGGCCGATGACGCCGGAGTTTGCGCTGCGCCTCGGGTATGCCGTGGGCGAGGTGCTGGGCGAGAACGGCCACCGCCAGGGGCCGGTCCTGGTGGGCAAGGACACGCGCGTGTCCGGCTACATGTTCGAGTCGGCGCTGGAGGCCGGGCTGTCCGCCGCCGGGCTGGATGTCGCGTTGCTGGGACCGATGCCGACCCCGGCCATCGCCTACTTGACGCATACCTTCCGTGCCACTGCGGGCGTCGTCATCAGTGCCTCGCACAACCCATTCCACGACAACGGGTTCAAGTTCTTCACCCCCGAGGGCGACAAGCTGCCGGATGCGACCGAGGCGGCCATCGAGGCGCGTCTCGATCAGCCGGCACAGCCCATCAATAGTGCGCGTCTGGGCAAGGCCGTGCGCATCCAGGATGCCGCTGGACGCTACGTTGAGTTCTGCAAGAGCGCGATCCCGGCGCGTTCCGAGCTGCGTGGGATGAAGATCGTCATCGATTGTGCCCACGGCGCGACCTACAACGTCTCCCCGCACGTGTTCGAGGAGCTGGGGGCGCAGGTCGAGATCCTCGGCGCCAGTCCGGACGGCTACAACATCAACGACGGGGTCGGCGCCCTGCACCCGGAGAACGTCGCCGAACAGGTGCGGGCAACCGGGGCGGATCTCGGGATCGCGCTGGACGGCGACGGTGACCGGGTGATCCTGGCCGATGCCGACGGCACCGTGGTCGATGGGGACCAGATCCTCGGTATCCTGGCCCTGGCGCGGCAACAGGCCGGGGGCTTCGACGGCGGTGTGGTCGGGACCCTGATGACCAACCTGGGGCTGGAGCAGGCCCTGGGGGGCGCCGGCATCCCGTTCGTGCGTGCGAAGGTCGGGGATCGCTATGTCCTGGAGGAGCTCCGCCGTCGCGACTGGACCCTGGGCGGCGAGGGGTCGGGGCATATTGTCTGTCTGGAGCACACCACGACCGGCGACGGTACGGTGGCGGCGTTGCAGGTTGCACACCTGATGCACCGTACCGGTCAGCCGCTCTCGGCGCTCGCAGCGGCCATTCCCAAGTTGCCGCAGTGCCTGATCAACGTGCCCGTCAGCGGTGCCGCGGCCGGCTGCCTGGAGGCCGAGCCAGTGCGCGCCGAGGTCGCCGCGGTGGAAGATCAGCTCGGCCAGCGTGGCCGGGTCCTGCTGCGTCCCTCCGGTACCGAGCCCCTGGTGCGGGTGATGGTTGAGGGCGAAGATGTCGACGAGACCCGCTCGGCCGCCGAGCGCATCGCGGACAGCATCCGGGCGGCGATCTGATTGCCGCAACCAAGCCTCGCCTGCGCGCCCCGCGACGGCTTGGTTGATTTGCTACCGGTGCGCCGGTAACATCCCGCCGCTCTAATCATCATGATCGGACCCCGTGTATCTGCGGGGTTCGGCCGATCGCAGGAGGAGGATCCGCATGCGCACGCCGCTGGTCGCCGGAAACTGGAAGATGAACGGTTCGCGGGACGCGAACCGCGCGCTCCTGTCCGCCCTGAAGGGCAGCCTGGGCGACATCCGGGGCGTGGACGTGGCGGTCTGCCCGCCCGCGGTCTACCTCGCCGAAATCGCGAACGACCTGTCCGGTGGCCCCATCGCCGTCGGCGCGCAGGATTGTTCCGACCAGGAAAAGGGTGCCTACACCGGCGAACTGGCCGGCTCCATGCTGGCCGAGGTGGGCTGCCGCTATGTGATCGTCGGGCATTCCGAGCGCCGCGAGCGGCAGAACGAGGACAATGCCTGGGTGGCAGCCAAGTTCGTTGCGGCGCAGGCCGCCGGGCTGACCCCGATCCTGTGTGTGGGCGAGCAGAAGGCCGACCGCGAAGGCGGGCGCACCGAGACTGTGGTGGCCGAGCAGCTCGATGCGGTCCTGGATGCGGCCGGAGTCGAGGCGTTCGCCGGCGCCGTGATCGCCTACGAGCCGGTTTGGGCGATTGGCACCGGTTTGACCGCCACGCCGGAACAGGCCCAGGAAGTGCATGCATTCATCCGCAACCGTGTTGCGGGTCGCGACCCGCAGGTCGCAGCCGATCTTCGGATCCTCTACGGTGGCAGCATGAAAGCCGATAATGCGGCCGGCCTCCTGGCGCTCGAGGACATCGACGGCGGTTTGATCGGTGGTGCCTCGCTGGATGCCGACGCATTTTCCGCCATTGCCCGCGCCGCGGGCGAGCAGGTCGCGGCATGATTTACGGCCTGCTCCTGGTGGTCCAGGTCGCGGTATCGCTTGGCCTGATCGCGCTGATCCTGATGCAGCACGGCAAGGGCGCCGACGCGGGCGCGGCCTTCGGCAGCGGCGCATCGGCGACGGTGTTCGGTGCGGCCGGGTCGGCCAACTTCCTGAGCCGCTCGACGGCCGTGCTGGCGGTGGTCTTTTTCCTCAACAGCCTGACGCTGGCGTATCTGGCGGCATCCAGCCCGGAGGCCGAGAGCCTGCTGGACCAGATGGAGGCGATGGAAGAAGAGGGCGATGGTCCGCCGGATCTCCCGCCCGAAGTGCTCCCGGGGCAAGAGCCCCCGGGTGGCAGCGGCCCGCAATCCGGCCGGCCGGCCGATGTGCCCGATTGAGATCCGGTACCTGTACGAATTGGCAGATGTGGTGGAATTGGTAGACACGCTATCTTGAGGGGGTAGTGGCGCAAGCCGTGTGGGTTCGAGTCCCACCATCTGCACCAAATACTCGTTGCCCCGGGCGGTTGAATATCTGTCGGCGCCCGGGGTAATTAACAATAAAAACAGCATCTTATAAAATTACGAATACTTGACACCGTTTTTGGGCATCACCTAGACTCCGTGCCCGGTGTACGGCTCTGCCGCGTCTGTGCGGGACCGAGTCGTACCCGCGCTTTCAACCAGCAACGCTGAACGGCTCGCCGGCGCGCTCGATCCACGCGACGCCTCGCGAACCTGCCCGCCTGAGGCGGCGTACGGGAGAGAGAAATGCTGGAAGGTTATTTACCCATCCTGCTGTTCATCGCAGTAGGCATCGTGATCGGCGTCGTGCCGCTGGTGGTCGGTATGGCCGTGGGTCCGCACAAGCCGGACGCGGCGAAGAATTCGCCCTACGAGTGCGGCTTCGAGGCCTTCGAGGATTCGCGGCTGAAGTTCGATGTCCGCTTCTACCTGGTTGCGATCCTGTTCATCATCTTTGATCTCGAGATCGCGTTTCTCTTCCCGTGGGCCGTGTCGCTAGACACCATTGGCCTGTTCGGGCTTCTTGCGATGGCCCTGTTTCTTGTCATTCTGGTCGTCGGTTTCATCTACGAGTGGAAGAAGGGGGCGCTGGAATGGGAATAGAAGGCGTTCTTGAGAAGGGCTTCGTCACCACCTCGGCGGACAAGCTCATCAACTGGGCCCGCACCGGGTCGCTCTGGCCGATGACCTTCGGTCTCGCGTGCTGCGCGGTGGAGATGATGCATGCCGGTGCCGCGCGCTACGACCTCGACCGCTTCGGGATCATCTTTCGGCCGAGCCCGCGCCAGTCGGACGTGATGATTGTGGCCGGCACCCTGGTCAACAAGATGGCGCCGGCTCTGCGCAAGGTCTACGACCAGATGCCCGAGCCGCGCTGGGTGATCTCCATGGGGTCCTGCGCCAACGGGGGCGGGTACTACCACTACTCCTACGCGGTGGTGCGCGGATGCGACCGCATCGTGCCGGTGGATGTCTACGTGCCGGGGTGTCCGCCGACGGCGGAGGCGCTGCTCTACGGCATTATCCAGCTGCAGAACAAGATCCGGCGCACGAACACGATCGCGCGCTGACGCACCCGGGGTAGCAGATGGCTGAACAAGACAACTGGACCGACGCCCTGCGGGCGGAACTGGGCGATGCCCTGGAAAGCCTGCACGAGGCGAACGGCGAGATTACCGTCGATATCGCACCGGGCTCCTGGCGCGAGGCGGGCGAGAAGCTGCGCGACGCCCTGGGCTTCGAGATCCTGATCGACCTGTGCGGGGTGGACTACCTCGAATACGGGCAGGACGAATGGGGCACCGACTCCGCCACCAATACGGGCTTTTCCCGCGGTGTCGAAGCGGCGACCTCCGGGCGTTTCACCTTCGATGATGCGCCGGAAGATTCCAACTGGGACGGCCCGCGGTTCACCGTGGTGGCTCACCTGCTGTCGCTCGAACATAACCGCCGCGTGCGGATGCGCGCCTGGCTCAGTGACGAGGAGTTCCCCGAGGTCGAATCCCTCGTGGACGTCTGGGCCTCGGCCAACTGGTTCGAGCGCGAGGCCTTCGATCTGTTCGGCATCCTGTTCTCCGGGCATCCGGACCTGCGCCGCATCCTCACGGACTACGGCTTTGTGGGGCATCCGTTCCGCAAGGACTTCCCGCTGATCGGGCATGTCGAGATGCGTTATGACGCCGAGCAGGCCCGTGTGGTGTACCAGCCGGTGACGATCGAGCCGCGCGTGCTGGTGCCCAAGGTGATCCGCGCCGACCATCGCTACAGCGAGGGCGAGAAGCCGGGCGAAGGAGCCGAGAATGCCTGAGATTCGCAACTTCACCCTCAACTTCGGGCCGCAGCATCCCTCCGCCCACGGCGTATTGCGCCTGGTGCTGGAGATGGATGGCGAGGTGGTGCAGCGGGCCGACCCGCACATCGGCCTGCTGCATCGCGGCACCGAGAAGCTCGCGGAGAGTAAGCCGTACAACCAGTCGATCGGCTACATGGACCGTCTGGACTACGTGTCCATGATGGCCAACGAGCACGGCTACGTGCTCGCGATGGAAAAGCTGCTGGGCATCGAGGCCCCGCTGCGCGCGCAGTACATCCGGGTGATGTTCGACGAGATCACCCGCATCCTGAACCACCTGATGTGGCTGGGGGCGCATGCGCTGGATATCGGCGCCATGGCGGTGTTCCTGTACGCCTTCCGTGAGCGCGAGGACCTGATGGACTGCTACGAGGCGGTCTCGGGTGCGCGCATGCACGCGACCTATTACCGCCCCGGCGGTGTCGCGCGGGACCTGCCCGGCACGATGCCGAAGTATCAACCGTCCTCCTGGAAGTCGCAGGAGGTGGTGGATGACCTGAACAAGATCCGTCAGGGCTCGTTGCTGGACTTCATCGAGGCGTTTACCGAGCGCTTCCCCGGCTGCGTGGACGAGTACGAGACCCTGCTGACCGATAACCGGATCTGGAAGCAGCGCACCGTCGGGATCGGCGTGGTCGACGCGGATCGTGCGAAGCAGCTGGGCTTCACCGGCCCGATGCTGCGCGGCTCGGGCATCGAGTGGGACCTGCGCAAGAAGCAGCCCTACGAGGTCTACGACCGTCTCGACTTCGACATCCCGGTGGGCACCAACGGCGATTGTTACGACCGCTACCTGGTGCGCATCGAGGAGATGCGTCAGTCGAACCGCATCATTCGTCAGTGTGTGGACTGGCTGCGCCAGAATCCGGGCCCGGTGCTCCTCGAGGATCACAAGATCACCCCGCCGAAGCGCGAGGAGATGAAGGCCGATATGGAGGCCCTGATCCACCACTTCAAGCTGTTCACCGAGGGCATGTGCCTGCCGGAAGGCGAGGCCTACGCGGCGATCGAGCATCCGAAGGGCGAGTTCGGGGTCTACCTGGTCTCGGATGGTTCCAACAAACCGTATCGTCTGAAGGTCCGTCCGCCGGGCTTTGTGCACCTGTCCGCGCTGGACGAGATGGCGCGCGGCCACATGCTGGCCGACGTGGTCGCCATCATCGGGACCCAGGACATCGTATTCGGGGAGATCGACCGCTGATGGCTGCCGAACAGAAAACTGTCGCCTTCCACAAGCACGCCGCGAAGAAGGTCGAGCTGAGCGCGCACGAGCGCGAAGAGATCGACGCCTGGCTGGCGCGCTATCCCGAGGATCAGAAGCGCTCGGCCGTTCTGGGCGCACTGCGTGCGGTGCAACACGAGGATGGCTATCTCTCCACCGCGAAGATGGACGCCGTGGCCGACTATCTCGGGCTGCCGGCGATCGCGGTGTACGAGGTGGGTTCGTTCTACTCCATGTACGAACTGGAGCCGGTGGGCAAGCACACCATCATGGTGTGCGACAACATCTCCTGCATGCTGCGCGGCGCCGAGCCGATCATCGAGCACCTCGAGAAGCGTCTGGGCATCAAACGCGGCGAGAGTACACCGGACGGCAAGTTCTACCTGAAGCTGGAAGAGGAGTGCCTTGCAGCCTGTTGCGGCGCCCCGATGATGCAGGTGGACCACAAGTACTACGAGAATCTCACCCCCGAGCGGGTCGACGAGATCCTCGACGGTCTGGAGAAGTAGCATGGCCAACCAGATCTGCTTTGCGACGCGTTACCTGGACAACGCCGCCGCGCTCGAGACCTACAAGAGCGTCGGCGGCTATCAGGCGCTGGAGAAGGTCTACAAGGGCAAGATGGCCCCCGAGGACGTGATCGAGGAGGTCAAGACCTCCAACCTCCGCGGCCGCGGAGGTGCGGGTTTCCCAACCGGTCTCAAGTGGTCGTTCATGCCGCGCAACAGCCCGGGGCAGAAGTACATCGTCTGCAACTCGGATGAATCCGAGCCGGGTACCTGCAAGGATCGCGAGATCCTGATGTACAACCCGCATGCGCTGATCGAGGGCATGGCGATCGCTGGGTACGCGATCGGCGCGACGGTGGGCTACAACTACATGCGCGGCGAGTTCATGGACGAAGTGAACACGCGCTTTACGGCCGCGCTGCAGGAGGCCTACGAAGCCGGCTACCTCGGCAAGGACATCTTCGGCTCGGGGGTGGACTTCGATCTGCATCCGTCGCTGGGGGCGGGCGCCTATATCTGCGGCGAAGAGACGGCGCTGCTGGAATCGCTGGAAGGCAAGAAGGGCCAGCCGCGCTTCAAGCCCCCGTTTCCGGCCAACTACGGCCTGTACGGCAAGCCGACCACGATCAATAACACCGAGTCGCTCGCCTCGATCCCGTCGATCATCCGCAACGGCGGCCAGTGGTTCGCGGATCTGGGTGTGCCCAAGTCCGGGGGCGAGAAGCTGTTCTCGGTGTCCGGGCACGTGAACAAGCCGGGCAACTTCGAGATCCCACTGGGCACTCCGTTCAAGGATCTGCTGGAAATGGCCGGCGGTGTGCTGAACGGGCGCAAGCTGAAGGCGGTGATCCCGGGCGGATCATCGGTGCCGGTGGTACCGGGCGACGTGATGCTGAAAGCCAACATGGACTTCGATTCCATCGCGCATGCCGGCTCCATGCTGGGCTCCGGGGCGGTGATCGTGATGGACGAGACCGCTGACATGGTGAAGTCCCTGCAGCGGATCTCTCGCTTCTATTTCTCCGAGTCCTGTGGCCAGTGCACGCCCTGCCGCGAGGGGACCGGCTGGCTCTACCGCATGCTCACTCGCATCGTCGAGGGCCAGGGCCGACCCGAGGACCTGGAACGGCTGGACGACGTGGCCAGCAAGATCGAGGGCCATACCATCTGCGCCCTGGGCGACGCCGCCGCCATGCCGGTGCGCAGCTTCGTCAAGCATTTCCGCCACGAATTCGAATACTACATCCAGCACGGCCGGAGCCCGGTGGCAGACGCCGCCTGACGCTCTACCGCGCCATCGCATCAGGAATCGAGCATGAGTCAGGATCAGAAACAAGATCTGGTCAGCATCGAGATTGACGGCCGTACGGTGGAGGCGCCCAAGGGCGCCATGCTCATCGATGTCGCCGATGATGCCGATATCCGCATTCCGCGGTTCTGCTACCACAAGAAGCTGTCGGTGGCGGCCAACTGCCGTATGTGTCTGGTCGAGGTGGAAAAGGCGCCCAAGCCGCTGCCGGCCTGCGCCACGCCGGTGATGGACGGCATGAAGGTGTACACCCAGTCCCCGCTGGCGCTACGCGCGCAGAAGGGGACCATGGAGTTCCTGCTGATCAACCATCCGCTGGACTGCCCGATCTGTGACCAGGGCGGCGAGTGCGAGCTGCAGGACGTGGCCATGGGCTACGGCGAGAGCGTGTCCACCTATACCGAAGCCAAGCGCGTGGTGAAGGACAAGGACATCGGTCCGCTGATCGAGACCGAGATGACCCGCTGCATCCACTGCACCCGTTGTGTGCGCTTCGGCGAGGAGATCGCCGGGGTGCGCGAGCTGGGCGCGACCGGACGCGGCGAGCACATGCGCATCGGCACCTACGTCGAGAAGACCGTGGCCCACGAGCTCTCCGGCAACGTGATCGACCTGTGCCCGGTGGGGGCGCTGACCGCCAAGCCGTCGCGCTACAGCGCGCGTGCCTGGGAATACGCGCAGGCGGCGACGATTGCCCCGCATGACGCGGTCGGCTCCAACCTGTTCCTGCATACTGACGACGGCCGTGCGATGCGGGTCGTCCCGCGCGAGAACGACGCGGTCAACGAGACCTGGATCTCCGACCGCGATCGCTTCAGCTACACCGGTCTGTATGCGGAGGATCGACTGACCCGCCCACGGATCAAGGTCGACGGCCAGTGGCAGGAGGTCTCCTGGGAGACCGCATTGAGCTACGCCGTCGAGGGCCTGAAGGATGTGGCCCCGGATCGCATCGGTGCGCTGCTGTCGCCCTCGCTTTCGCTGGAAGAACACTACCTGGCGCAAAAGGTGTTGCGGGGCATGGGTGTCACCGACATCGATCACCGCGTGAATCAGCGCGATTTCCGCGACGAGGCGGCGGCCCCGCTGTTCCCGTATCTGGGGGTCGCAATTGGCGAGCTCGAAAATGCGGATGCCGTTCTGCTGGTGGGCAGCAACCCGCGTCGCGAGCAGCCGTTGCTGGCACACCGCCTGCGCAAGGCGGCCTCGCGTGGTGCACATGTGAGCCTGATCAACGACATGCTGCTGGACCTGACCTATCCGGTTCAGGCCCAGCTGGTCGGCGACGAGCATGACCAGGTCCTGGCGCTCGCCGGGATCGCCGGGCAGCTCGCCGCGGCCGGCAAGTCGCTGCCCAAAAAGCTGGAGAAGATCGTCAAGGCGGCCGCGACAGACGACGGCGAGACGCGGGAAGCCTTCGAACGCGCAGCCCGGGCGCTGCTGGACGCGAAGCGAGGCCATGTGCTGCTGGGCGTCGCCGCAATCAACGGGCCAGCCTTTGCCACGTTGCGGGCCCTGGCAGGCTGGATCGCCAAACATACCGGTGCCAGCCTGGGCTACCTGCCGCAGGGCGCGAATGCCGCGGGTGCCTGGCTGGCTGGCGTCCTGCCGCATCGTGGCCCGGGTGGGGCGGAGCTGGATGTCGCCGGTACGAATGCCGCCGAGATGCTCGAGCAGGGACGCGATGCATTCGTGATCGCCGGGCTGGAGCCGGGCCGCGATGGGGTCGATCCGGTGGCCTTCCAGGCAGCCCTGGAGCGTGCCGGTCTGGTGGTCGCCCTGAACAGCTTCGCCACACCTGAACTGGAGGCTGTGGCAGATGTGCTGCTGCCGATCGCCACAAGCTTTGAGCAATCCGGGACCTTCGTGAACGCCGAGGGCCGTTGGCAGAGTTTCCGCGCCGCCTCGCGCGCCCCCGATGACGCCCGGCCGGGCTGGAAGGTCTGGCGCGTGCTCGGCAATCTGCTCGACCAGAGCGGCTTCGATTACCTGGATTCGCCCGCGGTGCGGGACGAGCTGAAGGGCCAGCTGGCGGAAGCCAGCTTCGATACCGGTGTCAACCTCAACAAGGTGCAGGTAGAGGTGCCCGAGGCCGGCGCGGGCGACGGGCTGTACCGTGTGCAGGCGGCCGCGCTCTACAGCGGTGATCCGCTGGTGCGCCGTGCCGAGCCGCTGCAGACCAGCCCCGAAGGGCTGCTGGCCGAGAGCGTGCTGGTGCATCCCGAGTCTGCCGGCGAGCACGCCCATGGCAGCCGCGTGCGACTGCGTCAGGGCAAGGCCGAAACGGAATTGACCCTGTTGCTGGACGATTCGGTGCCGCCGGGTCTGGCCGTGACCTTTGCGGGTTCCGCGGCCATGGGGGCCCTCGGCCTGCCGAACACCACGGTCACGCTGGCGCGGGCCTGAGGGACTTAAGACATGTTCGACTGGATGATGAACCTCTTCTACAGCCTTCCGACGGTCATGCAGATCCTGATCGGCATTCAGCTGATCGTGATTCCGCTGATGCTGGCCGTGGCCTACACGACCTTCGCCGAACGCAAGGTCATCGGTTACGCCCACGTGCGCATCGGCCCGAACCGGGTGGGCCCGCGCGGCTGGTTGCAGCCGATCGCGGACGCCCTGAAGCTGTTGACCAAGGAGGTCATCCTCCCGACCAACGCTAATCGCTTCCTGTTCCTCAGCGCCCCGGTGCTTACGATTGCGCCGGCTTTGGCGGCCTGGGCGGTGGTTCCGTTTTTCGACGGCGGGGCCCTGGCGGACGTGAACGCCGGCCTGCTGTATCTGCTGGCCCTGACCTCCCTCGGTGTGTACGGCATTATTATCGCGGGCTGGGCCTCGAACTCGAAGTACGCGCTGCTGGGCTCGCTGCGCTCGGCCGCGCAACTGGTCTCCTACGAGATCGCGATGGGCTTTGCCCTGGTGGGCGTGCTGATGGCCGCCGGCACCCTGAACGTGGGCGGGATTATCGAGGCGCAGTCCGGGAGCATGTACCACTGGTTCCTGCTGCCGCTGCTGCCGATGTTCTTCGTGTACTTCATCTCCGGGATCGCGGAGACCAACCGTGCGCCCTTCGACGTCGCGGAGGGCGAGTCCGAGATCGTGGCCGGGTTCCATGTGGAATACTCCGGCATGGCGTTCGCGGTGTTCTTCCTGGCCGAATACGCCAACATGATCCTGATCTCGGCGCTGACCGCGATCCTGTTCCTGGGGGGGTGGCTGTCGCCGTTCCAGGGCATCCTGCCGGCCGCCGTGTTCGACTGGCCGGTGATCGGGGCGCTGCTGGATCACGGGATTCACTGGTTCCTGTTCAAGACCGCGGTGTTCCTGTTCGCCTTCCTGTGGTTCCGCGCCACCTTCCCGCGCTATCGCTATGACCAGATCATGCGCCTGGGCTGGAAGGTCCTGATCCCGGTGACCATCGTCTGGCTGTTTGTCGAGGGCGTGCTGGTCGCGTTCAACGTCGGCCCGTGGTTCGCCTGAGGAGATCGTGATGAAAGCCGTGCGCCGTTTCTTCAAGAGTTTCCTGTTCTTCGAGCTGCTGCTGGGGCTGCGCCTGACCGGGCGTTACCTGTTGAGCCGCAAGTTCACCGTGCAATACCCGGACGAGAAGACGCCGATGTCGCCGCGCTTCCGCGGACTGCACGCCCTGCGCCGTTATCCCAACGGCGAAGAGCGCTGCATCGCCTGCAAGCTGTGCGAGGCGGTGTGCCCGGCGCTGGCAATCACCATCGACTCCGAGGAGCGCGACGACGGCACGCGGCGGACCACGCGCTACGACATTGACCTGTTCAAGTGCATCTTCTGCGGCTTCTGCGAAGAGGCCTGTCCGGTGGATTCCATCGTAGAGACGCATCTGTTCGAGTACCACTTCGAGAACCGGGGCGAGCAGATCATGACCAAGGACAAGCTCCTGGCCATTGGTGACCGCTTCGAGAAAGAGATCGCGCAGGCCCGCGCGGTCGACGCCCCCTACCGGTAACGCAGGGAACGCCTCATGACCTTCGAGCTTGTCCTTTTCTACCTGTTCGGTGCGATGCTGCTGGGAGGTGCGCTGGCGATGATCAGCGTGCGCAACCCGGTGCATGCGGCGCTGTTCCTGGTGCTTTGCTTTGTTGCCGCTGCGGCATTGTGGGTCATGGCGGAGGCCGAGTTCCTGGGCATCGTCCTGGTGCTGGTGTACGTCGGCGCGGTCATGGTGCTGTTCCTGTTCGTGGTGATGATGCTGGACATCAACCTCGCCAAACTGCGCGAGGGCTTCGCCGAGTATCTGCCGGCGGGGATCGTGGTCGCGCTGGCCATGGCCACCGTGCTGGTGCTGGTGATTACCCGCTACATCACCATGGACGCCCCCGAGCGCGCCGGCCCCGAGTACGCCAACACCGAGGCCCTGGGCGCGATCCTGTACACCGAGTACGTCTATCCGTTCGAGATCGCCGCGGTCATCCTGCTGGTCGCGATCATCGCCGCGATCTCGCTGACCATGCGCAAGCGGCCGGACAACAAGTCGATCGACCCGGGCAAGCAGATGGCGGTCTCCCGCGAAGGGCGGGTGCGCATGGTCGCCATGCCGTCGGAGAAGAAAGAAGCCCCGCGCCGGGGTGCGCAGGGTTCCGGGGCGAACGCCCCGGGCAGGGACGACGGCTCGAAGTAGGCACACCGAGTACACAGGCATCCCGGCCGCGCGCCGGGACCCGGACACCGGGGGCGGCCAACGTCCCCGAAAGAACTCAGGGCTAGAACATGATTACGCTAGAGCACTACCTGGTGCTGGCCGCGCTTTTGTTTTCCATTAGCGTGGCCGGGATCTTCCTGAACCGGAAAAACGTGATCGTGCTGTTGATGTGCATCGAGCTGATGATGCTCGCGGTGAACATCAACTTCATTGCCTTCTCGTTCTTCCTGCAGGACCTCGCGGGCCAGGTGTTCGTGTTCTTCATCCTGACCGTCGCCGCGGCCGAGGCGGCCATCGGCCTCGCCATCCTGGTGTTGCTGTTCCGTAATCGCGGAACCATCAACGTCCAGGACATGGATGCAATGAAGGGATAAACGGCCATGGATACGATCTATCTGCTCATTGTTCTGGCGCCGCTGTTCGGCGCGATCGCCGCCGGCCTGTTCGGTCGCCAGATTGGCCGTGCCGGGGCGCACACCGTCACCATCCTGGGGGTGGCGGTGTCGTTCATCCTGTCTGTGGTGGTCTTCTGGGCGCATGTCTTCGGGGATGCCGGGGTCTACAACGAGACCCTCTACACCTGGCTGGTGTCGGACGGCATCCAGTTCGAAGTCGGGTTCCTGGTCGACAACCTGACCGCGATGATGATGCTCGTGGTCACCTTCGTCTCCCTGATGGTGCACATCTACACCATCGGGTACATGAAGGACGATCCGGGCTATCAGCGCTTCTTTGCGTACATCTCGTTGTTCACCTTCTCCATGCTGATGCTGGTGATGGCGAACAACTTCATGCAGCTGTTCTTCGGCTGGGAGGCCGTGGGACTGGTCTCCTATCTGCTGATTGGCTTCTGGTACAAGCGCCCGACCGCGACCTACGCGAACATGAAGGCGTTCATCGTGAACCGGGTCGGGGACTTCGGTTTCCTGATCGGTATCGCCGCGCTGGTGTTCTACACCGGCAGCCTCAACTACACCGAGGTGTTCGCCGAAGGCCAGGCGATGAGCGAGGCCACGATCACCATCTGGCCGGGCTGGACCTTCGGCCTGCTGGACCTGGCCCTGATCTTCCTGTTCATCGGTGCGATGGGGAAATCCGCACAGGTGCCGCTGCACGTCTGGCTGCCGGATTCCATGGAAGGCCCGACGCCGATCTCCGCGCTGATCCACGCGGCCACCATGGTGACCGCGGGCATCTTCATGGTCGCGCGCATGTCGCCGCTGTACGAGTTCTCGGTCGCGGCGCTGTCGTTCATTCTCATCATCGGCGCGATCACTGCGTTCTTCATGGGCCTGATCGGGCTGGTGCAGAACGACATCAAGCGCGTGGTCGCCTATTCGACGTTGTCCCAGCTGGGTTACATGACCGTGGCTCTGGGTGCGTCGGCCTACGCCGCGGGGCTGTTCCACCTGATGACCCACGCCTTCTTCAAGGCGCTGCTGTTTCTGGCGGCCGGGTCGGTGATCATCGCCATGCACCACCTGCAGGACATGCGCGCGATGGGCGGCCTGCGTCGGTACATGCCGATCACCTACGTGACGGCGCTCATCGGGTCACTGGCGTTGATCGGCTTTCCGTTCTTCTCCGGGTTCTTCTCCAAGGACGCGATCATCGAGGCGGTGGGCTATTCCGAAACCCCGGGCGCCACGTTCGCCTACTGGCTGGTGCTGGCCGGGGTGTTCGTCACCGCGCTATACACCTTCCGCATGTTCTTCATGGTGTTCCATGGCGAGGAGCGCTATGACCAGGCGCACAAGTACATGCCGGACCACGGCGACGAACACGACGATGAGCATGGTGATGACCACCACCACGGTCCGTTGCAGCCGAAGGAGTCGCCGTGGGTGGTGACCGTGCCGCTGATCCTGCTGGCGATCCCGTCGGTCGTGGCTGGCTACTTCATCGGTCCGATGTTGTTTGGTGACTTCTTCGCCAACAGCCTGTTCGTGTTGCCGGAGCAGGATGTGCTGGCGACCAAGGGCGAGACCTACACCGGGGTCATCGGGTTTGTACTGCACGGTCTGATGCTGCCGGCGTTCTGGCTGGCCATGGCCGGCCTGGCGACCGCCTGGTACCTGTACATGAAGCGGCCGGAACTGCCGGCATTGATCGCCGAGCGCCTGAAGCTCGGGGTGCGCATCCTCGAGGACAAGTACGGCTTCGACCGCTTCAACGACTGGTTCTTTGCCGGCGGGTCGGTGCGTCTCGGGCGGGCGCTGTGGCGCTATGGTGACGCGCTGATCATCGACGGCTTGCTGGTCAATGGCACGGCGCGCTCGATCGGCTGGATCTCGTCGCGTGTCCGCCACATGCAGTCCGGCTTCCTCTACCACTACGCGTTCGTGATGATCATCGGCCTGCTGGTCCTGATGTTCGCCTTCGTGATCTGAGCGGCTTCGACACCCATGCGCTCGAAGCCCATCGCTGTTTCAAGGAACGACCATGTTTGCTGACTGGCCTATCTTGAGTCTGTTGATCTGGCTGCCGATTCTCGGTGGCTTCCTGGTGCTCGCCGCCGGGCGCGACGCGCCCCATGTGGCGCGTCGGCTCGGGCTCGCGGTGGCCGTAGCGACCTTTGTCGTCAGCCTGCCGCTCTGGTTCGTGTTCGAGCGGGGGACCGCCGAGATGCAGTTCCAGGAGCTGGCCTCCTGGATCCCGGCGTTCAACGTGAACTACCACCTGGGTGTGGACGGCATCTCCATGCCGCTGATCCTGCTGACCACGCTGATCACCGTGGTCGTGGTGGTTGCCGCGTGGGAATCGGTGAAGGACCGCATCGCCTACTACATGGCGGCGATGCTGGTGATGGAAGGCCTGATGATCGGCATGTTCGCATCGATGGATGCGGTGCTGTTCTACGTGTTCTTCGAGGCGATGCTGATCCCGATGTTCCTGGTGATCGGGATCTGGGGCGGTCCGCGGCGCGTCTACGCCACCCTCAAGTTCTTCCTCTACACCTTCCTCGGTTCGGTGTTCATGCTGGTCGCGCTGATCTGGATGTACATCCAGTCCGGCAGCTTCCTGATCCAGGATTTCCATGCCCTGCAGATCGGCCTGACCGCGCAGATCCTGATCTTCCTCGCGTTCTTCATGGCGTTCGCGGTGAAGATCCCGATGTTCCCGGTGCATACCTGGCTGCCGGATGCCCATGTGGAAGCGCCCACCGGCGGCTCGGTGATCCTGGCCGCGATCATGCTGAAGATCGGGGGCTATGGCTTCCTGCGCTTCTCGCTGCCGATCACCCCGGATGCCAGCGCCGTGCTCGACACCATGATGATCGTGCTGTCGCTGATCGCCATCGTCTACATCGGCCTGGTGGCGTTGATCCAGAGCGACATGAAGAAGCTGATCGCGTATTCGTCGATCGCGCACATGGGCTTCGTGACCCTCGGCTTCTTCCTGGCCTTCTACATCTACTCCAACACCGGTGACTGGGAAGGCGCCTCGCTGGGTATCGCCGGCGGCATGGTGCAGATGATCTCGCATGGCTTCATCTCGGCGGCGATGTTCCTCGCGGTGGGGGTGCTGTACGACCGCCTGCACAGCCGGCAGATCGCCGATTACGGCGGCGTGGTGAACACCATGCCGTGGTTCGCCGCGTTCTTCGTGCTGTTCGCCATGGCCAACACCGGCCTGCCGGGCACGTCCGGATTCGTCGGCGAGTTCATGGTCATCCTGGCCGCGTTCAAGGCGGATTTCTGGATCGCCTTCCTCGCCGCTACCACCCTGATCCTGGCCGCTGGCTACACCCTGTGGCTGGTCAAGCGCGTGATCTTCGGCGCGGTGGCCAATGAGAACGTGGCCGGTCTTTCCGACATGAATCGCCGCGAGTTCTTCCTGATGGGCGTGCTGGCCTTCTTCACGCTGCTGCTGGGCGTATGGCCGGCCCCGCTGCTGGATGTGATGAACGCGACCATCGACCACCTCGTGGCGCATATCGCGCAGTCGAAGCTCTGAAGGGGCGCCTGACATGAATTTCGAGATCCCCAATTTCCTCCCCGCCGTGCCCGAGATGTTCGTGCTCGGGATGGCGTGCCTGATCCTGGTGATCGACGCGTTCCTGCCGGATTCGCGGCGTGATGTCACCTACGGCCTGGTGCAGGCGACCCTGGTCGCGGCGGCGGGTCTGACACTGTGGATGATGGGGCCGGAGACGGTCCTGACCTTCTCGGATACCTTCGTGAAGGACCCGATGGCCGACATCCTGAAGGTGGCGGTGTACGTGACCAGCTTCCTGGTCTTCCTGTATGCCCGTCCGTACCTGATGGAGCGCGGTATCCACAAGGGCGAGTTCTACGTGCTGGGCCTGTTCGCGGTGCTCGGCATGATGATCATGATCTCGGGGCACAACCTGCTGACCCTGTACCTGGGCCTGGAGTTGCTGTCGCTGTCGTCCTACGCGCTGGTCGCATTCTGGCGCGACAACTCGCGCGCCACCGAGGCGGCCATGAAGTACTTCGTGCTGGGCGCGCTGGCATCCGGTTTGCTGCTCTACGGCATGTCCATGATCTATGGCATGACCGGTTCGCTGGATATCGCGGTGATCGCCGCCGAATTGGTGGCTGCGGACGAGAGCATGAACGTCCCGCTGGTCTTCGGTCTGGTGTTCCTGGTGGTCGCCATCGCGTTCAAGCTGGGGGCGGTGCCGTTCCATATGTGGGTGCCGGACGTCTACGACGGCGCGCCCACCGCGGTCACGCTGTTCATCGCCACGGCGCCGAAGATTGCGGCATTCGCCTTCCTGATGCGGCTGCTGGTGGAAGGCATGGGGCCACTGCACGCTGACTGGCAGGGCATGCTGATTATCCTCGCGGTCCTATCGCTCGCCGTGGGCAATGTGATCGCGATCGCCCAGACCAGCATCAAGCGCATGCTGGCCTATTCGACCATTGCCCATATCGGGTTCCTGTTCATGGGGATCCTGGCGGGCACCGACAGCGGGTACGCCTCGGCCATGTTCTACGTGATCGTCTACGCGATCACGGCCGCCGGTGGTTTCGGGATGATCGTGTTCCTGTCGCGCAAGGGGTACGAAGCGGACCAGATCGATGACTTCAAGGGGCTCGCCAAGCGCAACCCCTGGTTTGCGTTCATCATGCTGCTCCTGTTGTTCTCCATGGCCGGTGTACCGCCGACGGTCGGCTTCTACGCCAAGCTGGCGGTGATCCAGGCCGCCGTGGGCGCGGAACTGGTCTGGCTGGCGATCGTCGCGGTGATCTTCTCGATCATTGGCGCCTTCTACTACCTGCGTGTGGTCAAGATGATGTTCTTCGACGACCCCCAGGAAGGTGCCGAGGAGCCGGTCCAGCCGTCCGGTGCGCTGGCCGCTGCGCTTAGCATTAATGGGCTTGCGGTGCTGCTGTTGGGAATTTTCCCGGGTCTGCTGCTGTCTTTAACCCACTACGCAATTATCGGGTAACTCGTGACACAGTGGATTCCGTTTGATGTTCTAGTCTGGGGGTTTGTGGTGGTGGCGTTTATCAGCGCCAACCTGCCCTGGCTCAGTGATCGTATCGGCCTGATGGTGGTGCCGGAGAGTGGCATCAAGGGGCCGTGGACCCGCATTGGCGAATGGCTGGTGCTGTATATCGTGATCGGCGCCATCGGGAAGGGGCTGGAGTTCCAGGCGACCGGCGGTATCCATCCGCAGGGTTGGGAGTTCTACGTTATCACCCTGTCGCTGTTCGCGATGTTTGCCCTGCCCGGATACATCTGGCGCTACGACCTGCGTCCACACCTGCGGGCTGGCCAGCGCCGGGCACGGTAAATAATCGGCGACAGCCCTTGCGGGGCGGGTCGCCGCTTTGGTATAGTTCTGCGTCTCGGATGCGGGGTGGAGCAGTCTGGCAGCTCGTCGGGCTCATAACCCGAAGGTCGCAGGTTCAAATCCTGCCCCCGCTACCAATTGTCAGAGAGGCCCCGTACGGGGCCTTTTTGTTAAGGGTCTTCGCCCGGTGTGGTGAATCGCCCTTGGGCCGCGCTCCCGCGCGCCTCGCAGCACCCAAGGTGTTGCTGTCATCTGGAGAGGTGTACGAGGGGCGTTCGGCGCCCTTTTTTTGTTTCCGGGTCCCGCCAAAGGGACGGAGTCGATCGAGACGCCCTTGTCGCAGAAGGCTGAACAACTGAAAACACTGCTGACCCCGGTTGTCGAGGGGGAAGGCATGCAGCTGTGGGGGCTGGAGTACCACTCCGGTTCCACGCCGCCTGTCGTGCGGATCTATATCGATGGCGAGAATGGCGTCACGGTGGACGATTGCGCGCGCGTCAGCGATCAGGCCGGTGCGGTCATCGAGGTCGAGGAGGCTCTGAAGGGGAACTACACCCTGGAGGTGTCCAGCCCCGGTATCGAACGCCCTCTGTTTACCCCCGAGCAGTTCCGGAGCTACATCGGTCATCCGGTGAAGGTGCGTCTGGCATGGCCGGAGCATGACCGCCGCAATTTCCGTGGCGTACTGCTGTCGGTGGAAGATCCGATGATCGAGGTGGAAGTGGACGGCATGGCCTACGAGCTGCCGCTGGCCGCGATCCACAACGCGCGTGTCCTTGAGCAGCTATAAAAAATAGCTGTAGTCCAGGGCGCTGCTACGCTTTTTGTTGAATCGGCAGGCAACTGCCGAGTGCGGAGAGGCAAGACATGAACAAGGAGATCCTGCTGGTCGCTGATGCCGTGGCGAACGAGAAGGGAGTGGAGAAGGACATCATCTTCGAAGCCCTGGAATCGGCCCTGGCGATGGCGACCCGCAAGTACCACGGCGGCAAGATGGACGTGCGCGTGAGCATCGACCGCGAGGAGGGTGATTACGAGGCCTTCCGGCGCTGGACCGTGGTGGACGACGAGGACCCCGAGTTCGAATCCCCGGAATACCAGACGCTGCTGTCCTATGCCCAGCAGAAGAATCCGGATGCCCAGGTCGGCGACGTGATCGAGGAGCCGGTCGAGGCCGTGGACTTCGGTCGCATTGCGGCCCAGGCCGCGAAGCAGGTCATCGTGCAGAAAGTACGCGAGGCCGAGCGAGCCAAGGTCGTCGCGGAGTACCAGGATCGCGTTGGCACGCTGGTCATGGGGATCGTCAAGCGTACGGATCGCAATGGCACCTATGTGGACCTCGGGAGCAACGCCGAGGCCCTGATCCCGCGCGAACACATGATCCCGCGCGAGACCGTGCGTACCAATGACCGGCTGCGCGGCTATCTCAAGGAGATCCGCCCCGAGGCCCGTGGCCCGCAGTTGATCCTCAGCCGAACCGCGCCGGAGTTCCTGATGGAGCTGTTCAAGCTCGAGGTGCCCGAGGTCGGCCAGAACATTATCGACATCATGGGCGCGGCCCGTGACCCGGGTATGCGCGCCAAGATTGCGGTGCGCTCCAACGACCCGCGTCTGGATCCGGTCGGCGCCTGCGTCGGCATGCGCGGCTCGCGTGTGCAGTCGGTGTCCAACGAGCTGGCCGGCGAGCGCATCGACATCATTGTCTGGGACGAGAATCCGGCTCAGTTCGTGATCAATGCGATGTCGCCGGCGGAGGTCCTGTCGATCGTGGTCGACGAGGACAAGCAGTCGATGGATATCGCGGTCGAGGAAGACAAGCTGTCGCTGGCTATCGGCCGTGGCGGCCAGAACATCCGCCTGGCCTCCCAGCTGACCGGCTGGGAACTGAACGTGATGACCGAGGAACAGGCCGCCGAAAAGAGCGACGCCGAGGCCCAGCAGTTGGTCGCGTTCTTCATGGAGGCCCTGGATGTCGACGAGGAAGTTGCCAGCATCCTGGTTCAGGAAGGCTTTACGACCCTGGACGAAGTGGCCTATGTGGAAGAGGCAGAACTGCTGGCGATCGAGGAGTTCGACGAGGCCATGGTCGAGGAGCTGCGCAATCGTGCGAGCGACGCGCTCCTGACCAAGGCCATCGCGGCCGAGGGTGGCGATGGCTATCAACCCGCGGAGGATCTCCTCGGCATGGAAGGCATGAGCCCGGCGTTGGCGAACAAGCTGGCGTCACATGGTGTGTGCACCATGGAGGACCTGGCGGAGCAGGCATCCGACGACGTGGTCGAGATGACCGGCCTGGATACGGAAGAGGCGTCGGCGCTGATTATGACGGCGCGCGCCCCGTGGTTCGAAACCGGGGAGTAAGCCCCGGTCGCTCGTCTCGCGGACGCGTATCACAGGCTGTCGGTTGGCCTGAAAAGAATCTGGAATGGAGGTAGGCGCCATGGCGCAAATGACAGTGCAGCAATTCGCGGAATCGGTGGGAACACCGGTTGACCGCCTCATGGTTCAGCTCAAGGAGGCGGGCGTCGAGGTCGATGGTCCGGAAGCGGCGATCACCGATGCCGAAAAGCGCAAGCTGCTCGATCACCTCCGTCAGGCGCATGGCGAGGGCGACGCAGGGCGCGTGACCCTGAAGCGCCGGACCCAGGCGCAGACCCTCAAGGTCAGCTCCGGCCAGGGGCGCTCCAAGACGGTTAACGTCGAGGTGCGCAAGAAGCGGACCCTGAAGCCCAAGCCGGCCGAGGCGCAGCCCGAGGCCCCGGTGGAAGAGGCCCCGGTGGCCGAAGAGCAACAGGCCCCGGCGCCCGAGGCCCCGGAAGAAGTCCGTGCCGCCGACCCGGCGGAAGAGACGGCCCCCGAGGCCCCGGTCGAGGACGAGACCCCGGTCGCCGAAGAGGTGCCGGTCGAGGAGCCCAAGGCCGAAGAGCCGGTCGTCGAGACCCCGGCCGAGCCGGAGCCCGAGGTGGCCGAAGAGGCCCCGGTCGAGGAGCCCGCTGCCGAACCGGAGCCCGTGCCCGAGAAGCCGAAGCGTGCGCTCAGCCGTACCGAGCAGCTGGCGCTGCAGGTGGAGGCCGAGCGCGAAGCCCAGCGCAAGGCGTCCGACGCGCGCAAGCAGGAAGCCGTTGAACGCGAAGAACGCCAGAAGCGTCGGGCGAAAGAGCTCGAGGCCCAGGAGGCCAAGCGCGAGAATGAAGAACAGACACGGTTGGAGCGCGAAGCCGCAGCGCGGCAGGCCGCTCCGGCGGCTGCCCCGGCAGCCGATGCCAAGGCCGGCAAGGGCGCCCGCAAGGGTGGCCGCAAGGACGAGCGCAAGGAGCTGCATGTCGCCGGGGACCGCCGCGGTCGCCGCAAGAAGGGCGAGAGCCGCAAGGCACAGTCCGCAGCGGCTCAGGCCGTGACCAGCAAGCACGGCTTTGCCAAGCCGACCGCGCCGGTAGTGCGGGATGTCGAGGTGCCGGAAACCATTACCGTGGCCGACTTGGCCCAGGCGATGGCGATCAAGGCGCCGCAGCTGATCAAGGCCCTGATGGGCATGGGCGTGATGGCGACCATCAATCAGTCGATTGATCAGGACACCGCGATGCTGGTGGTCGAGGAGATGGGGCATAACCCGATCGCCGCGAAGGAAACCTCGGTCGAGGACGAGATCGATACCGGTCTCGAGCAGAATGCCGAGGCCCGTCCGCGGCCGCCGGTGGTGACCGTGATGGGTCACGTCGACCACGGGAAGACCTCGCTGCTGGACTATATCCGCAAGGAGAAGGTCGCCTCTGGCGAGGCCGGCGGGATTACCCAGCACATCGGCGCCTACCACGTGAAGAACAACCACGATGGCGTGACCTTCCTGGATACGCCGGGGCATGCCGCGTTTACCGCGATGCGTGCCCGCGGCGCCCAATCCACCGACATTGTGATCCTGGTGGTTGCGGCGGATGACGGCGTGATGCCGCAAACCATTGAGGCGATCCAGCATGCGAAGGCTGCGGGCGTGCCGATGGTCGTGGCGGTCAACAAGGTCGACAAGCCCGAGGCCGAACCGGATCGGGTCATGAACGAACTGGCCCAGCACGAGGTAATCCCCGAGTCCTGGGGCGGCGATACCCAGTTCATTCAGGTCTCCGCCCATACCGGCCAGGGGATCGACGATCTGCTGGAGTCCCTGGGGCTGCAGGCCGAGGTGATGGAGCTGAAGGCCCCGGACGAGGGTCCGGCGCGTGGTGTGGTCATCGAATCGCGCCTGGAGAAAGGCCGTGGTCCGGTGGCGACCATTCTGGTCCAGTCCGGCAAGCTCAAGCACGGCGACATCGTGCTCTCGGGCAAGGAATACGGCCGCGTGCGGGCGATGTTCGACGATACCGGCAAGGCCGTGAAGGAAGTCGGCCCGTCGATGCCGGTCGAGGTCCTGGGCCTGTCCGGGGTGCCGGACGCTGGCGACGAGGTGCTGGTGGTGGCCGATGACAAGACGGCCCGCGAGGTCGCAGAACATCGCGACACCAAGCAACGCGAGCGTAAGCTGGCCGCGCAGCAGGCGTCGAAGCTGGAGAACATCTTCAACCAGATGCAGGACGGCCAGATCGCGACCGTGAACATCCTGATCAAGGCGGATGTGCAGGGCTCGGCCGAGGCCTTGCGCGAGTCGCTGATCAAGCTGTCCACCGACGAGGTCCGCGTGAAGGTGGTCTCCGCCGGCGTGGGCGGGATCTCCGAGTCCGACATGAACCTGGCGATGGCCTCCGAGGCGATCGTGATCGCGTTCAACGTGCGTGCCGATGCGGGCGCGAAGCGCCTCGCGGCGGAGAACGAGATCGACGTGCGCTACTACTCGGTGATCTACGAGGCGATCGACGACGTGAAGCAGGCGCTGTCCGGTCTGCTGTCGGCCGAGATCCGCGAAGAGATCGTCGGCCTGGCGCAGGTGCGCGACGTGTTCAAGGCCTCGGGCTTTGGTCAGGTGGCCGGCTGTCTGGTGATGGAGGGCGCGGTCAAGCGGGGCAACCCGATCCGCGTGCTGCGCGACAACGTCGTAATCTACGAGGGCGAGCTGGAGAGCCTGCGTCGCTTCAAGGACGATGTGAACGAGGTCAAGGCCGGTACCGAATGTGGTATCGCGGTGAAGAACTACAACGACGTGAAGGCGGGTGACCAGATCGAGGTCTTCCAGCGCGTCGAGGTGGCCCGGACGCTCTGATGCCCGGTAACCGCGACTTCCATCGTTCCGACCGAGTCGGGGAGCAGATCCAGCGCGAGCTGGCCGAGCTCATCCGCATGGAGGTCAAGGACCCGCGGGTCGGCATGATCACGCTGGCCGGAGTCGAGGTGTCGCGCGATCTGGCGTATGCCCGAGTGTATTTCACCCAGCTCGGCGGGGCCGAGACGGGTCAGGAGGCGCAGAAGGGCTTGAACAGCGCCGCCGGTTTTCTGCGCCGGGCCCTGGGGCAGCGCATGCGTCTACGCTCGGTGCCGCAATTGCGCTTCATCTATGACGACACGCCGGAGCGCGGCGCGCACCTGTCGTCACTGATCAACCAGGCGCTGGCCGAGGATCGGGCGCATCATGCGGACGATCCCGAGGCCCCGGATGGGGACGGCGCGGCAGATGACGGTGGCTCCGACGAGCGACGCGATCCGGACGAGGGACCGGAACGCGGGGCCTGAGCCCGGGCGTTTTCGGCCGGGCGGTTCATCCATGGCGAGCAAGCGGCGCGAGGTCGACGGCATCCTGTTGCTGGACAAGCCGCGGGGGCGCAGCTCCAACCAGGCGCTGGGCCGGGTCAAGTATCTGTTGCAGGCGAAGAAGGCCGGTCATACCGGGGCACTGGACCCACGGGCGACGGGCCTTTTGCCGTTGTGCTTCGGGCAGGCCACCAAGGTCTCTGGCTGGCTGCTGGATGCGGACAAGCGCTATGTCGCCGAGGCGCGCCTGGGGGTGGAGACGGACAGCGCGGACCTCGATGGCGCAGTGATCCGCGAGGCGGCGGTGCCGCCCATCGAGCCGGCCATCCTGCGCGAGCTGGAGCGGCGGTTCAGTGGCGACCAGGCGCAGGTCCCGCCGATGGTCTCGGCCCTAAAGCATCAGGGCAAGCGCCTGTATGAGCTCGCGCGTCAGGGGGTGGAGGTGGACCGCCCCCCGCGTCCGGTGCAGATCCATTCCCTGGAGATCGAGCAGATCGCGGCGGACGGCCTGCGTTTGACGGTGCACTGTTCCAAGGGGACCTATATCCGTTCGCTGGTTGCCGACATCGGGCATGCGCTCGGTTGTGGAGCTGCGGTGGATACGTTGCACCGGGTCGGGCACGGCCACTTCGACGCCGCCGCGATGGTCTCGCTGGATGCCATTGAGGCGGCCTTCGAGGCGGGCGGGGTGGCCGCCATCGAGGCCTTGCTGCAACCGGCGGAGGCGGCGCTGGCGCACTGGCCGTCGGTCACGCTCGACGTCGCCGCCAGCGCCGCCATGCGCCATGGCAACCCGGCCGCGCCGACCGCCGTGGTCGGGCAGGCCCCAGGGGCGGCGGATGCGCCGTACGAAGGGGATACTGGCTGGCCCCTGGTGCGGATTTTTGATGATGGTGGCCGCTTCCTGGCGGTCGGTGTTCGCGACCCCGACGGGCAGATCCGGGCGCGGCGTTTGTTCGTGCCGGCGGCGCACGCGCCGGCCTGAGCGTGCCCGGTCTCTTTCTGTTCACGTCGTCGTGCGTCGTGCTACCATTGCCCGCCTATCGCCAGCGCCACTGGTCGGTTAACGGTTTAGAAATTTTTCAGGAGTCAGGTTTTCATGTCGCTCACCACCGAAGAAAAATCGGCCATCGTCGAGAAGCACAAGCGCGATCCCAACGACACCGGTTCGCCGGAAGTCCAGGTCGCGCTGCTGACGGCCCGCATCCAGCATCTGATGGGGCACTTCGACAAGCACAAGCAGGATCATCACTCGCGCCGCGGCCTGTTGAAGATGGTCAGCACGCGCCGCAAGTTGCTGACCTATCTCAAGCGTCATGACCAGGAGCGCTATCAGGCCCTGGTTCAGGAGCTTGGGCTGCGCCGCTAAGGCCGGCATGACGGGCCCGCGCCATTGGTGCGGGCCCGTTCGCTTTCGGGCCCGCACCAATGGGTCGCGAGAGCCAGAATTCAGGCATCAAAGTCGCAAGAACACGGGAAACGGGAAATAACGTGGCATACAAGAAGTCATTCCAGTACGGAAACCATACGGTCACCTTCGAAACCGGTGACATCGCTCGTCAGGCCAGTGGCGCCGTCATCGTCAATATGGCCGAGACCGTGGTGCTGGTCACCGTGGTGGCTCGCAAGGAAGCCGACCCGGGCCGAGACTTCTTCCCCCTGACCGTGAACTACCAGGAACGCACCTACGCGGCCGGCAAGATCCCGGGTGGATTCTTCAAGCGCGAGGGGCGTCCGAGCGAGAAGGAAACCCTGACTTGTCGCCTGATCGACCGACCGATCCGTCCGCTGTTCCCGGAAGGCTTCAAGAACGAGACCCAGGTGGTCGCGACGGTAATGTCGATCAACCCCGACGTGGATCCCGATATCCCCGCGATGCTCGGGACCTCGGCCGCGCTGGCGCTCTCCGGCGTGCCCTTCGCCGGGCCGATTGGCGCCGCGCGAGTCGGTTACCGCGCCGGTGAGTACCTGCTGAACCCGACCTACAGCGCCCTGGCGGATTCCGACCTTGATCTTGTCGTGGCGGGTACCGAGAACGCCGTGCTGATGGTCGAATCCGAGGCCAACCAGCTCTCCGAAGAGGTGATGCTGGGTGCGGTGATGTACGGCCACGAGCAGATGCAGGCCGCGATCCAGGCAATCAAGGAACTGGCGGCCGAGGCCGGCAAGCCCGCGTGGGAGTGGCAGCCGACGGCGTCGCTCGAATCGCTCGAGGAGCAGATCCAGGGGGTGGTCGGCGAAGAACTGGTGGAGGCCTACCAGATCGCCGAGAAGCAGGCGCGCACGCAGCGCATTGGCGAACTGCGCGGCAAGGCCGTGGAGGCTCTGGTCAGTGAAGACGAGTCCGGGCCCAACCTGGATGACGTGAAGACGGCCTTCCACGACCTGGAGTACCGCCTGGTCCGTGATCGTATCCTCGACGGCAACCCGCGCATCGACGGCCGCGACACCAAGACGGTACGCCCGATCCACGTGGATACGGGCGTGCTGCCGCGCGCGCACGGCTCCGCCGTGTTTACCCGGGGCGAGACGCAGGCAATGGTGGTGGCCACCCTCGGCACCGATCGCGATGCCCAGATCATCGACGCCCTGGAAGGCGAGCGCCGCGACCGTTTCATGCTGCACTACAACTTCCCGCCTTACTGCACCGGCGAAACCGGCTTTGTCGGGTCACCCAAGCGCCGCGAGATCGGCCACGGGCGCCTCGCCAAGCGTGGCGTGCAGGCGGTGATGCCGAACGAGGCGGACTTCCCCTATGTGCTTCGCGTGGTCTCCGAGATCACCGAATCCAACGGGTCCAGCTCCATGGCCTCTGTCTGCGGTACCTCGCTGGCGCTGATGGATGCCGGCGTGCCGCTGAAGGCTCCGGTTGCAGGTATAGCGATGGGCCTGATCAAGGAAGGCGATCGCTTCGCCGTGCTCTCCGACATCCTCGGCGACGAGGACCATCTGGGCGACATGGACTTCAAGGTGGCCGGCACCAACGACGGCGTGACGGCGTTGCAGATGGACATCAAGATCGACGGGATCACCCGCGAGATCATGGAGCGGGCGCTGGCCCAGGCCCGTGAAGGCCGCATGCATATCCTCGGATGCATGAACGAAGTGCTGCCGCATCATCGTGACGAGATGTCCTCGCACGCGCCGCGCTTCATCACCATGAAGATCAACCCGGACAAGATCCGCGACGTGATCGGCAAGGGCGGGGCGACCATTCGCGCACTGACCGAAGAGACCGGCGCGACCATCGACATCCAGGACGACGGCACGGTGAAGGTCGCCTCCACCGATCAGGCGGCGGGCCTCGAGGCCAAGCGCCGTATCGAAGAGCTGACGGCGGATATCGAGGTGGGGCGCCAGTACACCGGGAAGGTGGCGAAGATCATGGACTTCGGGGCGTTCGTCTCGATTCTGCCGGGCCGTGACGGTCTGGTCCACATCTCGCAGATCTCCGACGAACGTGTCGAGAGCGTCGGCGATTTCCTCTCGGAAGGGGATTCGGTGACGGTGCGGGTCCTGGAAGTGGACAAGCAGGGCCGCATCCGTCTGAGCATGAAGGCGGTCGAACCCGAGTCCTGATCGGACTCGCTTCGATCAGGGGCGCTGCTTTTTCCGGCGCCCGGCCATTCAGATTCGGGACGCGTGGGCATGGACCTCGTCAGTATTCGCAAAAGTTACCGGCGCTACGCTCGCCACTACGACGCCACCTTCGGTCGAGTGTTCGCGACCGGGCGGGCCAGCGCGCGGGAGACCCTGGCGCCGGTCTCGGGCAAGCGCATCCTGGAGGTCGGGGTCGGCACCGGGATCTCGCTGCCGGATTATCCGGATGACTGCGAGGTGGTGGGGATCGATGTATCCCGCGAGATGCTGGAGGTTGCGCGTGGGCGCCTGAACGGCGGTCTGCCGGCGGTATCCGGCCTGTGCGAGATGGATGCCGAACAGCTCGGCTTCGCCGACAATAGCTTTGATGCGGTGGTCGCGATGTATGTGGCCACCGTGGTACCCAACCCCGATGCCCTGTTCGCCGAGATGTGGCGAGTCTGCCGCCCCGGGGGACGCTTGCTGGTGGTCAACCACTTTGCCTCGCAGCAATGGTTGTTGCGCGGCGTCGAGCGCTGCCTGCGGCCGCTGTCGAAGGCCGTTGGGTTCCGGCCGGACATGGAATACGAGGACTTCGTGCGCGTGACCGGGCAGGAGCCCTGCATGGTCGCCCCGGCCAGCCTGTTCGGCTACTGGAAACAGGTCGAATTCCGCAAGCCTGTCTGAACGTTCGTCCTCGCGGGGCTCAGCTACGAGCACCGTGATTGCGAGGAGCGCAGCGACGAAGCAACCTCCGTCTGTACCCCCGCGTTTCGTTTGGATCGGTTCCGGGGCCGCCGATGGAGGTCGCCACGTCGCTGCGCTCCTCGCGATGACGGTGCTCGTGGCGACGCCGCGGTTTGTCAGCGGCGGGTGAACAACGGCAGCTCGTGGCGCCGCGCATTGGCGGCGAGAAATTGCCCGCGGCCGTCCCGCTCGGCATCCAGCCCGGCCTGTTCCGTTGAAGGTTCCCCCAGGATTGTTGCCAGGAACACCTCCAGTTCCCGCCCGTCCACCCGCAAGCTGCCGAAGGGCGTGCCGTCGGCGGCCGCATGCCAGAACAACCGTGGTTGCCAGTTGCATCCCTGGATCTTCGGGTGGCGGTAGAGTTCGATCAGGCGCTGTTCGAGTGCGTCGGACATGGGAACCTCGGTCGGGGCGGGCCGGACGAAACGCTGTAGGCAGAAACGTCGGCTAGCGCGAAAAGACGTTACTGTAGAACAACACCATCCCCGCGTCAGAGGACCCGACGAATGGCCATCGACTGGAAGCATTACGATTCCGCCCCGTTTTACGACGAACTGATCGAGAAACCTGGCCAGCCGCGCGCTCCGGCTCGGGCACTCGCGGAATACCTGGCCTCGCTGGACGAGGGCGAGATCCACAGCCGCAAGCAGGCCGCGGACAGCGCGATTCTCGAGATGGGTATCAGCTTCACGGTCTACACCGAAGGCGAGAACATTGACCGCGCCTGGCCGTTCGACATCATCCCGCGGGTCATTGCGCGCAAGGAATGGGATCAGGTCACGGCCGGCCTCGAGCAGCGCCTGAATGCCCTGAACCTGTTCATCGACGATATCTACAACGAGCAGCGGATCTTCCAGGACAAGGTGATTCCGCGCTATGTCCTGAATCAGTCGAAGAACTTCCGCGAACAGTGTGTTGGTATCAAGCCGCCGCAGGGCGTCTGGGCACACATCTGCGGCTCGGACCTGGTGCGCGACGGCTCGGGGCAGTTCTACGTGCTGGAGGACAACCTCCGCGTGCCTTCCGGCGTGTCGTACATGCTGGAAAACCGGCAAGTCACCAAGCGGGTGTTCCCGGAGCTGTTCGAGAGTTCCAGCATCCTGCCGGTGGATGAATATCCCACCCAGCTGTTCGACATGCTCGCCTCGATCTCGCCGCGTCCGCAGGATTACCCGGAGATCGCGGTGCTGACGCCGGGGATCTACAACTCGGCCTACTTCGAGCACTCCTTCCTCGCGCAGCGCATGGGCGCGGAGCTGGTGGAGGGCGCGGATCTGGTGGTCGGCGACGACGACTGCGTCTACATGCGCACCATCGATGGTCTGGAGCGCGTCGACGTCATCTACCGGCGCATCGACGACGAGTTCCTGGACCCGGAGGTCTTCAACCCGGATTCGATGCTGGGCGTGCCCGGGCTGATGCGCGCATGGCGCCAGGGCAACGTGGGGCTCGCCAACGCGCCGGGCGCGGGCGTGGCCGACGACAAGGTGATGTATGCCTTTGTGCCGGACATCATCCGCTATTACCTGGATCAGGAACCGATCATCCCCAACGTGCCGACCTATCTCTGCGTCAACGAGAAGGATCGTGCCTACGTGCTGGATCACCTCGACGAGCTGGTGGTGAAGCCGGCCAACGAGTCCGGTGGCTACGGCATGCTGGTCGGCCCGCACGCAACCAAGAAGCAACGTGCCGAGTTCGCGCAGCTGATCAAGAAGGACCCGCGCAACTACATCGCACAGCCGACGCTGGACCTTTCGGTGGCCCCGACGCTGTGCGGTGACGAGATCGAACCGCGGCACCTGGATCTGCGCCCGTTCGTCCTGCAGGGGGTGCGCACCGACGTGACCGCCGGCGGGCTGACCCGCGTGGCGATGCGCAAGGGCTCGCTGGTGGTGAACTCCTCGCAGGGCGGGGGCAGCAAGGACACCTGGATCGTGGACGAGGAGAACTAAGATGCTCTCGAGAGTCGCAGAACGCGTGTACTGGATGGCGCGCTACGTTGAGCGTGCCGAGAACACGGCGCGCATGGTCATGGCCTTCAATCTGCTGGCGCTGGACATGCCGAAATCGGTGCAGCTGTCCTGGAAGGGGCTGGTGGACGTCACCGGTAACGAGGCCCTGTTCGACAACCACTACCAGCGCGAAGATGAACGGAACTGCGTGAAGTTCCTGCTGGCCGATGCCGATAACCCCAGCTCCATCCTCAACTCCCTGCGCGCCGCACGCGAGAACGTTCGCACCACGCGCGATCTGGTGCCCTCCGAGGCCTGGGAGGTGATGAACGAACTCTATCTGTTCGCGCGCGACCATATCGACCAGGGTATCGGCAAGCGCGGACGTTTCGAATTCCTCTCGGACGTGATCCAGCGCTGCCAGACCCTGACCGGGCTGCTGGCCGGAACCATGAGCCACGATGCCGCCTACGACTTTATCCGCCTGGGGCGCAACCTGGAGCGGGCCGACATGGGGACGCGGCAGATCGACGTTGGCGCACTGCGCCACCTGAAGAAGGATGGTGAGGACCCGGGGCCCTACGAGGGACTGCTGTGGACCAGCATCCTGCGTTCGGAGAGCGGCTTCCAGATGTATCGTCAGCATGTGAAGCGGCGCATCAACGGCGTGGATGTGGTGCGCTACCTGTTGCAGGACACCGCCTTCCCGCGGTCGGTTACCCACGCCCTGACCCAGGTACAGGACGCGCTGGAAAAACTGCCGAACAACGAACTGCCCCTGCGCCTGGTGATCCAGGGGCGCCGTCACGCGGCCGATGCCCACGTGGACGAATTGATCAAGGAAGAGGCCCTGCACGCCTTCATCGACGTGCTGCAGCGGGATATCGGAGATATTCACGGCGCGAACGCCGAGACCTGGTTCCTGGCCTCGCCGGCGCAGGTGCAGACTCAGGCGGCGTAGCTTCGCCGCGCTGCGGTGTTCAGCGCCGCGGCTTTTTCGTCTTGGCCGAGGAAGACCCCGCCGTCTTGCCGGAGCCGCGGCTGACGCGCGTCCCGCGCTGCTTGCGTTCGTGGGCGGATTCCCAGTCGAAGCGCGGCAGGTCGGTGAAGGCCTTCTTGATGTTCATGTCCCAGGCCTGGGTGAGCGACCGCAGGTAGTCGTCGTCCGTCTCCAGGCACAGGTAATGGTCGAAGGTCAGGGTGCCGCGCTCATAGACCATCACCTCGATCGGTGGCCCCACGGTCAGGTTCGAACGGATCGTCGAGTCGATGGAGACCAGGGCACAGCGCGCGGCATCGCCCAGCGGGGTGGTCGGGTCGATGATGCGGTCCAGAATGGGCTTGCCGTATTTGCTCTCGCCGATCTGCAAGAAGCGTGTCTGCTGCGAGGTGGTGATGTAGTTGCCCTGCGGGTAAACCATGAAGATCGCCGGCGCGTCCTGGCCGATCTGGCCGCCGATGATCAGCGTGGCCTCGGCCTTGATGCCGGAGCGGGACAGTGCCTCGGAGTGCTTTTCCGCCTCTTCGCGGTTGAGCCGGCCCAGATAGTCGGCCGCATCCGACATGCGCTCCACGGTGGCCAGGCTCTCGTCGGCACCTTCTTCCATGTCCCGTTTGAGCTGCTGTACCACGGATTGTGTGGTGGCGAGGTTCCCGGCAGCGAGGACCACAAAGACCCGCTGACCCTCGATCTCGAAGGTGTGCATCTTGCTGTAGGTGCTGACCTGGTCGACGCCGGCATTGGTGCGGGAGTCGGAGGCGAAGACGAGACCGTCGTCCAGATCGATGGCGACACAATAGGTCATGGGGACGCGGGTTTCCGGGCAAGGGGGTGACGGCATACTAGGGCTGGGGTCGGGGGGCGTCAACGCGCCGGGCGGATGGTTGCGCCCAGAACATGCATCGAACCGATGCCCTTGGGTGACGGTCTCTTGCTTCGTTGAACCCCTTTCTTACTGGAGGTCCCGATGCTTCGGCGCTGGTTCTTGTTCTTGATCATCCTTGGATTTTCCCCCGTAATCGCGAGCGCCGACACACTGGCCCCGGATGCGCTGATCGAGCGCATGCAGGCGGGTGGGCTGGTGATCTACTGGCGGCATGCGGCCACCGACCGCAGCCAGCGGGACACCGACCTGTCCGACATGAGCCGTTGCGAGGGGCAGCGCAATCTCGACGACCGCGGGCATGAGCAGGCGCGTCAGGTGGGCGAGGGCTTCGAACGCCACGCGATCCCGGTCGAGCGCATCCTGAGCTCGCCCTTCTGCCGCAATGTCGACAGTGCCCGGATTGCCTTCGGCGAGGACTCCTGGGAGGTCCGTGACGACCTGTTCAATGTGCCGCCAGTGCGTGACCGTCAACGCCAGCAGGAGCTGGTCGATGCATTGCGGCGCTATCTGGTGACGGCGCCGGGGGATGCCGGGAAGAACGTGGTGATCGTGGGCCACAACATCAATCTTCAGCAGGCCGCCCGGGTTCGCATCGACGAGGGTGAAATCGCCGTGTTCGAGCCCGGCAGCGACTTGCCCCGGGTACTCGGGGTGCTCACGCCCGACGACTTCGACTGAGCCCCGGGAGACTGTGAGGCGCGGGCCCGGTGGGTGCCGGGTACCGCGGCCGCAGAGCGTCCGCACACAAGGGAAACACCGAATCCATCACTCGCAAGGAGGACGGCATGCGAAATGGGATGCTGAGCGCAATCCTGGCCCTGTTGCTGGTGGCGTTCGCTACCGCAACTGCGGAGACGCTGGCACCGGATGCGCTGATCGAGCGTATGCAGGCGGGTGGGCTGGTGGTGTACTGGCGGCATGCGGCGACCGATCGTTCGCATGACGACTACGACCTGTCCGACATGGACAATTGCGAAGGACAGCGCAATCTGAGTACGCGCGGGCGCGAGCAGGCGCGCCAGGTGGGCAAGGGCTTCGATCATTACGCGATCCCGGTGGAGCAGGTACTGACCAGCGAGTTCTGCCGTAACTGGGAGACCGCGCACTATGCCTTCGGTGACTACGAGATTCGGACCGAGCTCTACAATCTGCCGATTATCCAGGACGATGAACGCCGCGAGGACCTGATCGAAGGCCTTCGGGGGCATCTGAACACGCCGCCCAGGGATCCGAAGCAAAACATCGTCGTTGTGGGCCACGATCTCAACCTGCGCCACGCCGCGGATGTGGAAATCGAGGAGGCGGAAATGGCGGTGTTCGAGCCACACGCCGACGGCCCGCGCTTGCTGGGCACGCTGAAGCCGGACGATCTCGGCAAGCGTTGAGGGGCGTTGGAGCCGACCGGTCGCCCCTGGCCCCGCTATGCGGGGCCAGGGGCTGGAATGGTGCCTAGTAGAGGAAGTCGGGCAGGTGCTTGCGCAGGGTGGTGGCGTCGGTCGACTTGGTGATGTTCTTGGCGACCTCGGCGGTGACGCTATGGGCAACGGTCGGGTCCAGCATTTCGCGCAGGGCGCCGAGGAACGAGGGTGCGGCGACGATCACCAGTTTTTTGAAGGTGCCGTCGTTATGGGCGGACTTGAGGCGTTCGGCCACCTGTCGGGCAAAGCGGTTGCGCTCGTTGGCGGCGGGGTCGGTGCTGTCCTGCATGGCGTGGCGGGCGTCCCCGCTGGCGCTGCTCCAGCTGCGCCCGGGACGATCCGAGACGAGATCCTGATTGTGGGCGCGGGATTCGCTGTGCGAGAGCGTCTCGCTCTCGTGCATCCCCTGGCAGGCACGGCCCTCGCAGGTGAAGATGCGGGCTCGTGCGGCGTCGGCGACAACGATCCAGACAGTATCCATGCAGATCCTCCTGTAGCGTATTCGGTGGCCCGACCGGCCGTTTCCTGACGTACCGGGCCGCTGTGGTGCCGGCCCGACAGGCATCGGCCCCATCTCCGAGTGTAGATGTTTTGCCGGTTTGCGGGTGCGGCTTGGCACGACGAAACGAACGTTCCGTGCGGGCGCGCACGGCCTGCCACGCGGTACCCTGAAGCCTCTCCCGTTCGTGCGCCGTGTTGCCCAAGGAAAAGACCCCATGAGCGTCCTCACCTGGCTGGGTATCCTCGTCTGCCTGTCCCAATCGGCGATTCTGTCCGGACTCAATCTCGGACTGTTCTCGCGCAGCAAGCTGGAGCTGGAGGTCGAGGCGCAGAAGGGTGACCGGCGCGCGGAGCGCCTGCTGGCCCTGCGCGCCGATGCCAACTTTGCCCTGGTGACCATTCTCTGGGGAAACGTCTCCGTCAACGTGCTGCTGGCGTTGTTGTCGGGTTCGGTGATGGGCGGCGTGGCGGCATTCCTGTTCTCTACCGTGGTGATCACGATCTTTGCCGAGATTCTGCCGCAGTCTTATTTTTCGCGGCATGCCCTGCGGGTTGCCGGGGCGCTGTATCCACTGCTGCGCTTCTACCAGATCCTGATGTACCCGGTGGCACGGCCGACTGCCTGGGTGCTGGACCGCTGGCTGGGGGGCGAGGAGATTCGCTTCTTCCCCGAGCGGGACCTGCATCACCTGATTGACCTGCACATGCAGGCCCACGGCAGCGAGATTACCCGGGTCGAGGGGCGGGGCGCGCGGAATTTCCTCGAGCTGGACGACATCCTGGTGCAACACGAGGGCCAGGCGCTGGCCCCGGACAGCGTGATCACGCTGGACTTCGAGGCCGGGCGTCCGGTGTTCCCGGCGATCGAGCCCCGTACCGATGATGCGTTCCTGCGTCGACTCAATAGGCCGGGTCGCAGCTGGATGGTGGTCATCGATCCCGAGGGCGAGCCGCGCACGGTGATCCGGGTCGCGGATTTTACCCGCGAGGCGCTGTTTGCGCCGGAGCGGTTCGATCCCCACCATCACTGCCATCACCCGCTGGTCGTGCGTGATGGCAGCCACCGGCTGGGCAGCCTGGTACCCCATTTCCGGGTGCGCCCGGCCAGCAGCGGCGACACGGTGGTTGGGGACGACGTGATCCTGCTGTGGACCGACAGTCAGCGCCGGATATTGAGTGGGTCGGATATCCTTGGGCGCCTCTTGCGCGGTGTCGGCCGGGAGGCCCCTGCGGACACGCCGGCGCCGGTTTGATTGAGATACTGGGGAGGCGAATGGAGTTCAGGGTCGTGGGAGGGGCGGGGATTGTCCCCTATCTGGAGGATGTTGCACGCCTGCGCATCGCAGTCTTCCGCGAGTGGCCCTATCTCTACGACGGCAGCGCGGAGTACGAAGAGCGGTATCTGCAGGACTACGTCGACTGCCCGGATAGTACGCTGGTGCTCGCGCTGGAAGGTGATCGCGTCGTGGGGGCCTCCACTGCGCTGCCGCTGGCTGCGGCCGAGGCGGAATTCCAGGCTCCCTTCCTTGAGCAAGGACTGGACCCGGCGGCGTATTACTACCTGGCGGAATCGGTACTGGAGCCGGACTTCCGCGGCTAGGGAGACGCTGATTGAATCGCGCGCTCGCGCTCGAGTCGCTTTTGCGTGCGAACAAGGCGCGGTGACTGCCGTGCAGTCATTCTGCACAAGGGAACCGCAACGCCGTGCACGCGCAAAAGCGGCCGAGCCCGCTCTTTCAATGATTTGTCGGGTTGGTGCCCCCTGTTCCCCGATCCTGCGTTGCGCCGCTTGCGGGTAGAACCA